>NZ_JAKRFC010000018.1:0-76692 GCF_022348205.1 Epibacterium sp. MM17-32 | reverse complement strand
ATGAAGCAAAGCGCTCCACTTCGGCAAAATGAGGATGATCGCTGCGGCTCACCGCCCAAAACGTTCTGCCAGGCAAACCCACGTCAGATAGGCGCACCAAGTGCCCGGCTGCGACAGCGGCGCCAGCCAAGACGCTGGACGCAAGTACCACGCCCTGACCCGCCAGCGCCGAGTCAATGGCATTGATTTCCTCGGAAAAGTGCTGTGTGACCTCCGGCACCATCGCCCCGAGCCCGGCTGCGCGAGACCAGCGCTGCCAGCTAGGTGACGCTTCCGCGCCGCAATTCCAACGGTACTCGATCAGCGGCAGGCGTAAAATAGCGTCGTCGTTGATCGGAGTCCGGCGCAGAAGTTCCGGTGCGCAAAGAGGGATCAGTTTGTCTTTGAACAGCGGCAGCCAATGATCTTCGGGCTGCGCCTGAACTGCGTAGCGAACCGCAAAGTCGACATCGCTCCCCGAGAGATCTACCGGCTGGTTGTCGGCCTCGACCTTCAGGTTCAATCCGGTCTGACTGCGCAACGCAGGCAGGCGCCGCATGAGCCAGAGGCTGGCAAAGGCCACCGTGACGGAGACCGTCAGCGGACGGCCCGTCTCCTGCTGCGAAATCCCCGCGACGGCGCTGCTCATGCGGTCGAAACTCTCGCGCAGTACCGGGTACAATGTCGCGCCTTCTGCAGACAGGCGGATTGGGCGCGGATAGCGATGGAAGAGTTTCACCTCCAGGATCTCTTCCAGCTGGCGGATCTGGTGGCTGATCGCGGTTGGCGTCAGGTGAAGCTCGGCCGCAGCCCGGGCGAAATGCAGATGCCGCGCGGCGGCTTCAAAGGCACGTAGCGCGTGGAGCGGAGGCAAGCGCCGCATCGGTTCAATCCTTTCCGTTCGGGGTGGAGCCAGGGTGAATTTCATTCACCCTGACCATGAGAAATTCGCTTTCGCCAGAGGGTTGGCCGCTTGGTAGGCACAATGTGCAGTGCATAAACTCAGGAGATTGCCCATGCCCACTCTGTTGCGAATTGATGCCAGCGCTCAGCTTGAAGAGCGCTCCCTCACACGTCATCTGACCGGGCTGTTCACGCAGACCTTTCTGGCGCAAGCACCGGATACGAAAGTGATCACCCGGGATGTCGGCCTGAACCCGATTCCTGCGATCGACCACAAATTCATCCATGCGGCCTTTACCCCGTCCGACGCGCGTGAGCCGTGGATGAGTGAGCGTCTGGCGCTGTCCGACGAGCTGGTCGATGAGGTGATCGCGGCGGATATCGTCGTTCTGGGCTCGCCGATGTACAACTACGGAATGCCGACCGCCCTGAAGGGCTGGATCGACCACATCGCGCGGATCGGTCGGACCTTTTCCTTTGACCTGGCCCGCGGCGATACGCCGATCGAGCCGATCCTGTCGGGAAAACGGCTGGTGGTGCTGTCGTCGCGTGGTGAATTCGGCTTTGCCCCCGGTGGGCCGCGTGCCCATCTCAACGCGCTTGACCCGGCGCTGGCAGCTTGTGCGCATTATTTCGGCGTCGCGCAGGCGGATATCGAGACGATCGCGATCGAATATCAGGAATTCAAAGACGCGCGTCACGAGGCGTCGGTTGAATCGGCGGAGGGCCGTACCCGCTACCTGGCCATGAAACTGGCCGGTGGGGCGGTGCAAGCGGCCTGACACAACCCTTTGAAACGATAAAGCTGGGTGGCGCGGAACCACATCCGCGCCACCAATTTGTTGTGCAGTCAGGTTCATTCGGGCGCCCGGCGCAGCTTGACCTCCAGCGCGCTTGGCTCGGCATCTTCGCCATTGATCGGCAGAAGGTCCATCGGGCAGCAGGAAATCACCACCACAGCATCCATTTCAGCGCGGAACAGCACATGATCCCCTTTGGTCGAGACAGGGGGGCGCCATTCCATCGCGCCACCTTCGATGACGGGCGTATTCATCCAGAGGTTCAGCGGGCAGGGCACCGATGTCGGGCGCAGGCCGATGGCCCGCAGCGCCATGCGCAGGTTGTCGGTGCAATTGTCGTGATACCCCTGATGTCCAAGTTGGGCATACCGGTGAATATCGCAGGACGCGACAAGTGTGTCGTGAACGCCGGGCGAGCTGTCCTCAACCAGTGTCAGGATCGGGCGCCGCCGGTTGGTCACCAGCGCGTCGCCGGGACGTGGCGAAATGCGACGCAGCGTCGGGCGCAAGTGCTCCATCGACAGATATTCGTTGCAGTCCCTTTCGGCAAAGGCCCAGAAATCGCCGATCTGGCTACCGTCGCGGTTGATAACCGACAGCAGGTCCCCCTTTTTCACGCGCATCGCCCGGCCCTGACGGGCGGGAATGGTGTAGGTGGTATCTGGACTGAGGCGACCATCCTCTGCAAGCGTCTGATGTGCGCTCGGGTTTTCGCCGTCGGGCCGTGCGGCATCAAACGGGGTATCGCGGGTATCCATGTTTATTTCTCCATCAGGACGGGATGCATGTAGGGGGCTGCGGGCTCACGATGCGGCTGCCAGGCGCCTTCGGCCTCCTGGCTGGCGGCATAGGCGGCGATCTCTTCCAGCGGTGCGAACCAGACATCGCCACGCGACAGCACCTCTTCGAGCCAGCGCTCCACTGCGCGCCAGCGGGCCAGCCGCCCGGTCAGGAAGGGGTGCCAGATCCCGATCCAGAGCCCGCCAGCCTCGTATTGCGCCTCAAACTCCTCAAAGGAGGCCTCCAACCCGCGGCGCGGCGACATCACCGGCATCTTGTAGCCGATCTCGTCGAAATGCGCGAAGGGCGGCCAGTCATCGCTGCCCCAATGCACCGGCAATTCAAACAGAGAGCCGGCCGCGGTATCGATCCGATAGGGCAGATCGTCCGCCATCATCGAGCTTTCATAGGTCAGCCCGTGCTTTACCGCGAGCGACAGCACCTCGGGAGTGACATTATAGACCGGGGCGCGGTAGCCGCGCGGGGTGGTGCCGGTCATTTGCCGGTGAACCTCAAGCGCGCGTTCGAACCAATAGGTCTGTTCCTCGGCGCTCTGTTCGGCGGGGTCTTCGTGCAGGTATCCGTGGTGGCCGATCTCATGCCCGCCGGCGAGGATCGCCTCGACAGTCTCGGGGTATTGCTCCATCACCCAGCCGGGCATGAAAAAGGACTGTTTGAGCCCCAACCGCCGGTAGGTGTCCAGAATACGCGGCACACCGGAATTCGGGCCATAGCGGCCCATGCTGATCGGGTAGAGGCGACGGTGCCCGTCCTCCGGACGCGCGATGTGGATCAGGCTGTCGGCATCCACGTCAAACGTGATTGCACAGGCACAGCGGGCGCCGTTTGGCCATTTTATCGGGTTACGGATCATGTGAGGGGGTCCTTTTGCTTCAGCAGCGTTTCGACCATTGCCGCAGTGGCAAGCAGGGTGCGGTCACTGTCTGGCGGACCGACCAGCTGCATTCCCACCCACGCCCCCGCGTCCGTTTTCCCGACGGGGAGAGAAATGGCGGGCAAATCCAGCAGGCTCGCAGGCATGGTCAGACGTAGAGCCGCGGTATTTGTTGCGGCAAAGGTTTCGGGATCTTCCAGCAGCGGCGCCAGATGCGGGGCTTCGATGGCAACCGTCGGCAGGAGGTAGATGGTATCAGAAGCCCGGACGGTTTCGCGCAACGCTCTGGCACCCTGTTTGACGTGCGCGATCTTGTCCGGGTCCAGACTGGCCGACGCACGCAGCCGCGCCGCGACAAAGGGATCGAGGCGCGGTGCGTTCTCGGTTTCGAGCAGATGCCCATAGGTTTCGACCGCCTCAATGGCGCCCGGCCAGCCGCCCGCGCGGATCAGCGCCAGTGCCTCATCTAGAGGCGACCGGTTGGTGTGCTCCATCAGGACGCCCGCCTGTTCGAGAGCTGTAACCGCCGCCTTGCAGCGCTGGGAGATCGGCGCGGAAACATCTCCCGCGTCGAGCATGTCGCTGAGCACCGCAAGGCCGCTGGCGGTGTCCGGGCGGGCGTTGTCGCCGGACAGAATGGCATCCAGTTCGATGATGTCGCTGACCGAGCGGGCAAAGCTGCCAACCATGTCATAGCTGGGCGCGAGTGGCATCACGCCGCGCATTGGATACCGTCCGCGCGTGGGCCGAAAGCCCACCACACCCTGAAACGCCGCGGGCACCCGGCAGGAGCCTGCAGTGTCGGTACCGACCGCGAGGCGGGTGATCCCGCGCGCAACGGAGGCCGCAGCCCCCGAGGAGGACCCGCCCGGTACCCGCCCGTCGAGGAGCGGAGTGCCGTGGTGTGGATTGTAGCCGATGCCGGAGAACGCCAGTTCCGATTGATTGGTGACACCAATGCTGACCAGACCGGCCTTGCAGGCGCGCGCTACCACCTCAGCATCCGCTGGGGCAGGGGCCTCGGGGGCCCAGTGGGCGGAGCCTGCACGCGGGGTGACGCCCTTGATCGCGATCATATCCTTCCAAGAGACCGTGCTCCCATCCAGGGGGCTCAATCTCTCGGTGCGACCACCGCTTTGACGGGCTTCGGCGCGGGCGCGCTCTGGCAGAAGAGAGAGGAAAACCTCTCCCTCTTGTCCGGCCCGTTGCAGAGCCTCCATGGTCGTGTCGAGAACAGACCTCATGCGGCCCTCACCCTTGCGCCCGCCGCCGATTGCTGCGCGCTTTCCAGAATGAAACCGTCGTCAGAATGCCAGGATGCATAGACCCGCGCGCCGATGCTTGCGTCCAACTGCTCCAGGTCCCGCTGCTGAAGCTGCGCCACAAGGCTGCGGCCTGATGCGGTTTCCAGGTGCAGATTGACGACGGCCCCGGCAAATTCCTCTGACACCAGCGTGCAGGCGATTTCGTTTTCGCCCCAGCCCGGCTCGACCGTCACGGAGATCCTGTCCGCCCGCACCGCCAGATCCGCCCTTGCGCCCTCGGCCAGCCCGCCGCTGTTGGCGAGCCGGACTTTGCCGTCGCGTGTGTCCAGAAAGCGTTTGCTGCCCTCGCTGCCCGAAACCTTTCCTTCCAACAGGCTGATCCCGCCGACAAACTGTGCAACAAATTTGCTGCGCGGCCGTAGAAAGATGTCCTGCGGGCTGCCAATTTGCTCGACCCTGCCGGCGTTCATGATGACAACCCGGTCGGCGAGCGAAAAGGCCTCTGAATGGCTGTGGGTGACATAGACAAAAGTGATGCCGAGCTCGCGCTGGAGCTTCTTCAGCTCGCCCTGCATCTTGATGGCCATATGGGCGTCGAGCGCCGAAAGCGGCTCGTCCAGGAGCAGCACTTTGGGTTCCAGCACCAGGCTGCGGGCGAGGGCGACGCGTTGGCGCTGACCACCTGACAGCCGCGCGACATTGCGATCTGCGTAGGTGGAAATGCCCAACCGGTTCAGCCAGTCGTCGGCGCGGCGGCGGCGCTCTGGTCCGGTAACGCCACGCATCTTTAGTCCGAACTCCACGTTTTCGCGCACGGTCATGAACGGAAACAGCGCCAGGCTTTGCCAGACCATGGGGGTTTCCCGCTCCCAGACCGGCAGTTGGTCGATCCGGTTGCCCGCAAGGGTGATCTCACCGCGGTCTGCGGTTTCAAGTCCGGCAAGCATGCGCAGGCTTGTGGTCTTGCCACAGCCGGACGGCCCCATGATTGCGATGAACTCCCCTTGCGCAATATCCAGCGAAAACTCTTCGACGGCGATGAAGCTACCATAGGACTTGGCAAGCCCCGCCAGTTTCAAATGTGTGTTGGTCATGATGTCTCCTCCTTGGACATGCCGCCGCCGCTCTGGCGCAGGACCACGGCAAGCGCGATCAGAACCAGCGTCAGGGTGACGGAAAAACTCAATGTGCCGATGACGTGGATGGTCGGGTCGACCTGTCCCTGAAGCGTGGTCAGAACCGCAACGGGAACGGTCTGGTTCAAGCCGCCCGTGAACCAGGAGATCACATACTCGTCGAATGACACGGCAAAGGTGATGAGGAAGGCGGCCAGGATGGCGGGCAACGTATGCGGCAGCACGATGCGGGCGAGGGCGGAATGCGGCAGCGCACCGAGGTTCTGGGCTGCGGTTTCCAGCGTCTCATCCAGTTGCGCCAGCCGCAGACGGCAGACCGCCATCGCAAAGGGGGCGGCGATCACGACATGCGCGGCCACCACGGCGGCAAGCGTGCCGGCAATGCCGACGCGGGAGAAAAAGGCCAGCATCGCCAGACCCAGGATGACCAGCGGCACCGTCGGCGGCAGCAAGGCCAGCGCCAGCACGGCTTTCTGTCCCACGAACCGAAACCGATAATCCGCATAGGCGGCGGCAAGCCCCAGGGCTGTGGCGATCAGCGCGGTGATCCCCGCAACCGTCAGGCTGTTGCCGAGGGCCTCCAGCATGGCGCGGTCGGTCAGGACCTGCGCGTACCACTTGGTGCTGAACCCGGACATGCTGAGGCTTGGGAAGCGGTCGGCGCTGAAGGAAAACAGGACCGCCGACAGGATCGGTGCGTAAAGCAGCAGGAAAACCAATGCCAGTCCGGCAACCCAGAAGGCTTTTGGCAAGGCGTGTTTCAGATGCGGAGGCATGTCTTATCCTTTCTCGCGATAGGCCCAGAGGACAGTTACAAAGGCGGTGACCAGCAGGCTGGCGATCATCAGCAGCGACACCACGGCGGCGCGCGGCCATTGCTGACCGGCCCGAACAAGGTCCGTCACGAGGATCGGCAGGGTTTGGAAGGTGCCGCCGCCCAGATAGGAGGCGCTGACGAACTCCGCATAGGACAGCAGGAAGGCAAACAGCAGCCCAAGCGTCAGCCCGGGCCGGGCCGCAGGCAGGATGATGCGGAACAGGATGGCTCCGGGACGGGCGCCAAGGTTGGCGGCAGCGGAGATCCCGGTCCGGTCCACATTGGCAAGGGCGATGGTCTGCAGGATCAGGACCACCGGCAGCGCCAGCGTTGCATGGCCGAGAAACAGCGCGAAATAGGTGTTGAGAAGGCTTTCCCCCTTGCCACCAAACGCCTGAACAACCGAAGAGATCACGCCGCCTTCTGTCAGGAAGACCTGCCAGGAATAGATGCGCACGAGATAGCTTGTGAAAAACGGCGCGATCGCAAGCCCCAGCAGGATCAGCCGCTGGCGCGGAGCCGCGACAAAGGCCATCGCGTAGGAGGCCGGGAAGGCCAGCAGCGAAATCGCGATCGCGCTGGCCATCGACAGACCGTAGCTGCGCCAGAAACTGGCCCAGAGGAAGTCGAGGCCGAGGACGTACCGCCAGGCCGACAGCGTGGCATCCGGCGTCAGCCGGTAGTTCACCACGGACCAGAATGAAATCGCCACCAGCAAGCCAAGCGGAACCGCAAAGAACAGTAGCAGCCAGGCAGGCAGCGGCAGGACCCAAAGCGCCTGCCAGGCACGATTAAAGAGAAAGTGGAGCCGGCGCTCCGACGTGCGGGCCGGAAAAGCAGGGGAAGTCATGTCGATATCTCCGATAGGGCTGCGGCCCCGACGATTGCGCCGGGGCCGGACCAGCCATCAGGCGTTCTTGTAACGCGTCCAGGCGTCGTTCCAGGTTTCCAGCGATTGCTGTACCGGAAGCTCCCGCAGCCGGATGCGCCCGGCGCGGATCTCATCGAGCGCATTGGGGCCGTTCAGCACCATGTTCTGGCGCTGCGCCTCTCCCGGCAGTTCATCATTCAGCCGCGCCCAGCCCGCCCGCGTCGGGATCATCGCCGGATAGGCCTTGAGCGTGGCGGTCTTTACCTGCCCTTCCGGCGACAGCATGTACTGGATGAATGTCCGGGCCAGATCCTGGTTTTCTGACCGTGCGCCGATCGACAGCGACTCTGTCCATTGCAGGCCGCCTTCCTCGGGGATGGTCGTGGTGACATCCGCACCATCGCGGGCCAGCACGCCGGTGATCCAGTCGCCGATGCCTGGGATCGCGGCAACCTCGCCCGAGCGCAGCGCCGACAGCATCCCGCCGTAATCATAGAACCCGCGCACCTGCGGCCGGAGCGACATCATCGTCTCGGTCAATTCCGCCCAGTGCGCCTCATCAAGGTCAAACGGCGACGTGTTGCCATTGAGGAGGCTCAACGCGCCCAGGTTGGGCAGATGCCAGTCGAAATGGCCGATGCGTCCCTCGTGCTGCGGACCCCACATGCTGCGATAGCTGCGGGCGTCCGCCTCGCTCATCGCGGCGCGGTTATGGGACAGACCCAGGAAACCGAACCGCAGGAAGACCGCATAGGGCTGACCGTCGAACCAGTGGCCGCGGAAATTCTGAAACTCCGGGAAGAAGTCGTCGAACGGGTAGTCTTCAGGCGTCAGCGGCTCAATGAATCCCGCTTGCTGCAATTGCACGACGTATTCCGCATCCGACAGGATAACATCGTAGGTTCCGGCCGGAGACTGCGCCATTTGCGCGAGCATTTGATCGCCGCCAACATACTCCTTGGCACGGATGCGAACATTGTGCGTCTCCTCGAATGCGCCGATCACATCGGGGTCGGCATGGCCTGCCCAGGTGAGCATCGACAGGTCACGGCGACCTTGTGCGCGCAGGACGGCCGGGGCGGCGATGACGGCGGCGCTCGCAAGCACCCCCTTGATCAACCGCCGCCGGGTGGTGATAATATTATGTGTCATTTTTCCCTCCCTTTTCATTCCACAAGCTTCAGAAAGAGGAGGCCCAAAAACAAATGACCATTCGTCAGGCCAGGCTGAGATTTCTTTGCGCAAGTGGGCGACGTCATGCGTAAACTACCGCCGTTAAACGCAATTCGAGCCTTCGAAGCGGTCGCCCGGAGGCTCAGTTTTGCCGAAGCCGCGGAAGAGCTGAGCGTCACCGCCACTGCCATCAGCCACCAGATCAGACATTTGGAAGCCTATCTCGGCTACCAGGTGGTAGAGCGCCGCCCCCGTCAGATCGCCCTCACTCCCGCCGGGCAAGAGTTGTTCCCCAAGCTGCAGACGGCGTTTGATATCTTGGGCGAAGCCTTCGCCATGCTCGACAAGGACGTCGAGCAATCGCTGGTCCGGGTCACAACCACATATGCCTTTGCGGAACGCTGGCTGGTTCCGCGCCTGCCAGATTTTTTTGACAAGCACGGCGAGATCCGGGTGGAGGTCGAAACCGATGACAACGTTCTGGACTTGCGGGTTGACCGGCTGGACCTGGCGATCCGATATGGACCCGAGGCCTCGGTGAACGAGGACGCCGAGGTTCTGTTCTCGGATCGCTACATTCCCGTCAGTCTGGCTGATCGTCCGGAAACCGGCGTGCAGGACAGCCGGCTGCTGGGCTTTCGCTGGCGCAACCCGGATATGGGCGGCCCGACCTGGGAAGAATGGTTCAAGGAAAAGGAAGCCGGGGAACCGTTCCCGTCGGACCGCATTATCCGTTTCAGCGATGAAAGCGCGGCTTTTAACGCGCTGGATCAGGGGCTGGGGCTGCTTTTGTCCAGCAGTGCGCTGGTTGAAAGCGGACTTCAATCAGGGCTCTACCGGCAAATCTCAGGCCCTGAGCTGCGCGGATTTGCCTATTGCCTTGTGCTCAATCCGCTGTCGCGCAACAAGCACGGCGTTAAGGCCTTCGCCGATTGGGTTCGGCACGCCGCGAAACAGATATGAGCCCAATCGCCCCCGGTATCGACAGCATTCATCGTTCCACGTTTCACATATGGCGAGACATAGAACTGGGCATCTGGCGCATGTTCACGCCGGATCGCAATCGGTTCACACGCGCAATGATGCGTTGATCCGCATGCCTCACTACCGATCAAGCAATCGGGACGTGCTTCGAAGAGTTTCAGCAATTGTCTGCGCGGGGTCGACCGATTGAAGGCGACAGCATCGCTGGCCGCAATGCTGTGACCCTGAAATATACTCCCTTGCCGAGATGCTATTCTTCGGTCGTGCCTTTGCAAGGCGGGAGCTCTCTCCTGCCGGAAGATGAACTCCTCCGCTCACCACGACGCAGGGCGGCAGGCCAGGGGCGGGATCCGGGATCTGCACGGCAATCCGCGCCTGCCGTCGACGCAAGGTCGAAAAGTTTGGCAACGACCAATCGAGTCCGGCCATCTAGATCAACTTCTCGACAAGCCCGACCGTAGAAGACCGAAGAGCACCTTGAGCGTCAGGCAGGTTTGGATCGCATTCGTCGGGCAAACGATCTCCCAGATCGTTGCCTGACCCTCCTCATTCCAAAAACGTCTCGGGCCGTCCCGGCTTGTCGGATTTCTCTGCATGCCAAACCATGTCAGAGACGAACCAGACCGAGGGCGAACCGCGTTGCCTGAGCGACGCGGTGTGGGTTGGCCTGTTTGTTGAGCGGTCGCGGGTGGAACCAGGCTTCGGCATGTGCCGATAACCTTCAGGACTCGCTAAGTGAATCCCTCTTTCCCATTTGCGCGACAACGCCGTCTTGACCCGAAGACTAGCTTAGCCCTCGGTTTCGAGTTTTGGGGTCGGTGAGGTAAGCCATCAGCGCAGTCTCGGTCTGAGCCTCGTCGAAATAGCGGGTCGGGGCCAGAGTCTTGCCGCCGAGCCACCTGAGCCAATCGAAGAAAAAGACTGGGCCGCGCTGGAGTTTGTTCAGCCAATCGCCATTCCATGGTGCTCGATTTCCAGCCTCATCATATAGATAACCGGACATGAACGCCTGAATGAACATAAGCACGTCGATGTTATGATGCTCGTGGCAGGTTGGATAGGGACCGACCTGAAATTTCCGTGCTTTTTCAGGGTTATCCGCCTGAAACATCTGAATGGAAACCGGGCCGGTGAAGGTTCCGAACATAGTGGGGCGTCCTTTGGCGGCGGGGGCGATATCGGCGTGCAAGCCAGATAAGGACGACGGGGCGACATCCGCAACGTAGAACGTTTTGCGGAACCAGCTGGTGTGCCATGTGTAAATCACCTCGCGCTTGCGATCAAAGCGCACCGGGCAGGGTCGGGGCCAGAGCAGGCCGAACAGAAGAATCCAGAGTGGCAAGGCAGTAAAGAAGATATAAAATGGAGCGCGCTTGAGAAAACGATTACCGTGGCCACGTTTCATATCCGAAAGAAATTCGCTCTCGGTTCGGCGCGCTTGCTCTCTAAGGACCCTTCTTTGGTATTGCTCCTTCACACGCTCTTCAAAATTAAAAACGTAGTCATAATCATCCATGGCAGCTGCCGTGGCATTCGAGAGGGAGCCGTACGAGTATGTATATGCGCATAGTATTACGCCCGTCATAAAAACGGACAATACATAAAAATGCACGCGGAAGATCTGATCTCTGAAGGTCTTGATTTCCGCGATATCAGGACTTTTAAGCTTCACCGCACGAGCGAGTGTGTGCCAGTAACCTGCTCTATCATAGGCGGGGAGGGATTTATAGTCGGCGGGACGCTCAGGTTCAGCCCAGCGGTTGCTCACCATAGTGTATTCCTTTGAACTGTCAGAGATTCCTGAAAGACACCACCATGTGGAACGCGGGCCAAACGCACGTGAATTCGCACTGATCGAAATTTCGGATCATAATTCCCGTTTGGGATTGTGGCACTGGCGACGCCTGGAGAAACAAAATTCAGTTGGATGCCGCTAATATCTTCGGTTTCAACCCACATCGCGGGTCCAGGCTGCTGATATCGCAACTCTGCGGTGGTAGACAGGCGAGCCATATCTGCAGCGGTTTGTAGCGTACCACAGCGAATTTCTATTTTACCATCTTTCTTCAGATCGTCTGCCAAGGTAAGTTGGGATGTTACGTCCAAGTAGTAGGTGACTTCTTGTTCGAAGAAGTTCTTGATGCGCGAGTAGTCAGCTGATTGATCATTTGACAAGACCTTTGCGTCTGCAATTCGTTGAAATGCATCTTGATCTCGGTCTTCATCCCAGTAGCTACCAGACGTTCCCCAAAAGCCCAGTTTCACCCACATCTCACGATCCGAATAGGAAAACAGAGAGACGACGAAACCGATGGCAATTGCGGCGACCGCCACCAGACCAAGCCCCCATCCGATCGGGCAAAGCAGGATAAGCGCACCCACCGCCATCAGGCCATTGCCGGTCGCCATATAGGCATCACCACGGTGCACCCCTTCGATTGCCATCGCGGCGCTCATTGCAACGCCAATAGCCCCTGCTGCCCGCGCCGACCACCCCAACGCTTTGCTTGCAATCGCGCGACCACCAAGTGTGGCGTTGGAGGCCGTGGCGCCGCGCAGCATTGCATTGTTCCCAAAAACTTCGGCCAGAACTGTGCGCGTGGCGGCGCTGTTTGCGCGCCCGACAATTGTCTTGGTGACCTCATAAGTGGCTTCATACGCGCCTGCCAAAGCGGCAGTCAGTTGCGATTCCGCACCTCCTGCGATTTGGCCGATATCCGAAAGGTTGCGGTTGGCGCTGGACCGCGCATTCAGAGTGGTCATCACACTTAATGTGGCGGCGACAAGACCGAAGCCATTTACGCCGAGGTCGAAATTTTCCGCCCGGCGAGCAAAAGAGTGAAACGAGGAAGAGAACTCCAGATCGATCTGTGCGTGAAATTCGACGACACCAATTTGGCCACTCTGTCCCGAGGTCTCCGTCAGCAGTGTCCTGGCCGATACGGCGTCCCCCAATTGTTCGAGTTCCGAAGGCATTTCCGCTGCGCCGTAACCTTCAGGTGTCAGCATGTTGACGAAGGCCTGTTGCAGATCATCAGCCGTGTGAAACTGCACGGACTCGCGGAAAAAGACCGTGGTCAATCGCCGGGCGGAGCTTCCACTCTGCATTGCAGAAGCGGCGGCGACCTGGGTGCCGTAAACGGTAAAAAACGCACTGAGAGCAGGTTTGAAAATACGGTGAGTTTGCTTTCCTGACGAAATCGCGATGCCCACAGCCTTGGTCGCATTCACCAGCTTTTCCAGCCATGACTTGTTCTCGGGAGCGGATTGAAGCGAGACGGCGCCTTGTAGGCCAAAGCGATCATTGAGGATTGCGACGATCTGCCGGGAACTGGCAGCAGCGGTCATCACGCGGGCCGCCAGAAAAAGCCAAAATCCGATGACTTCTGTATGATCAAGCGGATGGTTCTGCAGGCTGTAGCGTTTGGATACCGTCTCGCAGGCGTCTTCGAGGGCTTTTAGAGTCCCAAAACCAGTACGTGCCACCAATTTGTCCCAACACTGGGCTAGGGCGGCGGACGTGTTTTCAAGACTCTGTACCGTATTGTCGAGCCGTGCGTACTCAGCCTCGAATTCTTTTGATAAGGGGCCATCAAAGAGCCCAAGCATTGCGGAGGTGGATATTTCATTATCCGCATTGAGATTCTCAACGGCCTTTCCGATCACCAGAGGGTATTGGTGTTCTATCAGGAAGTTGCTGAGTGTCGTTGAGTACACCGTCATCAAGCCCAGCAAATCCTGTGTTTCCCCAACGGGGTCATGCAAAGCCACAAGGACGCCTGTGTCCTTGGTGCTTTGGCAGTTCAGAATCCGACCGGAACGCTCGATCTCCACGCCGGTATGGCGAATGGCGTTCTCAAGGGTGTAGTCCTTTTGAGGGAATGCCTGTGAGCCCTTGCGGAAGGCGGGCACTCGTTCTTCGAGATCGGTGATGGGGGCGCAGAAATCCCCTGAACGCGCGGCGAGGTCTACGTTGACCATCACTTTTGCACGAAAGGTGGCGTTGTTCTCGGCTTCGTCGAAGAAACGCGTAGGCCAGAGTGTTTCACTGTAGGCGACCCACGCCTCTGGGGTGTCTTTCGGCACGAAGAGGAACGGGTACTGCTTGCCTTCTTGCGTCCACTCACCGCTCGCAGCGCCATCGCTCCATTGGTACTTGGTGAATGTGTAAGGAGGTTCGATGTTCTGTGCGACATCCTCGCGATAGATCCCGCAGTTTTCATCATCAGCGTAAGTGGTGAATTTGAACACCTGCATGTTGCCGTTGTGAAAAACATACACCCACCCTTTGCGGATCCGGACCAGTTCATGGTGGGATAGATCATCGATGCTGGCAGGGGGTGTCGGCAGAGGCGCGCCTGCATCCTTCATGGCAAGAAGAGTTTCGGATTTCAGGGCAAAACGGACCGGAAAGATCGGAATAATACTGGGGTCGCAGGCGGCGACGGCACCTTCGGTGTCATTCTCTTCGGAAAATTCATCTTCGCTCATGTTGTTTGGCTTCTCAAATTGTCTTTCAAATGGTTCCAAATCTGCTTGGATCGTACTAAGGGGGACAGCTCCAGATGCGGGTCGACTTGGCGCTCAAGGTCTGAAAAAGACATGCCTTTAGACTGCGCGAGCAAGTTCGCACGAATGAAGTTGTAGGACGCCAGTTCGACGCTGTAATTTTGGCTGCGGCCCTGTTGATACAAATCTGCAATGCGGTTTTTGTCGGTGAATCTGAGTAGAGAGGGATGGTCTTTTTCCAGCGCACGGGTCACTTTTTTGATGAAGTCAGCCCGCCGCATGCCTCCGGCCACCTCAAGATCACCGGACCGCAAACGAACAGGTCCCTTCTTTCTGTCGCGGCCTAGAACCGGACGTATGAAGACGTTTTCATCCTCGCGTAGAATGATGACACTGTGGACGATAGGGTCATGCCACACTGCAACAAAAGGTGAGGCGCTGTCCGTCTTGTGGTGCTCCAGAACTGTGGCGTTTCCCGGTTCCCAAAATCGGAAGTAATACCATTGCCCAGAGGCATTCTGGAGTTTGGTGAACTTGCGGCAGTGGCTCCATACCGTGTCGAAGGTCGCGTGCGAGCGAACAAACAGCCCGACGTGTCGATGCCACAGGTGCAGGCTGCTCTGATCGTCGGCTTGTTCAGGCAAATGCGTGAACAACAGCCTGGTGAAATCGCTGGCGATGTCTAACTCGACCAGGTAAGGCGCCGCGTCGCGATATTCTTTTGCCGCGTCTCCTTTGAACAAGGAACGATTTGGCAGTTGTGACGTCTCGATCAGGTCAGCAAGCCCCATGGCCTTTGCCGCATCAAGAATCGCGTAGGTTTTTAACGCCGGGACGTCTCCGGCCTGCCCATAGTGCGTGTGTTCAAGCTGTGATGGAACAGGTTGGCCAAACAGGTCTTCTGTTAACGCGTCTGGCACCGTTTTGCGCGGCCACTTACCAAGTTGTGCATCCAGCGGAGGCGTGGCCGAGGTCGTTCTGATGGTCAAGAACTCAGCAGGCCGCGAGGAGCCTCGCTCCTCGAACTCCGGAAAAAGCACTACAGGTATCGCGGCTGAAACGCTCAGGGTCGGGCGCGCGTACGCGGTGGGATAGTGGTCTGCAGGCTGGCATTCATCAACCCATAGGATGCGGTAACCCTGTTTCTCCAGATGCTCTGCCAAGCGACGAATGGCGGTGTCATGACTGTTCGCCCAAATCGCAGCCCGACAAGAGACCTCTTGAGCGTCATCTCCTCCCACCAACAGGACATCTGCGATCCATGACTGAAAATGCGCCATTCGAAACTCCAAAAACAGCAGTCACCTAACAACCATACGGAGATCGGGCAAGCGGCCAAACCACCATAGTCGGCGGTGTTCTGCCTGATCAGTCCTCTTCGGGAGAGAGCGAATGTTGTTTCCGCGGAGTGAGGAAGGCGGCTCGTTTAACCTTGTGCTTTCATCAAGGCGTATTTCCGCGGTCCATTCGAGTTTCGAGCTGTTACCTGTGAGGTGTCATTCGCAGGAGTTGTTGCAAAAGGTATCGGGGGCCTGCCCCTCCCATCTTAGTGCCACCTTTCTTTTCAACTGATCGCTGGAAGGGTGGGGAGGTTACGATGGTTGCCTGTCCTGCAATCAGAAATTCTGCACATTCCGCAACTGTCTCATCCGAGGCGGTTCTTGGCGTTTGCGACCCCTGCACCCGCCAAGGCTCAACGCCGGAATAAGCCCGGCTCCATGCCTCCCGAAACTCGCGCTCGGGTTCGGTCAATGGACAGTTCGCGCAATCTGCCTGGTCGGGTGAAGGACGCTTGAGGGCAGCTACCCTTGACCTCCGGCGCCAACGTGACAATCGCCGAAGGGGTAGGCGATTCGGGTTGGAATCGCACAAATTGTAGCAATTTTGGGATCAATACCCCTCCTGACGGTCAATTGTTGATGTCGCTCTGTGACTGCAGCGCGCCTACATTCAGCGCCAAAGGGGGACAGCTTTGAGTTGAGGGGAGAGGTGCCCATGAAACCTACCCAGAAGAGTAAAAATTAAATAACATTCAAGAAATCATATGGTTAACGATTGGTTAATCAGTGCCCGAAATCACTCTTTGGTAGAGTGCTCGTTTTTGGAAACCGGAGGGGGTGTTTGACCGTCATTACGCTAAATATTCAAAGCTATACCAAAGTATCTAAAATTGTTGATTTTGAATATGACCCATGACCAAATGCTCCAGACGTTCACGCAGATCGGTTTCGATCTACTGGGGGAGCGTAAGGCGTTGGCCTTTTTTTAATAGTAAAAACAGGAGCTTAATATGAGAATATTCGCTGCCGCGGTCACTGCGATGCTTGCGACTGGTGCACTCGCTGACAACAATGAGATCTTCATCAACCAGCTTGGCAACTCGAACGCTGTGGGCTCTGCCTCCACACCTGCAACGCAGGACGGGACGCGCAACACCATGCAATTCACCCAGCGCGGGCACAGCAACGGCATCGGCCTGGATGCAAATGCACCAAACGCGCTGCAGGGCGCTCTGCAGGAAGGTGACCGTCAGACGATGGAAGTCACCCAGCCGGGCAACCGCAACCTTGCGCGCCGCCTCGAGCAGGATGGTGGAGATCGCAATGAAATGTTTGTCCGTCAAAGCGGCAACGACAACCTGCTGAGCCTTCTGCGCCAGAACGGTGACAAGAACGACGCAAGCGTCATTCAAAGCGGCAACCAGAACAATGGTTCCGCGCGTCAGGTGGGTGACAACAACATTCTGACCGTTCTGCAGAGCGGCCACCGCAACGACTTCGACATCCTCTCCGGTGATTTTGGTGTGAATGGTCGTCCGGGCAGCTGCTTCTCCTGCGACGTCACGCTGACGCAATCCGGGAACGACAACTACGCGAATGTCTGGCAGCAGGACACCAATCAGATGGCCACCATTACGCAAAGTGGCCACGGCAACGCTGCATACACCATGCAGAGCGCCAACTAAGTGTGTTGACCTCGGGTCCGGTTCTGAATGGGGCCGGACCCAATCGTATTGGAATGTTTAGGTTTCGAGCCTAAGCTGTTATTGAAAATGGAGACTCTCCAAATGAAGAAAATCGCCTTTATCTCCAGTGTGTGTGCCGTTCTGGCAACCGCTGCTGTTGCAGATAACAACGATATTTGGATCAACCAGATGGGCAATGGCAACGTTGTCGGTGATGCCCTGAACCCGGTTACTCAGATCGGTAATCAGAATGAAATGACCCTGACCCAGGGCGGTGATGGCAACGCGATTGGCTCGCGTTCGCTTCAGCAGAGCCCGGCACCGACATGGCCCGGCGCGACCCAGCTTGGCTACTCGCAGAAAATGGTTGTGACCCAGCCCGGCAACCGCAACAGTGCTGAATTGCTTCGGCAAAAAGGCGGTTCGAACAACGATATGAGCATTCGCCAGAGCGGCAATGACAACCGGATTGTGAATTCTCATCAGCACGGCGATCAGAACACGTCGGACGTTGTCCAGAGCGGCAACCGCAACTTCGGCAACGCGACCCAGGTTGGCGCGAACAACCTGCTTGAGGTGCTCCAGTCCGGCAACGACAATGATTATGACGTCTGGCAGGGCGGTTTTGCGTCGGGCACTCAGCCTGGTGCGTGTCAGTCGTGCGACATCCTGATCCGTCAGGGTGGCAACGATAACTCCGCAAACGTCTGGCAGCAGGACGCCAGTCAGATGGCTCAGGTGATCCAGAGCGGCAGCGGCAACAGTGCCTATACCAAACAGATGCGTTAAGCATCTTGTCCTCCCTCTCTGACCAGAGGGGGAGGCACCACAGCTTTCCAGTCGTTGAGCCTTAGCCCCGTGATTCTAGCTTTTCATACTCTCAGATGCTGCGCGTTCTGAAACTCTTCCCTTTGGCGTTGATCTTGCTGTGCCCTCCGACGTGGGCGCAGGGATTGAACCAGATGGCCTGCAAGATTGTTATTGAGCGGGACGGCGACGATGTGCGCGCCTTTGCAATCGCACAAGCCCTGCTCCGATCCAAAGCCAAGTACAAGTTCAAGGCGAGCAAAATCAGTGCGTCAGGGCTGGGGGCTTCAGAACAGAAGGGCGAAGAGGAATTGCCTGCTCAGGAGGTCACGGTCTTGTCTCAAGTCCGGTTTAATCTTGAGGCGAACGGTTGGGTCGACTTCGAGCTGAGTGTCACTGAGCAACTCACTGGTGCCACCTGCACGGCAAAAGAAACCGTTAGTCAAAACTAGGACGAGAGAATGCGCTATACTTGGGTGACGATCAGAGCCGCCGTGTTGTCGTTGGCCGTTAGCGTGTCAATGACCGCACCGGCATTCTCTGACAATTCAGAAATCCATGTCGAGCAGGTTGCCGAAACCCTTCGGATAAAGCCTGCGCATACCACGTCTCCGGTTTTTGGGAATGTTGCTGAGGTTGTTCAGCCTGCACCTCAATCCCTGAACCTGCAGTCACAAAGCACGATTGGCGTTACAAAGAGCCTGTCCATTGTTGAGCAATTGGGTTTGCGCAACACGGCAGAGGTCGCGGTAATCGGGACACGGAATTTTACCCTGCAACGGCAGCAGGGGGCGCTAAACGAGTCCAAAATCGACATAAATGGGTCGCAGAATAATATTCTTGTAGATCAAAGCGGTTTGCGCCTGAATTCAGAGATAAATGTTGCTGATGGGGCACAGAAAACAATTCTTCACATTCAAAGAGGCAGAGGTGACGGACGGAGCGGTGACTCGATCGATTTGTCTGGTACAACTGCGCAACGGTTGATCGTTGTTGATACCCCCCTTGGGCGACGCGTTCTTGAGCGCTGATATGCATCTCAGCCAGCCTTTGGAGTAAGAAATGATTAAGCACTTCGTAGTCATGACAGCAGCTTGTCTATTCTCGGTGTCAGCGGCATCCGGAAGCGAGCTGGTTTACCGGCCAATCAACCCCTCTTTCGGTGGCAACCCGCTCAACAGTGGGCATTTGCTGCAGCTTGCAGAAATACAGAACCAGCATCTGGACAGTAATGCCTTTGGAGATTTGTTCGAGGAACCAACTCTTGCGGATGAATTTGCCGACGCAATTCGAAATGGCATGATCACGATTGCTGCGGGCGAGCTTTTGGACGCCGTTGTTCAACGTGAGAACCCCACCGGTACAATGGATCTGGACGGAGCCATCGTGAGTTGGGTCACGTCCGGTGATCGCGTCACTGTGACCATCAACGATGGTGTTTCCACCAATACGCTGGACCTCCCGATCCCGGTTCAAAACTAATCCACGATATATCGCATATCTCCGAGAGGGCCGACGCGAACTAATGAGAACATCTACTATCAGCAAAACCATTTTGGCAATTGTGGCGAGCTGTTCCCTGTCCGCATGTGCTCAAAATCTCCCAAGCCCGTTTGAGCCGGGTGAGCATGAAACACCGGCGCAGATCCTGCCCGATACCATGACAAGCGCTGCTGTACGCAATCTGCCCGCGCCCTCGCGCGAGGTTACGGTGGCCGTTTATGAGTTCCCGGATCTGACTGGACAGAACAAGCCCAATCCCAATTTCGCAGAATATTCGCGCGCGGTCACCCAAGGGGCTGACGCAATTCTGGTCGATGTCCTTTCTGCGGCCGGGAACGGGAAATGGTTCAATGTCGTTGAACGTCGCGGACTTTCGAACGTGTTGCGCGAAAGGCAGCTTATCCAGGCAACGCGGCAGCAATTCCAGGGAGAGGCGGCTGAACCTCTGCCGGCGATGACGTTTGCAGGCGTGTTGATTGAAGGCGGGGTCGTCTCGTATGAATCCAATCTGCGGACCGGCGGTATCGGTGCGCGCTATCTTGGGATTGGCGGGAATACGCAATACCAAGAGGACTATGTTACGGTAAATTTGCGGCTGGTCGCGGTCAATTCCGGGCGCGTTATCTTGAGTGTCACAAGCACGAAGCAGATATACTCCACTCTCGTTCAGGCTTCTGTTTTCCGGTATGTCTCCACAGACTCCCTCTTGGAAATCGATGCTGGATATACACGCAATTCGCCGCCGCAATTTGCACTTAGAGAGGCCATCGAACTCGGCGTATTTGCGCTGATCATGGAAGGTAAAGAGGCGGGGGTTTGGCGTTTCAAAAACCCCTCAGCCTCCAGCGAGGCCGTGCAACTCTACAAGCAGAGATCGGGCGAAGGGGTGCAGAGATCCCCGGCTGTTGAAAGCGCGTCTTTGAAATCGGAAGACGCGCCCCAGGAAGAGCTGCTTGCTGGGTATCAGGTGGAGGTGACACCACAGGAGTATGGTCTCTCGCTGCACCCGGAGACCGCTGAGGACTACAAAAGATACTCAAAATGGGCAGCATCTGAGCCGCGCAACTATTCCGAAGACATCCTGAAAAGATCTCCGACGGAGCCTCGGGCCACGAGCGTTCGTCACTTCGGACTGGCCCCCGCGGCATCACAAGAAGACCTTGAGATCTGAACCACAACTCCATCAGTGAGTGATACTGCGCAGGGCGGACGGGACGACCGGGCCGCTCTGCTGGTCATAGAAATACCCCCTGAGCCGCAATGCTGTCCTGTCATTGCGGCTCTTTCTTTGGGGCGGATGTCCCGGCCCGTAGCGCGCGGTTTGGAGGCTGCATCTCTGTGTTGGTCCCAAGCTCCGCGCTCAAATCGGCAGGCCCGGCGATATCCGAAACCACCAGCCAAGGCGGAGGCAATGTCTGCGTCGCATTGCAGACGTGGGGAGTGCCGCGCGATCAGTTGGCGTCAGTCACCGGCAAACATCCGAGCGTGGGGCCGCTCAGCTGAGGGCAAGCTCCAGCGTTTCATGAACCGTGCGGTCGCGCCCCGCTGATTTGGCTTGCAACAGCGCGGAATCGGCCCGGCTGAGCAGCGTTTCCATCGACCCGCCGGAGGGCGCTACCGCAAGCCCTGCCGAAATCGTAATCCGGCCCAGCGATTGCCCGCGGTAGGAGAGCGCCATTTCCGCCGTGCGGCTGCGAATGTTCTCGGCCAACTCGAATGCGGCGCTGCCGTCTTGGCCGGGCAACAGGACCACGAACTCCTCGCCGCCAAACCGATAGCAGGTCCCCCGATCGCCGACGGCTGCGGCAAGCAGGCCGGCAAAGGACTTGATGACCTCATCCCCTGCCTCATGGCCGAAGCCGTCATTTATACGCTTGAAATGATCGATATCGATGATCAGACACGCCGTTGGAAAGGGCGGCGGGGTACAGGCATAGGTGCCAAGGGCCACATCCAGAGAGCGCCGGTTCAACAGCCCGGTGAGCGGATCGCGATCCACCATCTGCGAGAGGCGGTTCCGCAGGTTGAGGTTCACGGCCGCAAGCGCGACATTCTCCGCAATGAGTTCCAGGTACACGCGATCCTCCCGCGTGACCTCGGTTTCGGCGTGGACGCCGGAGAAACTCATCAGCCCGATCGTTTCGCCCTGCGCGGCAAGCGGGATGCACAGGGCGGAGCTGGAAGGATCGGCGAGGTGGCTGCACACAACATCCTCCTTAGCGCCTGAATTGCTGCGGTGGGCACGGCCCCGCCGCAGGGCCCAGCATTCTTCGCAATCGATATCCTCGGGCTCGGGCGGATCGGTCTGCCAGTAGGACGCACAGTGCAACATGCGCTGGCTGTCGCCGCGGACATACAGGACGCCCGCAAGATCGGGAAAGATCTGTGGTGCGTAGCGCGCGATCACAGCGCCCAGTTCATCCAGGGATTGGCAGGCCTGCACCCGGTGCATCAGTTTCAGGATCAGGTCCTTGATCTTGATGTCACGGCGGCGCTCCGCATCGAGCTGTTCGCGCTCCAGCCCGTTCTTGCGGAACACATGCACGGCCCTGTTCAACTCACCGATTTCGTCACGCCGGCCATCCAGCGGCACCTCGACCTCGTAGTCCTGGCTGGCGAGGCGTTTCACGATCCCGGCCATGCGCGCCAAGGGGACGGCCACACGGCGGCGCAGAACGAAATACAGCACGCCAAGGAACACGGTCGCCGTCAGTCCCAACATGATCTGCGCAATGAACTCGAACCAGTCGCTGCGCTGATGCGCGGCCTGCAGCTCGCGATCCGTCCGGTTCTGAACCATGCGACGGAACTGTGTGACATCATCAATCAGCTTGAGGTGGAACTGGTAATGCTGCGCGCCAAACAGGAGATCCCGCGCGCGAGTGGTATCGCCGGACTGGTAGGTCGAAACCGCCTCCTGTTCCAACGCCTCCAACGTCTCCAGATCCGCGAGGATCCGTTGCAGGAACGCTATCTCCTCGCTGGTGGCTCCGAGCGAGCCGGCCTCCTGCGCGGAGGCTTCCAGCTCCGCTTCGGCCTGATCGGCACGCGTGAAGGCATCCAGGTGGCTCGGGTCGCCGCGCATCACGTAGAGGCGCGCCTCATCGGTGCGGAGTTCCGCCCCGATCGCCAGTTCCTCACCAAGCTCATTCAGGATCAGATGTGTTTGAACCGCATCGCGTTCTTTGGCGGAACTGTTGATCGAAGCGATGAACGCGGCCCCGGACAGAGCGGTCAGCACCACCGTCAGTCCATAGGCCCAATTCGTAATGGTGTTAATCTTCATCAGCAAAGGTCCAAAACTGACACGTGCCCGGGTTATATTGTGCAGCGAAATCTGAGCGGATTTCCCTGTCCCGGGCAGGCCTAGCTTACTGCCCCGGCGATTGATATGCCAAGAGCAGCATATCGGATGAGCAGGCCATATGCAGTGTGATTTTCGCAACCTATCGGCCGAGGTCCGGGCCTCTGGGGGAGCGGCCCGCGCGTTTCGCTGCGCGGCTGTGCTGCGATCTGGCTCCGGCAGGGGTCGTCAGGTGCGCGACCGCTCAAACCGGTCCCAGGCCTCTGCGAATGTCTCAAAATCGAACCCGGGGGCCTTTGCCGGCTCCAGCACCAGCTTCTCGGTCTCCAGCAGTTTGGTGATGGCCTCCGCCAGCATCGGGATCACCGCAGGCGGGATCACCAGGGCGCCGTGGCGGTCGGCGTGGACCAGATCACCGGGGGCGACAGTCAGGCCGAAGATCTCGACGGGCGTGTCGATCTCGCGCACATGCACAAACCCATGGCTGGGGCCGATCGAGCCTGCAACCACCGGAAAGCCTTCGGGCAGGTCGCCAAGGTCGCGCATGACACCATTGGTGAGCGCGCCGGAAATGCCAAAGCCCTTGTGCACGGTGGTGTTGATCTCACCCCAGTAGGCACCGATGGCGTTGGGGTAGTCCAGATCTTCGATCACGGTGACGGCGGGGGCAGGGGCCTCGGCCATGTATTTGTAATAGGCCATGCGGCGGGCTTTGATGACCTCGGGCGGCTCGGATGGCGGTGCTACGGCAGCGATCTTGGCGGTGCGGGCATAGCCCACCATGGCCGGGGCCTCCGGGGCGGAGGCCAGCAGGGTGCCACGCGTAAAGGCGTCAAAGCCGCGTTTGCCCTCTGCGACCTCGATGGCGTTGCAGACGGTCGGGGTATCCACCTGCCGCAACAGGGTGAGCAAGTCGGGTGTCATATGTCCTCCAGCCAGCGGGCCAGTGCCGCCGTTGTCTGTTCGGGGGCCTCAAGGGTGGGCAGGTGGCCGCAGTCGGGCAGCACGTCGAGGTGGCCGTGCGGCATCAGCTCCTGCATCAGTTCGTGTCGCGCAACCGGGCAGAGCCGGTCCTGCGCGCCGCAGAGGATCAGCGCCGGCCCCGCAAAGGAGCGCAGCGTTGCGCATTGATCCGGGCGATCGCGCAGCGCCCGCGACTGGCGCACAAAAACCTCCGGCCCCAGTGCCAGCGCCATCTCCAGGCACAGCGCGGAAATCGGATGCGCGGGGTCGGGCGTGGCGAGGTAGTTGGGGATCATGATGTCGGTCATGAGCTCTGCCAGACCGCCGCTCTGTGCGGCCTCGATCTGCGGCGCGCGCTTGGCCTTGACCTCGGGGACCTCGACCAGCGGGTTGGTGTCCAGCAGCGCCAGCCCGGCCACGCGGTCGGGGGCCTGGCGCAGCACTTCCATCGCAAGGATGCCGCCCATCGACAGCCCCGCAAGGGCAAATCGCGGCGGCGCGTTGTGCAGAACCTCTGCGGCCAGCGCCCCCATGGTGTCGTGACCGGTCAGCGCCGCGCAGGAGACGGTGCGCATGGCAGAGAGGGCAGCGATCTGCGGCGCAAACAGCCGCGCGTCGCACATCATGCCGGGAAGAAAGACGAGGGGAGTCATAGCGGCCTCCGTTTGAAAGACGGGCAGCGCTGGGGCGCTGCCCATGCGTGTGTGGCGGCAGCTTAGGCGGCACCGCTCCAGGTGGCCCCGGCGGGATCGTCGGTCTCGGTCACGCGGTAAAGGCTCGCCTCGCCCGTCATCGAGGGCGCAAGGCTGTAGCTCTCGCCCGGTTTCAACAGGCAGGTATCGCCCGGGTTCAGCACGGTGTCGAAATCGCCCACCCGAAGCGCCCAGTGGCCGCGCATCGGCATCAGCACCACGTGTTTGTCGGGCGTGATCGGGCTGTCGTCCAGCGAGGTGCGGGACAGGAAGTCGACCTCGAAACCGGGCTTGTCCTTCAGGAGCGCATCGGTGCCGATCACCTTTGCGGGTTGTTTGCCCGACAGCGCCATCAGGTCCCAGTAGCGCGCCACATAGCGCGGCACCACGGCCTCGACCGGGGTTTCGGGGAAGTCTTTCATCTGCTCTTCGGTCAGGGTGGGCATGGGCTGGACGTTGTGCGGCAGCGCCTGGCCCTGCTTGGTGTCGTAGAGCACGCCGTTGTTGCCCAGCACGAGCCCATGGGCGCGGGCTTCTTCGATCACCTGCGGCGCCCATGTGACACCGCCCCCGGCATCGTCACCGCCGAGAATCGCCATGATCATCCCGTAATCGGTGCCGACGTTTTCAAAGCCGCGAAAGATGCCGGTGGGAATGTTGAAGATATCGCCCTCTTCGGCGATGAACTCTCCCGCATCGCCATTACGGCCCCAGAAGAACCGCCAGCGGCCCTTGAGGACAAAGAACACCTCCGCTGTGGTGTGGCTATGGAGCGAGTTGCGGCAGTTGGGCGGCTGACCGGCTGCGCCGATGTTGAACCCGGGGGTGTCGCGGATGTGGACGTGCTGGTCCGGGGATTCCGAGACGCCGCCACCGATGATGGTAAAGTTTTCCTTCTGGTCCGACCCCGGCGTGTGGGCGTCGATAAAGGCGGTTTTGCAGGGACGCAGTTCGCCGTAACGGACGATGCGGTCATTCAGAGTGCTCATGGAGTTTATCCTTTGATATAAAACAGAAATGCGTCAGCTTGAGAGGCCAGCGCCGGGCGGGCGCAGGTTTAGCCGACGCGCCCGCAGCGAGGCGCGATGCGCATGCATCCGCCCTGTGGCCTCGCGGGCATCCAGTTTCATGTCAAAGGCGGGCATGATCACTCCGCCCCGGTTTGCATCAGGATCTGTTTCCAGACCGAGGTTTCGTCAAACAGCGTGTATTCGCGGCGTAGCTTCACGTCTCCGCCCACCAGCGCGCCAAATTCGGCGTGGGAAATGCCGAGGATATAGACCTCGGCGCCGGTCGGCACACCAAAGGCACCCCAGCCTTCGTGTTTGCCATGCAGGCTCCAGCGCAGGGCGGAGCGGGGCGGCATATGCGGATCGTCGCGGCCGATCTGGTGATGGATGGTGAAGGTTGCGTTCGGAAACGCCGCCCGCAGCCCCATCCAGAAGCGGTCCACCGCGCCAAAGGAATGGCCGGTGACGCCGCCGGGATATTCCACATGCGCGGCGCGATCATAGGTTTCCTCGATGGCGGCCATATCGGCATTCATGATCCGGGTCAGGATCTCGGCGTGGCGACCGCCCCATTCATTGTCGTTGCCCTGACCGGTGTAGGGACCGGGGCGGTCCGTGGCCGGGCTCAGGGGGGGTACGCAATTGGCCGCACCGCCCTCGTTCTCGATCAGCTGGGCGGCATAGTCCCTGGGCTCCCAGCCCATCTGACGCACGATGGCGCCCTGATCGCGGATCAGCCATTCATCGTTGATCTGATTGTTGATGGCATGACAATCGGCGAGGATCCGGTACTGGAGTTTCTTGCCGGTGGCCTTGCCATAGACCCCGTCGCCCGCATGGGTCGCGGTGGAAATGATCCGGTGCGAGGACAGCATGCCCGTCTCCGGCGTCCCGGACCAGATCACATCCTCGCCCAGCAGTTCGCGGTCGGGGAATTCCGCCAGCGTGGCCATGGTGGCGCCGATCACATTCTGATTGCCGACCACCACAGAGGCAGGCGAGCGCACGACGATGTCGTCGCTGTAATAGCGGTGCAATGTGGCGATGCCGCGATCTTCCCAGATCTCCTTGGTGATGCCGATGATATAGTCGGGGAAGTCGCGAAATTTCGCATCAAAGCCTTGCATGGGGGTTATCCTTCTGTGGGCCAGTCGTCCGGTATACGCGCCGATCCACGCAGTATCAGCGGCGCTTCGATCTGCACATGGCAGGGGCTGGCAGTGTCGGGTGTGTCGATTTGTTCAAACATCGCGCGCACGGTCTCGGCCACCATCAGATTGGCGCGCTGCCGGATCGTGGTCAGGTTATAGGCGCGCCACGCGGCCGGCGGGACGTCGTCATAGCCCACCACGGAGACATCCTCGGGGATGCGCAGGCCCAGCTCGAACCGCAGCACATCCATCACCGCAAAGGCCATGTGGTCATTGGCAACAAAGACCGCATCGGGGCGTTCGCCAGCGGGGACGGAGAACATGTCGCGGGCGGCCTGTTCGGCCTGCTCGACGCTGAAATTGCCCACGGCGCGGGCAAAGAGGTCCCGCCCGGCCCCGGAAAGGGCCTCGCGAAAGGCGGCCTCACGGTCGCGCTGGGTGGAGGCGCCCTCCCAGCCCGCGATATAGGCGATCCGCTGGTGCCCGCCTGCCATCAGGAACTCGGCCACCCGCCGCCCGCCGGCACGATTGTCGGAGGTCACGGCGGCGATGCCGTCGATGTCCTGGGCGCGGTTGAACAGCACCACAGGCACGCCAAGCTGCTGACAGCGCGCGGAAATATCCGAGGACATGGCAACGGAGGCGAGGATGATCCCATCGACCTGATGGTCGAGGATTTCCTCCATCACCTGATCGATATTGCCCGCCGTCTGCGAGGCCATGAAGACCAGCACGTGATAGCCCTTGGCCTGCAAGGCGGTGGAGAGTTTCTCCAGCGCTTCGGGGTAGAAGTAGTTTTCCAGATAGGCGACCACCAGCCCGATGATGCGCGACCGCCCCGAGGCCATGGCACGTGCCAGTACATTGGGGCGATAGCCGAGGTCTTCGGCGGCCATGCGCACCTTGTCGGCAGTTTTCTTGCTGACCGAGGCACCGGGGGTGAAGAACCGGCTCACGGCGGATTGGCTGACGCCCGCGCGCTCGGCAACCTGGAGGATGGTGACTTTCTCGCTCATCAGTCTGCCGTCCAGCCGCCGTCGATCAGCATCGAGGTGCCGGTGACCATGGCCGACGCGCCCGAGGCCAGATAGAGCACCGCGCCCATGATGTCGTCCACTTCGCCGACGCGGGGCAGCTTGATCTTCTCCATGATCCAGGCGGCACGGTCGGGGTCGTCAAAGGTGGCCTGCGTCAGTGGTGTGCGGATGAAGGTCGGGCAGACCGTGTTGATGCGCACGTTCGATTTGCCCCATTCGATCGCCATGGCTTTGACCATGCCCTCCAGCCCGTGTTTGCTGGCGCAATAGACAGCGCGGTCAATGCCGCCCACATGGCCCATCTGGCTGGAGATATGGATGATCGATCCGGGCTTTTGTGCCGCCTTCATTGCCCGCGCCGCCCAGGCCGACAGGAAATAGGCCGAGCGCAGGTTGACCCCCATCACCGCGTCATAATCCGCGGGCGTGGTGTCCAGCGCGGGGCCATGGCGGGCCAGCCCGGCGGAATTCACCACCACGTCATAGGCCGTATCACTCAGCGCCGCCTCCAGCGCGCTAAGGTCGCCCTGATCCAGTGGCAGCGCCTCTGCGCTGTAACCGGCCGCCTGCATCGCCGCCACCGTTGCCTCCAGTCGCTCCGCCCCGCGCGCGGCACAGACCACATGCGCCCCGGCCCCCGCCAGCGCGACCGCGCAGCCCTGCCCGATGCCGGAGGAGGCACCGGTCACCAGCGCGCGTTTGCCAGTGAGATCAAAGGACGGGGGGCGGGGCAGGTCGGTCATCAGCTCATTCCATTCGGGATATTGATCGGCGCGAGATTGCGTGCCTTGTTGAACTCACGCAGGCGGGCAAAGACGTCAACGCCAAGTTGCGCATAGGCATCCAGCAGATCGACCAATACCCAGTTTTCCCGGATCCTGCCGTTCTCCAGCCGCCAGAAGTCCAGACTGCGCATGGTGATTTTCTTGCCAGCCGGCGCAATCCCCATCCAGCCGTCATGGGTGACGGTCTGGATCATGTTTGGCCAGCCGGTGACGGCGGCATAATCGCCATCGCCAAAGAAATGATAGTTGATCTCGTCCACATACTGACCACGATCCGGCATGCCGTTCAGAAACGGGATCTGATGCCAGTTGCGGAACCCCGCGATGCCGCGCCCGGTGCCAATCCCCGACGGCCCGTACCAATTCATCCGCGGATGCCAGAAGCGCTCCATCTCCATCACTTCCGGACCACCCTGGGCGGGGTGCTTTTTCAGATGCTCGAGCATGTCGACGATGTGCTGACAGGAGGCCGCTCCGGCCTCTGCATCATAAGGCCCCGGCACCAACCCGTCCTGCGTCGCAGGCCCCGGCACATGCCATTCCCGCCCCAGCGAGGGCGCCATCGGCCAGGCGTTGGCCTGCATCATCACCTCGGGAATGTCCCACAGCGCCTGCACCTCCACCACCTTGCCATCCACGATACGATAAAACTCGTGAAACCGCATGCTGACCTGATGACCGGTGGGCGGAATGTCGAGCCAGGGCGCGGTAAAGACCCCGGTGTAATACCCGCCTGCGCCCACCCAATCATTGCCGAACTCGTCCGGCCCGGCGATCACGATGGTGTCGCGCCGCTCCAGATCCGGCCAGGCCTTCAAGAGGCCCGCGTAAACCGCGTCATAAAGGGCCTCCACCCCGGTGAGATCGCCAAACGGGTGACAGAACCGAAACAGCACATCCTGCGCGCAGACCGATCCAAGTGCAGCCCGCACGCCGGCCTCGTCAAAATCATACATTGCCGCCCGAAGCGGCGCGATCAGCGCCTTGTTCTGCGTATGAACATCCATGGCTCTTGCCTTCATCTTCTCAAAAATATCTCGAGGGAGGCCCCGCGAGGGGCCGGGGGCAGCGCCCCCCTTGTCCCGCTTTATTCTGCCGCGTCGCGATAGGGGGCAGCCGCACCGTAGGGTACATTCACCCCGCCATAGCGGCGCACCCGGATGTTGCATTGCTCGGCATGGCCCACAAATCCCTCGAGCATGCAGAGGCGCGAGCCGTATTCGCCGACCAGAGAGGCCGCCTCATCGGTCAGGACCTTCTGATAGCTGTGGGTTTTCAGGAACTTCCCAACCCAGAGCCCACCGGTATAGCGCCCCGCCTTCAGCGTCGGCAGCGTGTGGTTGGTGCCGATCACCTTGTCGCCGTTGGCCACATTGGTGCGCGGCCCCAGGAACAGCGCGCCATAGCAGGTCATCTGCTCCAGGAACCAGTCGTCGCGATCGGTCATCACCTGCACATGTTCCGAGGCGATCTCATCCGCGATCTCGCGCATCTCCTCGTAGCTGTCACAGAGGATCACTTCGCCGTAATCCTCCCAAGAGACCCGCGCGGTGTCGGCGGTGGGCAGGATCTTCAGCAGCCGGTCGATCTCCTCGAGTGTGCCCTCGGCGAGCGCGCGTGAATTCGTCACCAGGACGGCGGGCGAATTATAGCCGTGCTCGGCCTGTCCCAGAAGATCGGTGGCGCAGAGCTCGGGATCGGCGGCGGTCTCATCGGCGATCACCATGGTCTCGGTGGGGCCGGCAAAAAGATCAATGCCCACGCGGCCAAACAATTGCCGCTTGGCCTCGGCCACAAAGGCATTGCCTGGACCAACCAGCATATGCACCGCCTCGATGCTCTCGGTGCCGATCGCCATGGCACCCACCGCCTGAATACCACCGAGGATATGGATCTCATCGGCGCCGCCAAAATGCATCGCGGCGACCACGGCGGGGTTCGGCTTGCCCTTGAACGGCGGCGTGCAGGCCACGATGCGCGGCACGCCGGCGACCTTGGCGGTGGCCACCGACATATGGGCCGAGGCGACCATGGGGAACTTGCCCCCCGGTACGTAGCAGCCCACCGATTGCACCGGGATGTTCTTGTGGCCGAGGATCACGCCGGGCAGGGTTTCCACCTCGATATCCAGCATGGAGTCGCGCTGCGCCTTGGCAAAGGCCACGACCTGCTTTTGCGCAAACTTGATATCCGCGATCTCGCGGTCGGAGAGCTCTGCGATCAGCGCGTCGATCTGCTCTTGGCTAAGGCGAAAGCTCTCGGGCGCGTAGCCGTCGAATTTCTCGCTGAGGTCGCGCACGGCGGCGTCGCCGCGGGCCTCGATGTCGGCAAGGGTGGCCTCCACGATGGCGCGGGTCTTGGCGTTGTCTTCGGCGCGGGCGGCGTCGGATTTGCCGCGTTTGAGATAGGTGATTGCCATGGCTCTTATCCTTGGTTGTCGGTACGCGGAGTGTCGGGGCGCGGCGGGGTCTTTTCGCCGCGGTCATAGGCTTCCCAGCCGTGGCCGTTGAACAGATCCACACCGAGTTGCGCGGCCACATGGGCGAAATCCACATTCACCCAATTGTCGACGATCTTGCCGTCCTGAACTTTCCAGAAGTCCATATAGCGGATCTCGACCCGCTTGCCGGTGGCGGGAATGCCGAGGAATTCGCCCGTGTGGGTGGCTTCCTGACGGCCAAAGGCGGCCGCCCATTCGCCCATGTAGAGGCGCGCCTCGTCGATGCAGGTCTTGTCGGAAAACGCCGCCTGAAAGGGGCGCTGCCAGTTGTCCTGAAATTCCCGCAGGCCGGTCTTGGTGCCGCAGCCCTGATTGCCGAGCCAGCGGAAGTTTTCTGCAAAGAACTCGCCGATGTCGGCAATGCGGTGGTCGTTGAGACCGTCGACCATGCCTTCGATCACGGCGCGGGTCTCTTCGGTCTTGGTCATATCCGTGTCACGGGTCAGCACGGCCTGTTCGGGGCGGGAACCTTTCATGAGGTCACTCCTGTAATCCTGTTTCTGTGGTGAGGGAGGGCAGGCTCCCTGCGGACAGAAAATCCCGTGGCAGGCGGTTCAGCGCCGGGTGGCGGGCGCTCGCAGTCTCGCGAAAGGCACAGCTCATCCCTTGACCGCCCCTGCGGTGAGGCCGGAGACGATCTGGCGCTGGAACACCATCACCAGGATGAACAGGGGCGCGGTGATCGACACCGCGGCGGCGACGGCGACCACCTGATCGGTGGTTGTGGTCTCGCGGTTGAACATGCCCGCAATGGCCGGAACCATGGTCTGGTTCTGCGCATCGAGCAGAAGCGAGGTCACCAGAAAGTCGTTATAGGCCAAGAGGAAAGAGAACAGCCCGGTGGTAATGACCCCCGGCCACATCACCGGCATGATGACCCGGCGAAAGGCCTGAAAATGGTTGCAGCCATCGACCCGCGCGGCCTCGTCCAGATCGGCGGGGATGTTCTGGAAGAACGACCGCAGCATCCAGATGGTGAAGGGCTGGTTGATCGCCACCAGCACCGCGATCACCGCCATCGGCTTGCCATAAAGCGTCGGCGCGTTCTCCCCGAGGATCGGTGCCAGCCACTCGGACGAGTTGATAAACACCGGCAGATAGCCCGCCACCAGCACCGAATGCGGAAGGGCGCGGAACACCAGCGCGACGATCAGGATCCAGAACGCCAGCGTCGAGCCGGACCGCGCCAGACCATAGCCCGCAAGCGTACCCACGGTGAGCGACACGGTCACAACACCTGCGGTCACCACCAGCGAGTTCTGGAAGTTGTTGGAAAAGCCCCGGTCGATCCAGACGGTCTTGTAATGCTCGGTCGTGAGGCCGATCACATCCGCCCCAAAGGCCCCAAGCACCGGGTTCAGCGCGTTCGAGAGCACGGGCAGAAGGCCAAACAGGGTGACAAGCGCGACCAGACCAAGAGCAGCCGCACCAATGAGCCAGCCCAGCCAGACCGCGCCTGCGGGGGCGTAGCTCCTGACCATCGAGGGCAACAGCCGGGCCGCCCCCCGCCACAGCCCCCAGAGCGCAAGCCCCAGCAGGCAGATGTCGAGGAGCGATACGCCATGCCCCTTGGCGCGGGTTTCGGGGCCGAAGATCACATTGAGCGCGTTGGCATCAAAGGCATCCACCGGTGTCTTGAAGCTCATCACCGTGATCCAGAAGATCGGGAAGGCGGCGATGACGCACCACAGGATCAGGAGGCTGTTGGAGGTCAGACGCAGGCTGAGGGGCTGGCGCATGGCACGGGACGACATGTCAGTGGCCTCCTTTATGATCGCGCCAGGTGCGGCGCAGGGGAGCGATGAGCAGGAGCGTGATGCCGATCATGGTCAGCATGGCGCTGGCGGAGGCCCGGCTGATCGAACGGTTGCCCGCCTGATCCGGCACCAGGAAATCGTAGGTGAGCCATTGCAGCGAGATCACGTGCCCCTGGGAGGAGAAGCCGACGACCTCCTCGAACACGCGATAGGCGTCCATCAGGTGGATCATCGACACAAAGATGATCAGCGGCATCAGATGCGGGATCACGATGTAGCGCAGCCGCTGCCAGCGCGAGGCTCCGTCGATCACCGCACTTTCCAGACTGTCGGAATTCACCGTCTGAAGGCCCGCGTAAAAGACGATCGCGGCAAAGGGCGCGACGTGCCACACGCGGTAGAGCATCATCAAAAGCTCGATGGTCCAGGCCTGGGCGAACATGGCGATGTCGCGGCCCGAGTACCATTCCATCGCCGCCGTCAGGATGCCGTCGCCGCGAAACAGCCAGTTGATCGACAGCGCGCCAATCACCGGTGTGATGATGAAGGGCAGCAGCGAGATGAAGATCACCGGCCCGCGCACCGCACGGGCGGCGTTGTTGATCATCAGCGCAATGCCAAGGCCGAGGCCGATGTTCAGCGGCAGGGTGATGAGGGTGAAGGTCAGCGTGAAGCGCAGCGCCTTCCAGAAGTCGATGGTCTGAAAGGCCGACCAGCTGCCGGATTTCAGCGCATCCCACGCGCGGCCCAGCTCCAGCACATTGCGGTAGCTTTGCAGGCCGACAAATTCGGTGCGCGTCATCACGTCGCCGTTGTCATCCACCACCGGCACGGATTTTTCCTCGGTGGTGCAGGTCTGGGTCAGAAAGCCGGGGGTGCAGGTTTCCACCTCCACCACCTCATAGACGGTCTGGGTGACATAGAAACTCTGCACAAACACGCTGATCAGCGGAAAGGCGATGAACAGAAGCATCATAAAGACAGAGGGGCCGACAAAGGCGGCAAAGGTGCGGAAATTCATGTCTCTGCCTTTCTCATGGTTCCGTGGGGCTGGGAAAAAGGGGGGAGGGCGCGGCCTCCCCCGAGGTCGACGAGGAGAGGGGAGGGTTACTCCAGGAGGCCCGCTTCCTTGGCGGCGGTGATATAGTTCGCCTCGATGTCGGCCAGCGTGGTTTCCGCATCCTTGGCGCCGGTCAGATAGGCCGACAGCCCGTTGCCGAGGGCGGAATGCAGGATGCCAAGCGCGGTGGAGGCCGGGTAGGGGCGGGCGCCGTTGGCGGCAGATGCGGCGGCCCCGGCGGCCAGCGGGCCAGCCTCATAGCCGGGCACCAGCCAGACGGCGGCATCGTTGTTGGCCTGCACCATTTCGGTGTCGAGCCCTTCCATCACCACCCTGAAGGCGGCCTCGGCCTCTTCATCGCTCATGTTGGCGGCCAGCACGACGCCATCCCACCAGAGCGAGGTTGCAGGGGCTGCGGAGCCCATCGGGGCGGGGGCCATCTTGACCTTGCCCACCACCTGGCTTTCGGCGGCATCTTCCATCGCGGCGGCGCGGCTGGCCCAGAGGTTGGCCATGGCGATCTTGCCCTGCTGGAACTGCTGCTGAACGTAGGTGGAGTCGGACACCAGATATTCCGGGTCCATATAGGCGGTCATCGCCTTCAGGGTTTCCAGCGCCTTGATGCCTTCGGGCGTGTTGATGGTGGGGTTGTTGTCGGCGTCGACAAAATTGCCACCCTCGCCGAGGTACATGTTCACAAATTCCTGCGCCAGGTTCCAGCCGGTCTTGAAGGTGCCACCGAGCGGATAGTCTACCACGCCTGCGGCCTTGATCTTTTCGGCAGCGGCGAGGACATCGGCATAGGTCTTGGGCTCTTCGATGCCGAGATCAGCCAGGATGTCCTGCCGGTACATCAGGTGCTGGGCGTTCACCATCATGGCAATCGCCATGGTCTCGCCGTCGATCTTGATCAGCTGGTTGGGCGTCAGGTTCTCCCCGTATTTCGCAACCAGATCATCCAGCGGGCGGATGGTGCCGGCGTTCAACAGCGGGATCAGCGTCTCGTTCGCAACGCCGCCGATCTGGTAAAGCGCCGGGTTGGCGGCAAAGGCCTCGGGCTGCTTTTCCTTGAACTCCTGATCGAGCGAGGCGGAGAAGTTGCCGCATTCCGCCATCGCATCGGTCGCGGCCTTCCAGGCCTCGAAGCCAGCGGTGAGGGATTTGAGCGGCACGGTGTTTTCAAACGCGCAAGAGGCCGAAGCCGCCGCGCCCGCAAGGGACAGCGCCCCTGCCATCAGAATGGTCTTGAGTGTCATATAGTTGGCTCCCTGTGGGGTTCCTGTTGAGTTGAGGTCCGCCGGGTTGTCCCGGTCTGTTCTGGAATGGGTCAGATGCGTTCGCCGGTTTCGGCATCAAACAGGTGGCAGATCGCGGGCGGCACGCTGAGGTGCACCGGATCGCCGATTTCGGCGCGGAAGGTCTTGTCGGCCTTGACCGAAACCAGCGCCCCGCCGACGCGGACGGAGATCATCGTCGCATCGCCCAGGAGTTCGAGCGTGTAGATCGGCGCGGTGATCTGGCCCTGACCTTCGGGGGCGAGGCTGGCATCCTCGGCGCGGAAACCGAGCGTCAGCGGGCCGTCCTTGGCGTCAAGGCCCGGAATTTCCACATGTTTGGCGCGGAAGGTGCCGCCGGTGACGGTGCCCTCCATCAGGTTCATCGCGGGTGACCCGATGAAGCTGGCGACAAAGGTATTGGCCGGGTGGTCGTAGATTTCCGTGGGCGAGCCGACCTGCTGCACCACGCCTTTTTTCATCACCACCACGCGGTCCGCCAGCGTCATCGCCTCGATCTGGTCATGTGTGACGTAGATCGTGGTGACGGCCAGCTCGTGGCTGAGGTTCTTGATCTGGGCGCGGGTGGAGACGCGCAGCTTGGCGTCCAGATTGGACAGCGGTTCATCCATCAGGAACACATTGGGTTCGCGTACGATGGCGCGGGCCAGGGCGACGCGCTGACGCTGGCCACCGGACAGTTCCGCCGGCTTGCGATGCAGGAAATCGTCCAGCTCCACCATGGCGGAGGCGCGGCGCACCTTCTCGTCATGGGTCGCGGGGTCGACGCCGCGCACCTTCAGCGGAAAGCGGATGTTTTCATAGACATTGAGGTTGGGATACAGCGCATAGGATTGGAACACCATCGCCACGTCGCGGTCCTTGGGTTCCAGATCGTTCACCACCTTGCCGTCGATCAGGATTTCGCCCTCGGTCACATCCTCCAGCCCCGCGATCATCCGCATGGTGGTGGTCTTGCCGCAGCCCGACGGGCCGAGCAGCACGAGGAATTCGCGATCGGCGATGGTCAGGTCGAAGTTGTTCACCCCGACAAAACTGCCCCAGCGCTTGCCGATATTGCGCAGTTGGATTTCAGCCATTGATACTCCCCGCGTCTGATGGCGCTGCGCTCTGTCATAATCTCAAGGTTGAAATTGCAAGCGCTTGCAAAAAGGGTAGCGACAGGAAGCGCCATCTGGCAAGATGTTTTTGCAAGCGTTTGCAAAACTCTGCGGGGCGGCGGCGCGATCCGAAATCTAAGAGGCTGATTTTCCGAATGAAACCGACAGAACTCCAGCACGCAAAACACTTGGTGCGCGCCTTCTACGAGGCCCTGGACGGGGCCGAGGGGGCGGCGGTTCCGGCCGCTATGGCGCAATATTGCAGCCCGAATCTGCGTTGGCGCGGCTATCATCCGTTTGATGAAATCATCGGGCCGGAGGCGGTGGCGCAAGCGTTCTGGCAGCCCCTCAGGGGCGCGCTGACCCGGATGCAGCGGCGGCTCGACGTGTTTATGGCGGGCGAGAACTACTATTCGGACCCGGGCGGGATCTGGGTCTGCTCGATGGGGCATCTGATGGGGCTGTTTGACCGCCCATGGCTCCATATCGCGCCGACGGGCAAGCTGGTGTTCCTGCGCTACTGCGCCTTTCACCGTGTCGAAGGGGACCAGATCACTGAGACGGCGATGTATTTCGACATTCCGCATCTGATGATGCAGGCCGGGCTGCAACCCTTTCCGCCGCAGACCGCCAGCCATCAGGTGCAGCCGGGGCCGCAGACCCATGATGGCGTGATGTTCGACCCGCAAGACCCCGCCGCGGGGGTGCAGACGCTGGAGCTGATACAGCGGATGGTGACCGATCTTGGCACCTGGCAGGGCGCGCTGCCGCTGGAAGAGGAGCTGGCCCGCACCTGGCACCAGGACATGCTGTGGTGGGGCCCGGCGGGGATCGGTGCCACCTACACGATCGAACGCTATGCCAAACAGCACTCCGGCCCCTTTCGCGCCGGGTTTTCAGAGCGTTCCAAGACCCAACACATCTGCCGTATCGGCGAGGGCAATTTCGGCGGCTTCTTTGGCTGGCCCAATTTCACCGCGGTGCCGACCGGCGGTTTCATGGGCATGCCCGCCACCGGCAAGCCCGGCGAGTTCCGGGTGATCGACATCTATCGCCGCGACGGCGACAAGCTGGCGGAGAACTGGGTCTTTATCGACCTGCTGCATTTCTGGAAACAGCAAGGCGTCGATGTGCTGGGGCGGATGGCCCAGATCAGTCCCGCAGCACGCGCAGGGTCCTGACCGTTGCGCCGACGCTCAGGGGCATTTCCTCGCCACGCGTGATGACGGGGCTGTCAGGGAGGGGCGATCAGGCATAGACACGGTCGGACAGCGGCGTGGACTCCAGCCGTGCGATCAGGTCCGTGAGCAACCTGTCCTCGGCGCGATTGCGGATCGTTTCGGGGTGCCAGACCAGATAGACATCCACTTCGGGCAGGTCCTCGAACGGGGGGACCTGCCACAGCAACTCGTCGCGCAGGTCACGGGCCACCACATGTTTGGGCAATGGGCCGATGCCGAGCCCGGCCATGATCATGCGGCGCACCTCTTCGAGGTTCTCCGACACGCCGGTCACCTGGGACGCCAGTGCGGCGCGGGCGCGCAGCAGGGTCACATCCTGCAGCGCGTCTTGCAGCCGGTCGTTGTCGAACACCACCGCCGCGTGACCTTTGAGGTCATCCAGCGTCAGGTCGCGGCGACCAAACAGCGGATGGCGCGGGCCGCAAAACAGCGCAAATGTCTCGCGATAAACGGGGATGTAGCGCAGGTTCGGATCCTGTTCGCGCACCAGGGCGAGGGCAAAGCTCACCCGTTTGGCCGCCACCGCAGAGATCGCATCGCCGCTGGTGATCACGTCGATGGCAAGGCTCGCCTTTGGGTGGTCGGCATAGAAATCGCCGATGACCGCATCAAACAGCGGACACAGCACATGGCTGGCCACGGCAATGCGCACATGGCCGCTGATTTCTGGCGTTACCGTGCGCATCAGGGTCGCCAGCCGCAGGATGGAGCCGTTGATGTTCACCGCCTCGCGATAGAGCAACGCGCCAGCCTCGGTGAGGGTGAACCGCCCCGGCGAGCGATCAATCAGGCGCTGGCCCAGCTGGTCCTCCAGCTTCTTCAGGGCGACCGAAACCGTGGGCTGTTTTAGCCGCAACCGCTCTGCCGCCTCGGTGATGGAGCCGCTCTCTGCCAGCACCACAAAGGTGCGCAACAGGTTCCAGTTCATCTCTCGGGTGAGACGCTCGGGGTCGATGTGAGGCGGCGCGGAGGTGGAGGGGGGCTGCGTCATCTTCTTTGAAAACAATGCCTTATTGCGAGGGGCTGGCCTTGGCCTGTGTGGGTGAACGGATGTGTAATCCTCACTTTATTATGAAAATCTATGGCGGGTTAATCAATTATCTATTTGATCTATTCCAGATCCCTCCGCAAATTTCACGGAAGATCAACGTGGCGACACGGCCCCTCCGCAGAAGCGGCACCAGCCGACAGAGGGGCCATCCGGTTGCGCGTTGCACTGACAACAGGGAACGGAGATTTTCATGCGTAAGTCACTTTGGACCACCGCCGCCACGGCGGCTGCTTTCACCCTGTCGCTTGGCGCGGCGGAGGCGGCCGACATGCGGCTCAAACTCGCGGGCGTCGTCCCGGTCGAACATTTCGGCAATGACATCCTGAAACAGATCGAAGCCGATATCGAAGGCGCCGATGTGGGCCTTTCGGTGACGCTGTTCGAGGCCGGGCAGCTTGGCTCCGGCGAAGAGCTGTTCGAGGACGCCGCGCGCGGCAACGTCGATCTGGTGCATTCCGTCATCTATGCCCACCGTGACCCGGTGCTGGAGATCAACTCCTTGCCCTATCTGGTGTCGAGCTTTGACGAGATGGAGAATATCTATCTCAACAAGGATAGCGCCTTTAACGAGATCTTCGGCGAACGGCTTGAAGGGCTGGGGCTGAAGCTGCTGGCCAACGCACCCGAAGGGTTTATCGGCGTGGTTGCGGAAACCCTGCCCGAAAACGCAACCACCGTGGGCGACAAGGGCGTCAACATCCGCGTCTGGTCCAGTCAGGTGATCAAGAACACCGTGGAGGCCATGGGCTTCAACGCCACCACGATGAACTGGGGCGAGGTATTCCCGGCGATCCAGTCCGGCGTTGTGGATGGCGCGATCTGCTGCACCGCGCAGCTGGCCTACAGCGCCTTTGCGACCTCGGATGTGGGCAAGTATTTCATCCCCTATGGCGCGGTGGTCGAGAACACCACCTATTACGCCTCCATGGAGACATGGGAAGAGATGAACGACGAACAGCGCGCCGCCGTACAGGCCGCGTTTGACAAGGCCGCGCAGAGCTATTTTGCCGAGGCCAAGGCCAATGAAGCGGGCTACATCGATAAGCTCAAGGAGACCGGCTACGAGGTGGTCGAGGTCTCTGACGCCGAGCGCAGCGCCATTGCCGAGACCGTGCGCAAGGACGTTTGGCCGGGGATTGCAGAGATTGTCGGTCAGGATGTGATCGACCGCCTGATGGCCCCCAGCAACTGATCCCAATGATCTGACAGCGCGCAGGCCCCGGCATCCGGGGCCTGTCCTTGATCTCCAGACGGTGACTGCATCATGAAAGACCTGAGCCGGGATTTGCCGCCCGGGCTGGCCAAGCTGGTCCGCATCCTTTTGCGGCTGCAAACGATCTACGTGTGCTTTGGCTGTATCGCCATGGCGCTGACCTTCTTCCTCGTGGTGGTGTTCCGATATGGCTTTAACGCCGATCTGTTCGCCTATGAGGAATGGCTGCTGATCATCTGTTTCTGGCTCTATTTCATCGCCGCCGCCATTGGCACCTGGGAGGGCGTGCATGTGAACGCCGATCTGCTGGATTTCGTGATCCTTGATCCCGTTAAACGGCGCGCACGGGCGATCCTGATCACCGGGATCGAGCTTTTGGTGACCTTGGTGCTGTTTTACTGGTCCACGGTGATGATGATCGAGGAAATCGGCGATTATCCCCGCTATCAGACCACGATTGCCCTGCAAATTCCGTTCTTTGTGCCGCGCGCGGCGATCTTTTTCGGCTTTGGCCTGATGGGGGTCTACAGCGCGCTGCGGCTTTACGTTTTCCTGAAGCTTCCGGCGGCGCGCTTTGCCGTGCCCGCCGATCGCGACCCTGCTGCAGGAGCCTGACCCCATGATTATCCTCGGCAGTCTTTTGATCCTGTGTGTGCTGCTCCTGATTGGTGTAAGCGTGCCTTTGTCGTTCGGCGGCGTGCTGGTTTTTATCGGCGTCTTTGGCGGTCATGACGTGACCGGGTTCCTGCCCACCGGCCATTGGAAGATGAACTCCATCGTGCTGCTTGCGATCCCGCTGTTCATTCTCGCCGGTGCCATCATGGAGCGGGGGCGGATCGCTGCGCCGCTGGTCTCGGTGGCGGAGCTTCTGGTGGGGCGCATCCACGGGGGCCTTAGCGCGGCGGCGGTGTTCGCCAGCGGTATTTTTGGCTCGATCTCGGGGTCTGCGGCGGCGACGCTCACCTGCATCGGGTCGATCATGATGCCGCATCTCAAGGCCGCGAATTACCCGCGCGGCCCGGCGGCGGCGCTGATTGTGGCGGCCTGTCCGCTGGGGCTGCTGATCCCGCCGTCCTCGTCGCAGATCCTTTATGCGTGGGTTGCGCAGCAATCGGTGCTCAAGTGTTTCCTCTCGACCGTGGTGCCGGGGCTGATCCTGATTACGCTTCTGTGCATCGTGAACTATGTGCTGATGCGCAAGGCGGACCTGAAACTCTTGGAACGCCCCGCAAGCTACCCGCAGGAATTTGTGCGGCGCGGCGGGCGGGCCTTTCCGGCGCTGCTGATGCCGATCATCATCCTGGGCGGTATCTACGGCGGCATCATGACCCCGACCGAGGCCGCAGGGGTGGCGGTGATCTATGCCATTCCCGTCGGCCTGTTCATCTATCGCGGCCTTACGCCCCAGAACATCTGGCCGACCCTGCGCTATGCGGGCACCACCATTGGCGTGGTGATGCTGATGGTCTTTGTGGTGGTGATCGTCAGCCGCTTTCTGGTGTTCGAAGACATCCCCGGCATGGCCAAGGATCTGATCTTTTCGATCTCGGACAACCCGATCGTGATCCTGCTGATGGTCAACCTGGTGATGATCCTCATCGGCATGTTGATGGATGATATCTCGGGTCTGTTGCTGTCGGCGCCGCTCTTGTTGCCTATCGTGCAAAGCGTCGGCATGGACCCGGTGCATTTTGCCGCTGTCCTTGGCGTCAATCTCGGCATGGCCAATATCACGCCGCCCACCGCGCCGCTGTTGTATCTCGGCGCAAAGGTCACCGACACGCCCGTGAGCGAGATGCTGAAGCCCACCTTCATCATGATCGCATTTGCGTGGTTGCCGACGCTGCTGATCACCACCTTTGTGCCAGACGTGGCGCTGTGGCTGCCCAATTTTGTCTTTGGCTAAGGCCGCAAGGAGACCGACATGAAAGCGATCTATGATCCCCGCCAGCGCGCCCATAATCCCAGCCAGTTCATGGCCTATGGTGTGATGAAGCCAAACCCCGAACAGCCCGAACGCACCGAGATCCTGCGCAGCGGCGCCGAGGCGGCAGGCTGCACATTCACAGCGCCCGAGGACGCAGGCCTTGGCCCCATCGCGGCCCTGCATTCGCCGGAATACCTGACGTTTCTGCAAACGATCCATGCCCGCTGGTCCGAGATCGACGGCGCAGGCCCGGAGGTGATTTCTCATATCAAGCCGGGGGATCGCCGCGACAGCTATCCGCGGTCCGCGCTGGGGCAGGCGGGCTATCATCAGGCCGATACCTCCTGTCCGATCAATGCCGAGACTTGGGGCTCTGCTTATTGGTCGGCGCAGACCGCGATCAGTGCCGCCGATCTGGTCGCGGTTGGCGAACGCGCGGCCTATGCGCTCTGTCGCCCGCCGGGGCATCATGCCTTTGGCGATATGGCGGGGGGCTTTTGTTTTCTCAACAACTCCGGCATCGCCGCGCAGCTGTTGCGGGACCGGGGCCTCAGACCGGCAATTCTGGATGTGGACGTGCATCATGGCAATGGCACGCAGGGGCTGTTTTATGATCGCGACGATGTGCTGACACTCTCGATCCACGCCGACCCGGCAGATTTCTACCCCTTCTTCTGGGGCCACAGTTCTGAACGCGGCGAGGGCCGAGGGCGAGGCTACAACCTCAACCTGCCGCTGCCGCGTGGCACCGATGATGCGCCCTTCCTGGCCGCGCTCGACACCTGCCTCGACCGCGTTCGCGCTTTTGGCACCGACGTATTGGTCATTGCGCTGGGCCTTGATGCCTCCAAGGACGATCCGTTTCAGGGTTTTCAGGTCACCGGCGACGGGTTTTCGCGCATTGGCGAGGCGATTGCCCGCGCGGGCCTTCCGACGCTTTTTGTGCAGGAGGGCGGTTACATCTCCGACAGCCTCGGCCATAACCTCACCCGCGTGCTTGGCGGTTTTACCTCTGCCGCACGCTGAGATTTCCTTTAATCCTCAAACCATAAGAGACGACTATGAGCGATATCACCTACGCCCACACCACCCAACGCATGAGCCAGATCGTCACCCATGGCGACACCATCTACCTCGCTGGTCAGGTCGGCACCGCCGGGGCCAGCGTCACCCAGCAAACGCAGGATTGCCTTGATAAGGTCGACGCGCTGCTGGCCGAGGCGGGCTCCTCCAAGGAGCGCATCCTGCAAGCCACTATCTGGCTCGCGGATATGAGCGACTTTGCCGAGATGAACGCGGTCTGGGATGCCTGGGTCCCCGAAGGCCGTGCGCCCGCGCGGGCCTGTGGAGAATCCAAGCTCGCCACGCCCGAGTTCACCGTCGAGATCCTCGTTATCGCCGCCAAAGGCTGATTTCCGGGGGCCGTGGTCCCCTGCATGAAACACACCCCACGCCCGCGGCCTGCGGCGGGCGTGCGGGATACGCCTTGCCTACAGGAGCCCTCTCTCATGTCCGAAATTCTGGTTCTTGGTGGCGGCATGGTTGGGATTGCGACCGCCCTGGAGTTGCAGGCGCGGGGGCATGCGGTCACGGTTGTCGACCGCAAATCACCGGGGCAGGAGACCAGCTATGGCAATGCGGGGCTGATCCAGGCCGAGGCGGCAGAGCCCTACGCCATGCCCCGCGCGCTGCCCGAGATCCTCGACATCCTGCTGGGGCGCAGCAACGATGTGGTGTGGTCGCCGCGGGGTGTCCTCAGCCAACTGCCCGCGCTGTGGCAATACTACCGTTATTCCCATCCCCGGCGCCATCAGCTCCTGTCGCAACCTAACGCGCGGCTGATCCGCAGCGCCTGCGCCGATCACGACCGTTGGATCAGCCTTGCGGGCGCCGAGGATCTGATTGCGCGGGATGGCTATCTGTCGGTGTTTCAGGACCCGATCGCATTCGAGGCCATGGCGCGTGATCTCGACCGGCTGCAACAGCGCTACGGGATCGACGCGGTGCCACTCGACGGTGCCGAACTATGCAAGGCGGAGCCGGTGTTTCGCACCCCGCCCGCCGGCGCGATCCATTGGCGCGAGGTCTGGAGCTGCACTGCACCAGGTGAATTGGTCACCCGCTATGCGGAGCTGTTTCGTCGCCGGGGCGGCACCATCCACCTCGGTGATGCCAGCACGCTGCGTCGTGCGGGCCACGCCTGGGAGGTGCAGACCGACGCGGAGCGGGTGCGTGCGGAACATGCCGTCATCGCACTCGGACCTTGGACGCCGCCCCTGCTGGCGCAACTGGGCTACCGGGTGCGGATGATCATGAAACACGGCGCGCATCGCATGTATCCACAGGCCGCAACGCTGCGTCGCCCGGTGTTTGATGCCCGCCACGGGGTGGTGCTCTGCAGTATGAAGGGCGGCTTGCGGATGACCTGCGGTGTGGCGCTGGAGGCCTCGGGCCGAGTGCCGGATGTGCGCCAGCTCGACCGGGCCGCCAGCGGGCTTTCGGCCTATCTCGACCTCGGCGTGACCGAGGCTGGGCCGATCTGGCGCGGCACACGGCCCTTTCTGCCCGATATGCTGCCGATGGTCGGCGCTGCGCCCAGACATGACCGTCTCTGGTTCCATTTCGGGCATGGGCACCAGGGGTTCACCCTTGGGCCGACCACCGCGCGCCACCTGGGGGACATGCTGGACGGGGACGCCGATGAGGCCTGCGCGCCGCTGACGCCCGCCCATCGCCCCGCCATCATCTCCTAGGGTCCTGACCCTGGCCCGCGCCACAACCGGCCAGCGCGCGTCAGGCGCACCGCAGCGCACGTCGAGGCCCGCCGCCTGAGCCAGCCGGGCGACTCCGGCAGCGGTTATTGCAGCGGTGTGGCCAGCCAGCTGCGGAGGTCTTCGGTCATTTCCGCCAGCTGCATGCGTCCATTGACGCTTTTGTGGTACTCTAGCTGAATCGTCTCCCGCGCAAGAAGCGTGCGGCAGTCGTCAGGGCAGGGCTGGTGGCGCGACAGCAGATGGACCTCCCAGCAGGATCTGTGCTGGGCAATCATCGCCCGGAGCTTTTCGGTGATCTCGTCACAGAGAATGAACACGATCGGATCTCGCGTGCCGGGGCGCAGACTGTCGAGCGCCGAAATGATCTTGCCGTCTCGCTCCAGATCGCAGAGCACGATGAGTGCGTCCGCGCCCTGGTTGGCCAGCGAAATCGGGAGCAGGTCCCGCAAGGCGGAGGCTTCCCCGTCCTGCGCGCCGGTGTCCGTGGCGGCGGAGGCGGTGCGGCGCCGTTGCGTGTCCGCGTTCTCCGCCCGGAGCGGTTGCAGCCAGGTGGCAGGGCGTGGAATGGCATAGCGTGCAATGCCGTGTTGCTCGGCATAGGTCACAAGCCATTCTTCGGCGCTGTCGCCGGCCGTGTGATCGGCCATCTTCAGGTTCACTGTCCCGGTGTGAAAGCCACAGGAGCTGGTGGCGGGCACATGGATGCGACGGCGGCGCACCAGCGGATCCGTGGGGCGGAACCTGCTTTTTGCGCGTTTTATGTCGGCGGGCGATGCGGGATATTGCAGCAGGATGCCATCGACGCAGACGATCCCCTTGCCCTCGGTCTGGGCCAGTTCCTGCACCATCCGCAGGGCGTAATCGGTCGGGTAGAGATAGTCGTCGCTGCAGGCCAGGTAGATCGCGTTGTCGATGTGGTCGAGCCCCCAGAACCGGCCCGCGTCGCCGGGCTGGATCGGATCTTCGCACAGGACACAGGTGACCTTGTCCATGCGGTGCAGATACTCCGGCACCTCCTTGACGCCATGGAGATGGACAAACAGACCGTCCACCTGCGGCAGCAGCGAGGTCACCGTGGCCCGCAGCGCGGCATCGTTCTCCACCGAGGTCGACAGCCCCGCATAGAGTCCCGTGGTTGCCGGCAGCTGCTCCGCGACGCTGTCCAGAATGCGTCTGGTGTAGCTGCGGCTGTCCTGCGCCCGCTCCAGGCAGGTCCTGAAGAGATAAGCACCACTGGCGCCAAAGCGCTCCGCCTTCTGATAGCCAAGGGGCCACAGCAGCTGTTCGATCCGGTTCAGTTCCTCACGACAGCTGGCCTCGGCGACGATCAGCGGCTTGCACCGCTCAATGGTCGACAGCCCCCCCTCCAGCACCCGGTCGCCCTGTCCCCGGACATCGACCTTCAGGAGATCGACATGACGGGCCTGTATCAGCGCATCCAGTGTGGAAATCTCCACGCTGCCCTGATCCGTTTCCTCCACGCGGGCGAACCCGAGGTTGCTGGCGGTGAGATCGACGATATGCCCACGCCCGGCTGAGCGCCCCAGCGCCAGCTGGTGGCGTTCGATCTGATCTTCCAAACCATTGAGCGCGACATTCTTTTCAAGAATATCAAACGCATCCGGGACCGGCTCGATGCTGATGACCTGCGCATCCAGCACCCGGCCAAAAAACAGGGTGTGGTTGCCGATGTTGGCGCCGACGTCGACCACCGTCGGCGTTTCCGGCAGGCGCGCACAAAGCGCGATCAGCAGCTCTTCCTCATGGAAGCGCCCCGTCTCGCGGACGAATTTTTGCATCTGGTCGACCTCGGACGGGAGATAGATCGGGATATCGTGACCAAAGGCCTTGAGCGTCTTGACGTGACGCGTGGCAGTGCTGGCAAGGGGCATGGGAGGGATCTGCGAACTGTTGTGAGGAGCGCTGCGGTTGGTCACGGGCATCTGCTAGTCCTTTGCGACCGGAAAGGTCACGATCCCCGTGCCACCGATACCGCCGAGACATTGCTCCAGACCCACCGTCAGTTTCGCGGTTTGCTCGATCACCTGCGCGGCGACCTCGTTCCGGCTGAGCAGGGTGCAGAAGTGGAACCCGGTCTGCGACAGGTATTCGGAGATCGCAGGCAGGGCGACAACGGCGAATGTGCCTTCGTTCTCCTCGGCGCGCGCATCCACGATCACCACGTCAAAGGGCGCGGTCTCGGAGAGCGCCGCGCAGGACGGGAACAGGCAGTCCTGATTGTTGAACTGCACCTTGGACTTGGGCGCGGCGAGGATCTCGACCGTGCGGTCCAGCCCGAGCAGCGCAAGCCGCGCCCGAAGCGCCTGTTCGTCCCGGGGGCCCGCCATCAGGCAGGTCACGGAGGCCTCCGCGGCCAGCGCCACCACAAGCGTCGCCGTGTCGGGCGCGCCGATGTAGAGCACGCGCCCGGCGTGCCGGCTGATGATCCGAGACAGCGACAACAGTTGCAGCGGGGTTGTCCCGCTGTCCGCTGTCACGGCCAGCGCGGAGAGAAGGTCGGGATGCTGCGTCCCCAGTTGACGGGCGGCCTGGGGGTGCCAGACCTGAGCGGGGTCGATGGACGGAACTTCGGACAATGTGATGTCTCCGGACACTGAACTGATGGGGGGGGCAGAGTCTGCGGGGGGCGCTGGCAGAGGCGAGCGCGGTTGATACAGCGGCAGCGGTGGCTTGGCATGGATCTCGAGCGCGTTTGTGTGCTGCAGCTTCGAGGTCAGGGCATTGAGCTTGGGGGTGCTGTTGTGGAGCGACAGCGGGTTGGTCATCGTGTAGCGATAGGCGAGTTTCGGAATGAACTTGTAGTTCCGCGTCTGATCCAGAACCGGCATGGCAAGGGCCACGTCACAGGCGCCCATATACCAGTCCCCCTTGCCATCCTTGTAATAGCTCTCGGGGATGTTCTCCAGCAAGACACTGCGAAAGCTGAAGAAATGGCTGGTGCACCAACGCTGTTTCCGTGGCGAGCACGTGGGGTCCAGGTCGCTGTTCTGCCCTTGTTGACCACTGTCGGTAAAAAAGTTGGTCCAGACCACATCCTTGCCAGCAGCATAATGCGCGGCCATTTCCCGGAGGATGTTTGAATCGGCAAGCTGGTCGTCCGCATCCAGGATTGCGATGAAATCGAACCCCGCCGCCAGGGGGCGCAGATGGGCCCAGATGTTCTGCGATTTCCCAAGCCGCGCCGGATTGTGCACATAGGTGTGCCGTGCGGGAAAGAGTTCGGTCAGATAGTGTTGGGCGATCTCGCCTGTCTGGTCTTCGGAACCGTCATCGACATAGAGCACGTGAACGTCCTCATGGGTCTGCCGGGCAACGCTCCGAATGGCCTCTGCGGCGTAGATCTCGCAATTTCGTGCCGGCATGAAGACCAGGCAGTTGTTTTTATGACTTGATGCCGAATCCAGCATGACAATCCCGACAAGCTTCACACCGTTCTGGTGCTGATGATGGCCTGCCGCGCGTCACAGCTCATGATCGTGCTCTGCGGGCATTGAGCAAGATCTATCACCCATTTGGTTAAAACTTTCCCAAAGATCCGGCGCAAGAACAGCAGGACTCGTGTTTTTGCGCTTGTGTATTGCAGCCCGCCGCGGCGGCGTCCGCGTGCCGGAGGTGACGCCACAGGCCGGGGGCGGGGCGTGGCGCGGAGAGCTCCGCGCCACCTTGCAAGTGCGGCTTGTGTCTGCCGCTTTGGTTTGCTGCGGGATCAGGCCCGCAGGCGTTCGCCTTTGGGGTCAAACGGTGGCTCGGCCAGGATCTCCGCCCGATGGGGGCGACCCAATACCATGACCTCGACCGTATCGCCGGGGGCGGCGCCCTTCACAAATCCAAGGGCAAGCGACATGCCGACCGTATAGCCATAGGTGCCCGAGGTGACCCGTCCGATGCCCTGGCCATCCTTGAAGATCGGCTCGCCACCGGTGGCATCTGCGTTGGAGGCGGTCACATCCGCCTCCTCAAGCCGCAACAGCACCAGGGTTTCGCGGGCCTCCTGGGCCATGGCCGCTGCGGCGGCGTCCTTGTTGAGGAATGCCTTGTCCATCTTGCACAGCCGGTCGAGGCCAACCTCCTGCGGATAGTATTCGGGAGAGTATTCCCGGCTCCAGGAGCCATAGCCCTTCTCGATGCGCATCGACATCAGGGCCCGCCCTCCGACAGGGCCCGCGCCGACGGTGCGGCCGGCGTCGATCAACGCCATATAAAGCTTTTGCTGATCTTCTGTGGCGCAGTGCAACTCCCAGCCGAGGTCCCCGGTGAAAGACACCCGCAGCGCCAGCACATTGATCCCCTCCAACATCAGGCGCTTGCTGCGCATGAAGGGGAAGTCGGACGTGTCCAGCGACTCGTTGGTCATGCGTTGGAGCATTTCGCGCGACTTGGGACCGGCCACGTTAAAGCCGCAGACCGACTGGGTCATGCTCTCAAAGGACGTGCCCTCGGGCAGGGGCACCGCGCCAAAGAACCGCTTGTGATAGCGTTCCGCCATGCCGGAGCCGATGATCCAGAACTCGTCCTCGGCGGTGCGGGTGACGGTGAAATCGCCGGCAATGCCGCCGCGTTTTGAAATCAGCGGCGTCAGGCACGACCGGCCCACGGATTTGGGCATGGTGTTGGCAAAGACCGCGTTGAGCCAGGCTTCGGCGCCGGGGCCTTTGCAGAGGTATTTGGCAAAGTTCGAGATGTCGATGATGCCGGCGCGCTCGCGCAGCATCTTGCATTCCGCGCCCACCGGTTCCCACCAGTTCTGCCGGGTGAAGCCATTGGTGTCCTCGGTGCCGGGCTGATCGGCAAACCACAAGGGATGCTCCCACCCGGCGTTGAGGCCAAAGACCGCGCCCATCTCGCGCTGCATCTCGTAGATCGGGCGGGTGCGGGCCGGGCGGCCGGCGCTGCGTTCCTCGTTCGGAAAGTGGATGGCAAACCGGTGCGCATATTGATCCTGCACGCGGGCCTTGGTGAACTCCTTGGTGGCCCAGTCGTCAAACCGCGCCACGTCCCAGGCGAACATGTCGTATTGGGTCTCGCCCTCGATCATCCATTGCGCCGCCATCAGCCCCATGCCGCCGGATTGCGAGAAGCCGGGAATGATGCCGTTGCAGCAGAAATAGCCCTGCAGTTCCGGCACCGGGCCGAACAACACGTTGGAATCCGGCGACCAGATCATCGGCCCGTTGATGACCCGCTTGATGCCCGCTTCGCCGACCAGCGGCAGGCGCTCGATGGCGTTCATCATGTTTTCCTCGATGCGCTCCAGATCATCGGGGAACAGGTCATGGGCAAAATCGAGCGGCGTGCCCTCTTCGGCCCAGAATTTCATGTTGCGCTCATAGGCGCCGACCAGCAGCCCGTGGCCTTCCTGACGCAGGTAGTATTCGCCGTCACGGTCCGACACCGAGGGCAGGCGGCGGTCCATGTCGGCGACTTCCTTGATGGTCTCGGTGACGAAATACTGGTGCTCGGTGGGCTGCAAGGGCAGATCCAGACCGGCCAGTTTGGCAACTTCGCGCCCCCAGAGCCCGGCGGCGTTGACCACCCAGCCGGTGCGGATATCGCCCTTGGGCGTCCTCACGATCCAGCTGCCGTCTTCCTGCTGCTCGGTGGCGGTGACCGGGGTGAAGCGATGGATCTCGGCGCCGCGTTGGCGGGCGCCGGTGGCATAGGCTTGGGTCACGCCCGAGGGGTCGACGTTGCCGCCATCGGGTTCATACATCACGCAGCGGATGCCGTCGTAGTTCACCAGCGGATTGAGTTCCTGCGCCTCTTCGATGGAGATTTCGTAGAAGTTCATGCCGTAGAGCTTGGCCTTGGCGGCCTGCAGGCGCAGCTGGTGCTCGCGCGCTTCGGTCTGCGCCAGGTAGAGCGAGCCGGGCTGAAACACGCCGCAGCCCTGGCCGGTTTCCGCTTCCAGCTCTTTATACAGCGTCATGGTGTAGTGCTGGATGCGGGAGATATTGGTGCTGTCGTGCAGGCCGTGGATATTGGCCGCCGCATGCCAGGTGGAGCCGGAGGTCAGCTCGTCCCGCTCCAGGAGGACCACGTCGGACCAGCCGAGCTTGGTCAGGTGGTAGAGGATCGAGCATCCGATGACCCCGCCGCCGATCACGACGGCTTTGGCTTCTGTACGCATGATATTGGTGCTTTCGCTTTGCTGGTGGTGAAGGTTGGGTTGCGGGTCAGTGTTCCACCGCCGCCCCCTGCGGGACAACGTCGAAAATTCTCATCCCCGCATGAGGTGAAGTAAACCGAAGGCGCGCGCGGTCACTCTGCCGCCAGGGGCAGGACCACATCATCGGCGGCGGAAAGGGACGCCAGCGCATGATCGCGCAGGGCGGCGTTGGCCCGGGCCCGCATCGGGTCGGCGCGATCCGCCGAGGGGCTGCGGCCGTAGATGCGGCGGTAGATGGCGTTAAAGGCGCTGGCGGTTTCATAGCCGACCGAAAAGGCGATTTCGGACAGGGGCGCATCGGTGTGCAGCACCTTCTGGCGCGCCGCATCCAGCCGCAGTTGCCGATAATAGGCCCCGGGCGTGGTGGCCATCTCCTGTTTGAAAACGCGTTCGAACTGGCGCAGCGACAGCCCCACCAGATCGGCGGCGTCCTGGATCAGCACCCGGTCCTCCAGATGGTCGGCAAAGAACTGTACCGCCTCGCGGATCGGGCGCGGCAGCATGTCCCTGGTCTGGTTGCGCGAATGGCCCGGCAGCAGTTGTGGTGTGCCTTCCCGGCGCTGGGTGGCATGCTGAAAGCGGCAGGCCACCTCCACTGCGATTTCGGCGCTGGTGTGTTCGGCGATCAGTGCCAGCATGTATTCGAACACCGCCGCCGCGCCACTGATGCTGACGCGGCCACGATCCTCGCAATACAGGGCCGGGCAGACCTCCAGCCGGGGAAACCGCTCGCGCACCGCATCGGCATAGGTGAAATGCACGCTGCACCGGGTGCCGTCGAACACACCCGTTTCCGCCAGCGCAAAGATGGCGCCGTTGACCGCCCCGATGCGGCTGCCTTGGCGCAAAAGCCGGCGCAACAGGGCGCTGCTGGCGGCAGGATGGGACAAGGTGCTGTCGGCGGCGGCAAAGGTCAGCAGAACCTCGCTGCGCGCGGCCTCGGGCAGAGCCGCATCCGGCGTCAGGCTCAGCCCGCTGCTCGAGTACACGGCTGCCCCATCCTCGCTCGCGGTCTGCCACTGGAAAACAGATGAACCGTGAAGGCTGCCGGCCACGCGCAGCGCGTCGATCGCCAACGACAGGGGCGCCAGCGGGAACCCCGGCAGGCACAGAAAGGTGATGGTCATATCAAGTTCCCTCGGTCGGGCTAGGGGACCGCAGCCGGACCGGGCGCCGCAGCGCCCGGATCCTATGGTTCCAGCGGCCAGGCGCGGCCATGGGCCACCAGCCTGCGGTTCAGCTCATAGGCGCGGGCCACCCCCGCCTCGAGCGCAAAGACAAAGGCCTGGGTCAGAAAGAAACAGGCGGCGTCCACATCGCCCTGCGCCTCCTCGCCGTCCGCGGCGATGGCGTAGAGCTCGACCAGCTGTTCCAGATCGTGCTGCGCATGGGCGGAGAGGATCGCCGCATGCAGCGCTGCGGCGTCCTCCGGGCGAAGGTGTCTCCAGTCTGTGGTCATCATCTGGCGCGGCCCGCCTCAATCTGCGTTGCGACCCAGTGGTGGAAATTATGTGTCGGACCGTCCATTGCGGGCGAAAAGCGCCCGCCGTCGAACATCGGTCCGTGGCGGCCCTTCTGCATGCCCTCGACGACAAAGATGTCTTCCTCGAACACCGTCTTCCACAGTTGCGCGTTCTGATGCCGCATATGGTCGAGACCGGCGGTCTGCTCGCCGGATTTGGCATAGTAGATCTCGATATGCTCCACCGTGTTCTCGCAGTCCTTCGGCTCCAGCACGATGGCGAATGTATGGTCCCGCTGCACGCCCAAGAGAACGTTGGGATAGACCGCCACATATTCACCGCCGGTGTCCCATTTGTCGCTCAGCCCGTCGAAATCCGGGAAGACCTCGCCTTCGGCGCCTTGCAGCTGGCGATAGACCAGCGTGCCTTGGCCGGAATATTTCCCCTGCATTTCAATGTTGTAGTGGTCTTCCAGCCGGGAATAGCTGTTCAGGCCCGGGTGCACCCAGGGCAGGTGGTAGCTCTCGCAGTAGTTCTCCACCGCCAGCTTCCAGTTGGTCTTCACCTCAAGCTGGAACGAGCTGTCGATGCCACCGTGATAGAGCGGCTTGTCGAATTCCTGCCAGCGTTCGATCAGATCTGCATGGACCTCCTCAAAGGGCGCGGCGTTGCCATCGACATTGACGAAGATCACGTCCTGCCAGACATGGCTGCGAAACGAGATCAGGCTCAGCTCGCCCATCTTGACGTCCTCATGGGTGTTCTGGCCGACGCCCCCCACATGCGGCGCCGCCCGCAGCTTGCCCTTCAGGCTGTAGCACCAGCTGTGGTAGGGGCAGCGAATGGTGCCGCGGATGTTCTTGGGTTCGTCCACCAGGACCATGCCCCGGTGGCGGCAGGTGTTCTGATAGACATGCACGGCCCCGTCCTGATCGCGCACCAGCAAGAGCGGCACACCAAGGAAATCCACCGGCTTGGCGTCTCCGGCCTCGGGGATGTCCTTGCCGAACCCCACGCCGGCCCAATTGGCAAAGAGCACGGACTCGCGTTCCTCGGCAAACACCACCGGGTCGATATAATGGGCGTTGGGCAGACCGTTGGCCCGGTTGACCGAGGTCATGACGGTTTCTAGCGAGCTTGGCTTGTTCATCACACTCTCCTGCGAACTGAAGTTGCGGGAGGATGTGGCTGGACGGGATTTCGCTCAATATCCGAAAATCTCACTCTCGGATTAGCTGGGCTCATCCGAGATCAGCCGGGCCTCGCTGATGATCCAGTCGCGCAGCATGCGGGCGCTGGGCGACAGTTCCTCTTCCGGCTTGCAGATCAGGTAGAATTTCTGAGGTGCGGCCAGCACATGCGGCGTGATGATGCGCAGGTCGCCCCGGTTCAGCACCGGAGAAATCAGCTGTTCCCAGCCCAGCGTCAGCCCGGCGCCGTCCTGCGCCGCCTGCAGGGCGATCGAATAGTTGTTGACCCGGATGCCGGAGGCGACCGGCCCCTTGTAGCCCAACTGCCGGAACCAGTCGTGCCATTTGGTCCAGCTGATGTCATCGCCCTCCAGATGGATCAGGCGCTGCCGCGCCAGGACCTCAAGCGGAGCTCCCGCCAGCTCCTCCGCCCGCTCCGGCGCCGCCACCGGCAGGAGGTGATCGCGATAGAGCGGGAATTGCTCCAGCCGGGGGTCCTTTTCCCGCCCATACCAGATGTAGAGGTCCAGCTCGGCGGAGGTGGTAAAGGCCTTGTCGCGCACCACCTGGTTGATGTTGATTTCCGGATGGTCGCGCCAGAACCGGATCACCGCCGGGGACAGCCACATCGATGCCATCGCTGTGGTCGACCCCACCGTCACCACACCGGCGCTGCCATGGTCGCGAATGGCCTGCAGGCTCTGGGAAATCCGGGTGAAGGACCCGGCAAGCGTGTCATAGAGGGTCTGCCCCGGCGGCGTCAGTTCGACGCCGCGATGCTTGCGCTTGAACAGGGCAACGCCCAGCTCGCCTTCCAGCGCCTTGACCTGATGGCTCACCGCACCGGGGGTGACCGACAGCTCCTCCGCCGCCTTCTTGAAGCTCAGATTCCGCGCCGCGGCCTCGAATGCGGTCAGTGTCGTCAGAGGCGGCAAATCGTAGTGGCGGCGCGACATGGGCATGTGCTCGTGGCTTGGGTGAAAGTCCGGGGAGTATGGGCATTTGCGGATCGTTTGGCGAGGGGACTTCCCGACATAAGACCGGTCACATCCGACACGCCCCACCAGCGGATCCGGAGGGGGCCGCGCGCGCCCACCGCCGGGATGGCAGAACAACCCTATCGGCTGGCACCCGCGCCGCGCGCCCGGCACGGGCGCGCGGCGCGGGTCGCTTCGGGCCATGCCCGAAGCGAAACCCCTCACCAAGTGCAGGGGGGCGGTGTCCCGGTCAGAGACGCAGCCAGCGGGTCAGTTCCGCCTTGGCGCTGCGGCAGGCCGCGGCCAGATCGGTGCCGGCCGCAAGCCGGCAGGCGATGGCCGTGGCCAGGCTGCATCCGGTTCCCCGTTTTCCGGCAGCGACGCGCGGGGCGGCAAACTGTTCTGTCCCCTGCGGCGTAAACAGGTGATCGACACAGTGATCGCCGCGCGCATGGCCGCCCTTGATCAAAACCGCCCCGGCTCCCAGCGCCAGGAGCGCCCGGGCCTGCGCCTGCAGGGCGTCGGCGTAGGCCGCCTCGGGCAGGTCGCTCAGACAGGCCGCTTCGGGCAGGTTCGGGGTCAGCAGCGTTGATCGCGCGATCAGCGGGCGCAGGGCGGGTGCCGCGCTCAGCGTGCCCCCCGAACTGGCCCGCAGCACCGGATCGAACACCAGCGGCAGATCCTGTGGCAGCAGCTCCGCGAGGGCGGCGACCTGTGCCTCTGTCGCGACCATGCCGATCTTGATCGCAGCGGGCATGGGGACGGCAAGCGCGGCCTGTAGTTGCGCCCGCACCACCGACGGCGGCACCGGGTTGAGGGCATCGACCCCCGTATCGGTCTGCACCGTGACGGCCGTCACCACCGGTTTCACCTCGCAGCCCATGCGCGCCGCCATGGCCGCGTCCCGCGTCAGCCCGGCACCGCCGCTGGGGTCCGTGCCGCCGATCGCGATCACCCGCCTCACGGGGCCTGCACCGCATGCAGGCTGAGGCGCTCGAACCCCGTCGCCCGGAGCCGGCGCGCCGCCTGCCAGGCCCGCAGCCCGCTGGCGCAGGCCAGGGTGATGTGCCTGTCCGTGCGCGGGGATCGTCCGGCGCTAGAGACCCGTCGCAACTGTTCCAGCATCGCGCCGCGCAAGGCATCGGGCGCGATGCGCCAGGCGCCGGGTGTCACCGGAACCGGCGCCTCCGCGGTGCTGCGCAGATCCACCACAATCCGGTCCGACGGCATATCGGCGGGCAGCGCCACAAAGCCAAAACCCGTCGCCGGCTCCTCCGCCGTGTCGAAGCGAAAGCCCGCGGTCTGCAAGCGCCCCATGTCAAAGGACAGCAACTGCCCCGCCACCGGCGGCGCTGTCATCAGGATCTGTTGCAGCACCATCTGCGCCTGGGCGGCACCGATCAGGCCCACCACCGGCCCCATGACACCGGCGCTGGCGCAGGTGGCGGCCCGGTCGGGCAGGTCGGGAAACACCGCCCGCAGCGAGGGGGCGGGCCCGCAGAACCCGCCGACATAGCCGGTGGTGCCAAGTGCTGAGGCGGAGATCATCACCGTGCCGGCCACCCGACAGGCATCCGACAGGATATAGGACACGGCAAAGCTGTCAGCGGCATCGACCACCACATCGGCCCCCGCGATTGCGGCCACCGCGTTTGATGCTCCCAGCGGCTCGGCCCGCGCGACCACCTCGAGGGCGGGCGCAAGTCGGCGCAGCACCCGGGCCGCAGTGTCGGCCTTGGGCGCGCCCACATCATCCGGCGCGTAGAGCGGCTGACGATGCAGGTTGGTCCGCTCGATCCGGTCGGGGTCCATCACGGTGATGCGGCCCACACCGGCGGTGGCGAGATATGTCAGCACCGGACAGCCCAGCCCGCCCGCGCCGACCACCAGCACATGTGCGGCCGCCAATTGCGCCTGGCCTGCCGCGCCAACCTCCGGCAGGGCGATCTGGCGCGCAAACGCGCTCAGGTCCGACACGCGGCCACCCACGCGCGGGTTCGGGCTTCGGGATCTTCCGCCGCCTGGATGTCGGTCACCACCGCAGCGCTGTCCGCCCCGGCCGCAAAGACATCCGGCAAACGCTCCAGCGTCACCCCGCCGATGGCCACCAGCGGCACGGCGCCCGCGAGGCTCTTCCAGCGGGTCACCCGCTCCAGCCCCTGCGGGTCCCATTTCATCTGTTTCAGCTTGGTTTCATAGACCGGACCCAGCGCCACATAGGCCGGGTCCTGCGCCAGTGCCCGCTCCAGCTCCGCCTCGTCATGGGTCGACAGGCCAAACCGCACGCCGGCCCGGCGCAGGGCGTCGAAATCCGCTGTCTCCATGTCCTCTTGACCGAGGTGCACAAAATCGCAGTTGAGGTCGAGCGCCGCCTGCCAGTGATCGTTGACCACCAGCTGTGCGCCGTAAACGGCACAGAAGTCTCGCGCCCGGGCAATCTGACGGCGCACCTCCGCATCAGGCTGATCCTTGATCCGCAACTGCACCAGCCGCGCGCCCTGCGGCACCAGCAACTCCACCCGGCCCACATGGCCGACGATCAGGTAAAACCGTTCCATCATGTATTCTCCGCCAAATTCAGGTCCGCCAGTCCCATCACCGGGGTGGAGGGGACCGCCATGTCGCGTCGCTCCATCGGGTCGGCCAGGCAGGCCTTGTGTCCCGCGTCCACCGCCAGCGACATGGCGCGCGCCATCAGCGCCGGATCGCCCGCCTTGGCCACCGCCGTGTTCAACAGCACCGCATCCATGCCCAGCTCCATCGCGGCCGCCGCATCCGAGGGCCGCCCGATGCCGGCATCCACCACCAGCGGAACATCCGGAAAATGCGCCCGCATCGCGCGCAGCCCCTCGGGGTTCGCCAGCCCGCGACCGGATCCGATCGGCGCGCCCCAGGGCATCAGCACCGTGCAGCCGGCCTCCAGCAGCCGTTCGCCCACCACCAGATCCTCGGTGGTATAGGGAAAGACCTTGAACCCCTCGGCATTCAGCACGCGCGCGGCCTCCACCAGGCCAAAGACATCCGGCTGCAGGGTGTCCGCATGGCCGATGACCTCCAGCTTGATCCAGTCGGTGCCAAAGACCTCCCGCGCCATCTGCGCCGTGGTGATGGCGTCGCGCGCCGAGTGGCACCCGGCCGTATTGGGCAGGATGCGCACGCCGGTCTCGCGCAGCAGATCCCAGAACCCCGCGCCAGATCCATTGGCGGCCTCACGGCGCAAGGAGACGGTGACCAGATCGGTGCCGCTGGCGCGGATCGCCGCCTGTAGGACGGCGGGCGAGGGGTATTGCGCGGTGCCCAGAAACAGGCGCGACGTCAGTGGTTCGCCATAGACCTCCATGATCTCAGCCCCCCTGCATCGGCGCCAGAACCTCGATCCGGTCGCCGGGGTGCAGCGGTTGCGCGGCGCGCGCGTCTCGGGCCACGAACTGCCCGTTCAGCGCCGTTGCGATGGCCGGGCTGGTGTAGCCCAGCTCCATCAGCGCGGCGGCCAGCGACGGGCCGGTGATCTCATGCGGTTCGGAATTCACGAGTATTTTCATCGCGGTGCTCCATCAATTGGTCTGCGGCGGCCTCGGCCATGGCCGGGGCCAGCAGGAACCCGTGTCGGTACAGCCCGTTGAGAAACAGCGTGCCGTCACGCCGCTCCAGCCGGGGCAGGTTATCGGGAAAGGCAGGGCGCAGACCGGCGCCGGTCTCCACCACTTCGGCCTCGGCAAAGGCGGGCGACAGCGCATAGGCCGCCCCCAGCAGCTCCATCAGGGCGCGCAGGGTCGGCGGGCCGGCGTGATCGCTTTCCACCATGGTCGCGCCCAGCATGTAGTGACCATCGCCCCGGGGCACGAGGTAGATCGGCGTGCGCGGATGCAGCAGGCGCAGGGTGCGGCTGATCTCCACCTCCGGGCAGCGCAGGATCGCCATCTCGCCCCGGACCGACCGCAAGGACGGCAGCGGGGCCGCCATGCCGGTGCAATCCAGATCGACCTGCTGCGGGGCCTCGGTGCCGAGGCTGATCTCTCCGCCCAGATCCGTCACCGCGCGCGCGAGATCCCGCAGCGCCCGGCGCGGGTCCAGATGCGCCTCGCCCTCAAAGAACAGCCCCTGATCGAACCGCCCCGCCAGCGCCGGTTCCAGCGCGCCGATCTCCGCCCCGCCGACCTGCCGGTACGCACGGGTGCGACGTCCGAAACGTGCCACCTCCGCCCGGTCGCGGCGCGGTGCCACCACCAGCGTGCCGCGCCGGTGCACCGGGGTGATCCGGGCCCACCAGTCGAAGGCGCGGCTGCCGAGAGAGATCACCTCCTCCTCGGTGCTTTCGCGTTCGCACCAGGGCGCCAGCATGCCGCCTGCGTAGCGGGCCGCACTGTCGGCACCGATCACTCCGGAGCGTTCGAACAGGCGCACCGCCACGCCCCGGCGGGCCAGGGCATAGGCGCAGGCGAGGCCTGCCAGACCTGCGCCCGCGATGGTGATCACGCCGACTCCTCCGGCGTGTCCGCCGCAGCACCCGCCACCGGCACATAAAGCTCGCCGCCTTCGCGGAACTTCGCTGCCATCGCCTCGAACCCCTCCTTCTGGGCCTCGGCGCGGATGTCGTGGCTGATCCGCATGGAGCAGAACTTCGGCCCGCACATGGAGCAGAAATGTGCCACTTTGTGCGCCACTTTCGGCAGGGTCTCGTCGTGAAAACTCTGCGCGGTTTCCGGGTCCAGAGACAGGTTGAACTGATCCTCCCAGCGGAATTCAAACCGCGCGCGGCTCAGCGCATCATCGCGCCGCTGCGCGCCGGGCAGACCCTTGGCCAGATCGGCGGCATGGGCGGCGATTTTATAGGTGATGACGCCGGTTTTTACATCATCGCGGTCCGGCAGGCCGAGGTGTTCCTTTGGCGTCACGTAACACAGCATCGCGCAGCCAAACCAGCCGATCATCGCCGCACCAATGCCAGATGTGATGTGATCGTACCCCGGCGCAATATCCGTGGTCAGCGGCCCCAGCGTGTAAAACGGCGCCTCGTGGCAGCACTCCAGCTGCTTGTCCATGTTCTCCTTGATCTTGTGCATGGCCACATGGCCCGGCCCTTCGATCATCACCTGACAGTCCTTGGCCCAGGCGATCTTGGTCAGCTCGCCCAGCGTCTCCAGTTCGGCAAATTGCGCCTCGTCATTGGCATCGGCGATCGATCCGGGACGCAAGCCGTCGCCCAGCGAGAAGCTCACATCATAGCGGCGACAGATGTCGCAGATCTCCTCGAAATGCTCGTAGAGGAAGCTCTCCTTGTGGTGATGCAGGCACCATTTTGCCATGATCGACCCACCGCGCGACACGATCCCGGTCACGCGTTCCACGGTCATCGGCACCATATGCAGCCGCACGCCCGCATGGATGGTGAAGTAATCGACGCCCTGTTCCGCCTGTTCGATCAGCGTGTCGCGAAACACTTCCCAGGTCAGATCCTCGGCGATGCCGTTCACCTTCTCCAGCGCCTGATAAATCGGCACGGTGCCGATGGGCACCGGCGAATTGCGGATGATCCATTCGCGGGTGTTGTGAATATTGCGCCCCGTCGAGAGATCCATCACCGTATCCGCGCCCCAGCGGATCGCCCAGACCAGTTTGTCCACCTCTTCCTCCATCGAGGAGGTCACGGCCGAAGTGCCCATATTGGCGTTGATCTTCACCTTGAAATTGCGGCCGATGATCATCGGCTCCAGCTCCGGGTGGTTGATGTTGGCGGGGATGATGGCGCGCCCGGCGGCGACCTCGGAGCGCACGAATTCCGGCGTTACATAATCGGGGATGTTGGCCCCGAAATCCTCGCCATCGCGGCTGCCATGACAGGGCGACAGCTCACGCAGCTGGTTCTCGCGAATGGCGATATATTCCATTTCCGGCGTGATGATCCCCGCCCGCGCATAGGCCAGCTGCGTCGGCGCCGCATCGCCCTTGCCCCGCAGGGGCGCGGGCCGCACCGGGAACTCCGGCACCAGCCGGTCGCCCGCGACAAAGCCATTGTCCGCAGGGGTAACATCGCGGCCCTGATAGGCCTCGACATCGCCGCGATCCTTGATCCAGGCGGCGCGCAGCGGCGCCAGACCCTCGCGAATGTCGGTCAGGATCTCCGGATCCGTATAGGGTCCGGAACTGTCATAGACCGGCAGCGGCGCCTCGCCCGCGGTCGGATGGGTGGCGATTTCACGCATCGGCACGCGGATGTCCTTGTGCATCTCGCCTGCCACATAGATCTTGCGCGACGCAGGCAATGCGCCTGTGGTGATCTTCGGGTTGGGGACGTTCATCTTGGTGCTCCTCGAGTCCATTCTCAAAAAGACACCAATTGAGCCGGGCCGGAGGAAAACGGGGCAGGGGGTACAGGTCCTGCCGTGTCAGAGCAGCGGCGGATCAACCCTGTACCGGGGCGATGCGCGACTGTCCTAGCTTCCTACGCCAGTATCAACTGGGTCAGGTTCTAAGGGTCGCGTCACCGGGATTTCTCCCTGTCTGCCTCTCAGTCCCCTCGGCGGGACTCCCCTGCGTGGCCCTAGGCGTAGGGGAGGACATGGCAGCCCGTCAAGAGATTTCTGATCCACGCCCACCTGCAGAGGGTTATGCCGTGCATTCGCCCTATGCGCGTATTTTTGATGGGCATGCCTGAATGAACTCAAATATATTCAACGCTGTACTGCTCTTATTCATGGTTTATATATTATCTATAAAAGATTCGCGCCTCCTTGGCGTGTAGTGTCATCCGTTATCCAGCGAGGCTTCCCATGCTCGACACCCCCCTTATCCGCACCGACTGGACCCGGCAGGAGGCAGAGGAGATCTATGCTCAGCCCTTCATGGATCTGCTGTTTCAGGCCCAGAGCCTGCACCGCCAGATGTTCGACCCCAACGCGGTGCAGAAATCGCGCCTGCTGTCGATCAAGACTGGCGGCTGCGCCGAGGATTGCGCCTATTGCGCGCAATCGGCACGCAATGGCGCGCAGCTTCCGGCGTCCAAACTGATCGAGGTGCAGCGGGTGATTGCCGAGGCCAAGAAGGCGCGCGACGCCGGCGCCACCCGCTACTGCATGGGCGCGGCCTGGCGCGGCCCCAAGGCGCGCGACATGGCCCAGCTGGAAGCGATGATCACGGGCGTCAAGGCGCTGGGGATGGAGACCTGCATGACGCTTGGCATGCTGGAGCAGGATCAGGTGCTGCGCCTGCGGGATGCGGGGCTGGATTACTACAATCACAACATCGACACCTCGGAGCGCTACTACCCGGAGGTCATCACCACCCGCAGCTTTGCGGATCGGCTGGACACCCTGGCGCGGGTGCGCGAGGCCGGGATCAACGTCTGCTCTGGCGGTATTCTTGGCATGGGTGAAGAGCGCGGCGACCGGATCGACATGCTGCTGAGCCTCGCGACACTGCCGGAACATCCGCAATCGGTGCCGATCAACATGCTGATTCCGATGGCAGATACGCCACTGGCCGACACGCCTCCGCTTGATCCGCTCGAATTTGTGCGCACCATTGCGCTGGCCCGCATCCTGATGCCGCGCGCGCATGTGCGGCTCTCGGCCGGGCGCACCGAGATGAGCGATGAGCTGCAGGCGATGTGCATCTTTGCCGGGGCGAACTCGATCTTCATGGGCGACACGCTCCTGACCGCCGACAACCCGGAGGAGGACGCGGACGAGGCGCTCTTTGCCCGGCTCGGCCTCAGCGCCATGGCGGCGGGCACACACGGGACGCGCTGATCTGCGACAATCACGGCCTGCGTCGCCACTGGCGGGCGCCGTCCTTTCGCGCTAATCTGCCGCTTGCGCAGACGACATGCAAAGGACGACCCCATGCAGCTTGCCTATGTGATGACCGCCGAACGCGGCGCCACCGACCGCCTGTTGACCGCATTGGCAGAGCGGTTGGCCGAACGGGGCATTCGCACCGCAGGCATCGTGCAGACCAACACCGATTGCTATGACAGCAAGCTCTGCGACATGGATGTGCGCGTCCTGCCCGAGGGGGAAACCATCCGGATCTCCCAGTCTCTGGGCGAGGGGGCCCGTGGCTGCCGCCTCAACCCCGAGGCGCTCGAACGCGCTGTTGGGCTGGTCACCGCCCAGCTTGCCACCACGCCCGCGCCGCAGGTGATGCTGGTCAACAAATTCGGCAAGCACGAGGCCGATGGCCGAGGCATGCGCCCGGTCATCGCCGAAGCGCTGGCCATGGGGCTGCCGGTGGTGTCCGGCGTCAACCGGATGAACGTCGAGGCCTTCGAGGGGTTCGCCGAAGGTCTGGCCGTCGAAACCCCCCCCGATCTCGACGCGCTGGTCGCCTGGGTCGAAGCGGCGCTTGCCCAGACGGTCTGACAGGAGGGTCAGAGCGCGCCCGCGATCAGTTCCAGGGGACGCCGAGCAGGGGTTCCTACCGCGGCACCAGCCTTCATCTTCTTGGAAATATCCCGGGGTCCGGGGCAGCGCCCCGGCGCCATCGCTCACCCGCAAAATCTGCAATAATCCACCTGGCGCAGCCGCACCGGCTTCCCCGGTCGCGCGCGGGGGTGGACCACAGTATTTGGAAAAACGACCCACAGGACGGCGAATACCATCCTGTCTCAAGTCGTTGATTTTTCAGTTGAAAGAGAGAAGATGGTGGGCGACCTAGGAATCGAACCTAGCGTGCGTCTCCGCGAGGGAGTTACAGTCCCCTGCCACACCTTGCGGCCTGTCGCCCACGGTCAGAAGCATGTTGCACCTGACGTGGAGGCGTGATTACTAGCGCACCAAACGGGCGTCAACCGGAAAATCGCAACTTTTTTCCGCCGCCTCGCATTTTGTTTTCCGGAGCATGTCATGAACAAGAAACCCAGCAAGAAACCCGCCTGGGTGGTGGAAAAGGAAAAGGCCAAAAAGGCGGCCTCGGCGGAAACCGTCTGGCTGTTTGGCCTGCATGCGGTGCGTGATGCGCTGCTCAATCCCCGGCGCGAAAAGCTGCGCCTTGTGGTGACATTGAATGCCCAGAACAAGCTCGAAGACGCCATCGCCGCCTCCGGCATGACGCCCGATGTGGTCGACCCGCGCAAATTCTCGGTGCCGATCGATCCCGGCTCGGTGCACCAGGGGGCGGCGCTGGAAGTCAAGCCGCTGAACTGGGGCGGGCTTGAGGACAATTGCATCGGCGCCGAAATCCCGCGGGTGATCCTGCTGGATCGGGTGACCGACCCCCACAACGTCGGCGCCATCCTGCGCTCGGCCGAAGTGCTGGGCGCTTCGGCGGTGATCGGCACCCGTCACCACTCGGCCCCGGAAACCGGGGCCCTGGCCAAAACCGCCTCCGGCGCGCTGGAACGCCAGCCGTACCTGCGCATGCGCAACCTCTCGGACAGTATCGTGGCGCTGCAACAGATGGGGTATCTGGTGCTGGGGCTGGACGGCGAGGCCGAGGAAACCATCGAGGAGGCGGTCGCGGGTCGCACCTCCGACCCGATCGCCCTGGTGCTGGGCGCCGAGGGGCCGGGCTTGCGGCAAAAGACCAAGGAAACCGTCGATAAGCTGGTCAAGATCGACGCGGCGCGCGGTTTTGGCTCGCTCAATGTTTCAAATGCGGCGGCGCTCTCCCTATATGCTTCGTTGAAGGGCTGAACAGGAGGAGGTCCCCATCGCACATAAGAGCATCCCCGGCGGCAAACTCATTCGCTGTTGTTACTGTGGCGTCCAGTCCACATTTGTGCCCGATGCGGCCGTGCACGCGCTGGTGTGTGGCACCTGTGGCGCGCCGCTGTCGGCGCAAAAGATGCGGCCGCTGGCCGGGCAGAAAACGGCGCAGACCCGTGGCAAACGGCCCAAGGCGCCAAAACCGGCCAAGCCCACCCCCAGCCGCGCGGCAAAGACCGGCGATTGGGGCGATCTGGCAGCGGGGCTGGTGGCCAAGCAGCTGAAAAAGAAAAAGAAGAAGAAAAAGAAATCCGGCTGGAAGAAGGTCTTTGACGCGATCGAGGACATCTTCGACTGACACCGCGTGACAGCCTCCTCAAGGGGGCGCGACGGGGCCGACAGGACAGGCGGGCCCGGCAGACTGCGCGCAGGCCCGCCGTGGGCGCGCGCATTTTGAATCCTGTGTGCAACACTTGTCACAAGCTGTTCAAATTCCCGTATCCGGTCTTTTCCGACGCCGCGCCAGTCGGCATTCTCTGTGCCATCTGAAATCGTGCCGGAGGGAGACTGTGCTGCATCATCGTCTGATACCCGCCCTGCGTGGGCTGGGCGCTGTCATCATGACCGCGGGGATGTGTGCCATGGTCCCCGCAACCCAAGCCGCGGCCGGGACGCTCTATATCGCGGTTGAGGACGGAATTGCCATCGGGGGCTACGACCCGGTGTCCTTCCATCTGGCCGACGCGCCGTTGAAGGGGCATTCGGATCACGCGCTGATGTGGAAAGGGGCGGTCTGGCTCTTCCACTCCGCCGAGAACCAGTCGCGCTTCGAGGCAAACCCGAGAGCCTATGCACCCCGTTTCGGCGGCCATTGCGCCTATGGCATGGCCCGTGGTCGGGTGTTCGACGGCAATCCCCTGACGTGGGAGATCGTCGACGGGCGGCTCTATCTGTTTCATACGCCGCGGGTGGAGGCCTTGTGGCTGGCAGAGCCGGACGGGATGATCCGGGCAGCGCGGGCGGCCTGGCCCGGAGTGCTGCAAGCGGATTGATCACGCGCTTGGTGCTGCGCGGGGCAGAGTCAAGCTGCAATACACGCGCCCTCTTCACAACAAAGAGAGCCGCTCTTTCAATCCGCCGCGACAGCCCCAGATTCAATAACAGGCTGTGGCTTTGGAACCGCCACAGATCTTTTTCACTGTCCCTCGTTCCACACCTCGCGCCCGGAGCTTCTTCGGGCGCTTTTTTCTTGGCGCCTCCGCCCGCAGGTCTGCGAGCTGCCTGCGTGGCGGGGCTTGCGCTGACGGCACCACCTGCGCAGAGTGTCCGCATGTATTCGGATGCGCATCTCAGAACCATATTGACCCGCACAAAGGTGATCGCCGTTGTCGGGGTCTCGCCCAATCCGGTGCGGCCGAGCTATTACGTCGCCCGCTACCTGTCGTTGAAGGGCTATCGGGTGATCCCGGTGAACCCGGGCCATGCCGGAACGCAGTTGTTTGGCGCAACGGTGCACGCATCGTTGTCCGAGATTGCGGAGCCGGTGGATATGGTCGATATCTTCCGCCGCCCCGAAGCGGTGCCCGGCATCGTGGAAGAGGCGCTTGCAGCCTTTCCGACGCTGCGGACGATCTGGATGCAGATCGGGGTGGAGCACGCCGAGGCCGCGGCACAGGCGCAGGCCCGTGGCGTCGATGTGATCCAGAACCGCTGCCCGAAGATCGAATACCAGCGCCTGTTCGGGGAGCTGCGCCAGGGCGGCTTTGCAACCGGTATCATTTCGTCAAAACTCTGAAGGGCGGGCGAGGGGCGGCTCCCGCCCGTCGTTGCGCATGGGACATGCGCGCCTCCCGTTGGGCCCGGCGCCTTGCCTGGCGGCAAGGCGCGGTCCTCTGCCGGGGTCAGCGGAGGGGACGCACGCCATCGTCGAACGTCACGTGGCGTTTCTGAAATCGGGTGCCCTCGATGCAGTCTGGGGTGCTGATCCGGTCCATGCGGAAATGGCGCACCGCCGCGCGGTCTGGATCCCAGGCCACCAGATACCACAGAGGCGGCAGCACCAGGATCGCCTGCGGCTCGACCCGGCGGGTCGAGGTGGCCCCCTTTGCATCGCGGTATCGGAACGCGAGGAGCACCCGATCCAGGAATGCCGTCTCGAAGGCGGGCAGCAGCGCCGGGTCCATCGGGCCGAGGTCGGAAATGTCCACCTGCGGGGCGAGCGTGCCGACATAGAGACAGTCCAGGAAACGCCGCAGGTCGCGGATCTTGTCCGCCGGCAGTGATCTTTCGATCTTGGCCAAACCGCTGTCGGCGAGCCCGGAAAACGGCAGCTGGCCGGCGGCCTTCATGCTTGCAACGCTGATCACCAGCGCAAAGACCTCGGTCACCGACAGGCGCGCGGTGGCCCGCATCGAGCCGGGATCAAGGCAGAGACCGCCGCCGCGCCCGGGATCGGCATGGATCACATACCCCTCATCCCGCAGCGCGGCGATGTCCCGCAGGATGGTGCGGCGCGAGGCGCTGACATCATGGGCCAGGGCGCGCACCGTCGTGCTGCCCCTGCGGCGCAGAATGCGCAGGATGCTGTCCTGTCGGTGACGCGGAGTCATATCCGTCTGCGGCCCCCTCAAATGGTGTCAGAATTTGGCACCATTGCAGATTAGGCCGCGTTTGACGTGTTCAACAAGGAGATAACGCGATGCCTGAGACGACCCTTTTTCCCGCCCCCAGTTTTGTTGCTGTGAATGGCGTCGAACTGGAGGTGTTCGAGTGCGGCCAGGAAAACGCCGGCCGCCCGATCCTGCTGTGCCACGGCTGGCCGGAGCATGCCTATTCCTGGCGCGAGCAGATGCCGGCGCTGGCGGCGGCCGGGTACCATGTGATCGCCCCGAACCAGCGCGGCTATGGGCGGTCGTCCCGTCCGGCCGAGGTCGAGGCCTATGACATTGCCGCCCTGACGGGGGATCTGGTGGGGCTGCTGGATCACTTCGGCTATCAGCAGGCCATATGTGTGGGGCATGACTGGGGCGCGAATGTGGTCTGGGGTCTGGCACAACTGCATCCGGACCGGGTGTCCGGCATCGTCAGCCTGGCCTTGCCCTACCAGCCCCGCACACCGAAACCCTGGATCGAATTCATCGAGGAGGTGTTTGGCAGCGACCACTATCTTGTGCATTTCAACCGCCAGCCCGGGGTGGCGGATGCGGTGCTCGACCAGAACGCGGCGCAGTTCCTGCGCAACCTGTTTCGCAAGAACCTGCCGCCGGCGCAGCCCTCACCGGGCATGATGATGATCGATCTGGCCCTGGCGCAACAGCCGCAGGGCGACCCGGTGATGCGTGACGAGGATCTGGCGGTCTTTGTGTCCGCCTTTGCGGAGACCGGGTTCACCGGCAGCATCAACTGGTATCGCAACCTCGACCGCAACTGGCATCTTCTGGCCGATGTCGCGCCCCGGATCGACCAGCGCGCCCTGATGATCTATGGCGCGCAGGACACGATCCCCCAATCCGATAGTCTGACGGAGTTCGTGCCCAACGTGGAGATTGTCACCCTGGAGTGTGGCCACTGGATTCAGCAGGAACGCCCGCAGGAGACGACAGAGGCGATCCTGACCTGGTTGGCGCAGGCCCCCACTGCCTGATCCGACCGCCTGAACCGGCCGCCTGATCCGGACAGCGATCAACGCGCGCTGCCCATCGATCTGATCGGTGGGCAGGCGTCCTGTGCCGTGTCGCGCCGTGCCGACAGGTGTTATCCCTTGGGGCGGGCGGCTTTTTCGGCGATGCCGCTCAGGCCCTGACGCTCGGCCAGAACCTTGAGCACATCATCCAAGGCCACATCGCGCGCGGCCAGCATCACCAGGAAATGATAGAGCACATCCGCGCCCTCGGACGCGAGTCCCGCCTTGTCGTCTTTCACCGCCTCGATGATGGCCTCTATGGCTTCTTCGCCGAATTTCTCCGCACATTTCTCCGGCCCTTTGGACAGGAGTTTCGCGGTCCAGCTGGTGTCTGGATCGGTGCCCTTGCGCGACAGAATGGTCTGTTCGAGGTCATGCAGCAGGGTCATTGGAGCCTCATCGGGATGCCATTGGCGATCATGTGTTCTTTGGCCTCTTGCACCGTGTATTCGCCAAAGTGGAAGATCGAGGCAGCCAGGACCGCGCTGGCGCCCCCTTTGGTCACACCGTCCACGAGGTGATCCAGAGTGCCGACACCGCCAGAGGCAATGACCGGCACATCCACCGCATCGGAAATCGCGCGGGTCATCTCGAGGTTGAAACCCGATTTGGTGCCGTCGCGATCCATTGAGGTCAGCAGGATCTCGCCCGCGCCTTTGGCGGTTACAAGACGGGCGAACTCCACCGCGTCGATGCCGGTCTCGCGCCGCCCGCCATGGGTGAAAATCTCCCATTTGCCGGGGGCGACGGATTTGGCGTCGATGGCGCAGACGATGCACTGGCTGCCAAACTGGTCGGCGGCCTCGCGGATCACATCCGGGTTGGCCACAGCGGCGGAATTGAACGAGACCTTATCGGCCCCCGCCAACAGAAGCGCGCGCACATCGTCCTTGGTGCGTACGCCGCCGCCCACGGTGAGCGGCACAAAGCATTGCTCGGCAGTGCGGCGCACCATGTCAAACATCGTGCCGCGGTTTTCATGGGTCGCGTGGATGTCGAGGAAACAGATCTCATCGGCACCGGCGGCGTCATAGGCGCGTGCGGCCTCCACCGGATCGCCTGCGTCACGCAGGCCGACAAAATTCACGCCCTTGACCACACGGCCATCGGCGACATCGAGACAGGGAATGAGACGGGTCTTAAGCATATTTGCCTTATGGACCGGAACCGACGGCGGGAAAAGAGGGCATTGCGCGCTGGCTTGCGAATTGCACGGGGCAGGTGCGGGCCAGAGGGTGGCCGGTCTTTGCCGATTTCCGCGCTTGTCGCGTTTGTGACTGGCGAAGCCCGGTGGCGCGCGCCAGATTTTGCGCCAAATCGTCCATTTGTGATTGAGGAGATCTTATGAAAACCTTTGTAACCGCTGCCGCGATTGCCCTGATGAGCGCCGTGCCCGCCCTTGCGGATCTGGTCAAAGTCGAAAGCCGCCATTCCGTGCCCGCAACACTGGATGCGCTCGAAATGGCGCTGGACAAGGCAGGCGCGACCGTCTTTGCCCGCGTCGATCATGCCAAAGGGGCCGAAGGGATTGGCGAGGAGCTTGCCGCCTCGCAGCTGCTGATCTTTGGCAACCCCAAGATCGGCACACCGGCGATGCAGGCCGATGCGCGCGCGGGCCTGTTCTTGCCGCTCAAGGCGCTGGCCTATGAGGACAGCGAGGGCAAGGTCTGGCTCACCTATGAGGATCCGGTGATGATGTTCGAGGGGCTGGATATCAAAGCCAACGCTGAATTCATCGCGGGCATGACCGCGGCGCTGCAAAACCTCTCGGAGGCCGCAACGCAGTAGCAGGTTTACGGAATACCCTGTCTCGGCGTGAGGGCTGCGTTAGTGCGGCGTTTGCGCTGAGGCAGCAGGCGTGTCTGCACGCGCGATCCGGCGCATGGAATCGCGCACGATCAGGATGTGAAACGGCATCACCACCATCAGGTAGATCCGCCCCAGCCAATTGTTGCGGTGCACCCAAGTCGCCATGTGAATGCGACCTGCCTCCTGACGCACGCAGATGCGGAAATTCAGGTGGGTGTCATCGGTTCCCAGGATCACCTCCTGCGCGTCATGATGGGTGACCGGAAAAATCGCGCCTTCACCGGTATCGCTCACTTCGGTCTTGAGGCCCAAAGGGCGCACGATGCGGTTGCGCAACGCCAGCAGCGCACTGGCCCATTTGGGCATGCTGAGGCCGATATCCGCCGCCACTCGTGGGCCAAGGTGGCTCTCTACCGCATAGCCATCGATGAAGTCACCCGGCTGAACCAGCCTCCACAGGGTAGAGGTTTTTGGCAGCGGGCTGGTCTCGATCTTCGGCATGGCGAGGCTCCTTTTCAGGGAGCGTGACAGGCTCAGGCGTGTGGCGCCAGTGGGCAAGGTGCCGCAGATCAAGCGCTGCGTTCTCCAGCGAGGGGAAAGCTCCCGCCCCCAATGCAATCCCCGCCTTTGGCGAGGATCTTTCGGCGTTGGGCCGGGCGCGGAGGCGCGTGTCCGCAGGACACGCGCCTCCGCGGTCGCTTCGGGCAAAGCCCGAAGCGAAACACCTCGTAAACAGGTCGACCGGACAGCCGCAGGCGCTGTCGTGTGAGGAGGGGGCGATCAGCCTTTGAGGACCGCCAGCGCCTCAGAGAGATCAATCGCGCCATCATAGAGCGCGCGGCCCGAAATTGCGCCATTGAGAGCTGCGCCGCAGGATTTCAGCGCGCGCAGATCGTCGAGCGAGGATACGCCGCCAGAGGCGATCACCGGGATCGACACGGCATTGGCCAGCGCGGCGGTGGCGTCAATGTTTGGACCTTTCATCGCACCGTCGCGCATGATGTCGGTGTAGATGATCGCTGCGACGCCCGCGTCCTCAAAGGACTTCGCCAGATCGGTGACGTCGACATCGGTTTCCTCGGCCCAGCCCTTGGTCGCAACCTTGCCACCACGCGCGTCGATCCCGACCGCGACCTTGCCCGGAAACGCCCGTGCCGCCTCGCGCACCAGATCGGGGTCCTCCACCGCCACGGTGCCAAGGATCACCCGCGCCAGCCCCTTGTCGAGCCAGCGCTCGATGGTCGCCATGTCGCGGATGCCACCGCCAAGCTGCGCAGGCACCTGACACTGCTTCAGGATCTCCTCAACCGGCGCGGCGTTCACCGGCTCTCCGGCGAAGGCGCCGTTCAGATCCACCAGATGCAGCCACTCACAGCCCGCCGCCACGAACTCCAGCGCCTGCGCGGCCGGGTTGTCGTTGAACACGGTGGTCTTGTCCATGTCACCATGCAGAAGCCGCACGGCCTGGCCGTCCTTGAGGTCAATGGCAGGGTAGAGGATCATCGGCGGGGCCCTTCTGGTCATGGGGAGAGTGTTTTGGCTGCCCTTTTGCCCAAGGTGGCGGCGAATTGCAACGCGGGTGGCATCACCGCGCGTTGCAGGCGCAGGGGGAGGGCGACCCGAGGTCAATCTTGCCTGAATGCGCACGCCTCGGTCAGACTTCCAACCCATAGGGAGGACGAATGACCATGAAACACCTGATTGCACCCCTTGCCGTGACGCTTGGGCTGACGACCGCCGCCTTTGCCGCCGACCCGATCGAGGGCACGTGGAAGACCCAGCCAGATGATGGCTCTTATGCGCATGTGGCGATGAAACCTTGCGGCAGTGCCGTTTGCGGCACCATTGCGCGCACCTTCAATGACAGCGGCGAATATAAATCTCCGAACCTCGGAAAGACGCTGGTGATCGACATGGTCCCGCAGGGCGGCGGCGCCTATGAGGGCAAGGTCTGGCGGCCCTCCAACAACAAGATCTACATCGGCAAGATGGATCTGAGCGGCGACAGCCTGCGCCTGCGTGGTTGCGTGGCGGGCGGGCTGATCTGTTCGAAACAGACCTGGACGCGGGTGAAGTAACGCGCATTCAAGCCTGAATGCGGTGGGGTCAGAACAGCCCCATCTGCACCGGGATCGGCACAAAGCCCCGTTTGACCTGCCGGTCCCGCGTGCTCTCGAACAGCGATTGCGCCTCATCAAGCGTGGGGCAGTAGTTGCGCCGCTCCTGCCCGCCGGGCTGGCCGATGGGGCCGGTGGATTGCACCACGCACCAGTCGCCGAACAGCGTTGGCGTCAGGCTCAGCACCAGATAGCGATGCTGCCCGTCCCGGTGGCTGAATTTTTCGAAACGCAAGTACAAGTGGAAGTGGGCCTGACCGTGAAAGTGGTCAGGCCCATATGCCTTGTTGCCAAGGCCATGTCCATTGCTCACATGGGTTTAGGGGACCGGTGATGCAGGACAAAAGCGGTTGGGCTCAGACGCTGCCGGTGTATTCGCCGCGCGCCGGGTAGCTGTTGGCGATGGCAAAATCCAGCGCCGCCACCAGTTCGGAAAAATGCGGGCGCACAAAGGGCATGGTCTGTACGGAGCCATAATAGAGCGTCTGTTCCGGCGTCACCATGAACAGGCCCGGCTCGGAAAACAGTGCGGGCTCTTCAATGCCGATCGAGGTGGTGCCGCGCGACGTCGAGATATAAAGCCCCCAGTCCTTGGCGACATTCAGTGGCAGATCATAGGCAAAGCGCAGATTTTTGGCTTCGATCTTTTCGGCCATCAACCGGGTGCGGTCCTCGTCGTCAGAGCTGATGGCGATGCAGTTGACGCCGCGTTCGGCAAAATCTGCGGCGCGCTTTTCGAACTCTTTCAGATAGGTGGCGCAGATCGGGCAGTGCAGGCCGCGATAGAAACAGATGACAGTGCCGCGTTCGGACACTTCGGAGGCAAGGTCGAACTGGCCGCCGCCCAGCAAAGGCAGCGACAGGTCAGGGGTTTTCTGGCGAGGGATCAGCATGGGCAACTCCGGTATGCTTGCGGCCGACATGGGGTCGGTAGGCTGTGTGACATCTCTATTGCACGCATTTGTGCTTGGTAATTCCGAAAAAGCTGACCTAGAACCCGGATGTGCGCCGGATATGCGTATGTGGAGGATGTGATGGACCGTCTCACCAGTCTTATTTCTCGGTTTCGGATGCGGGTGGATGTCGCGGCGTATCCGCATGCAAATCTGTGTGTTCTGACAGGGCGCACAGGCGTGCAGACCCTGCTGTTTACCCCCGGCAGCACAGTGCAGGGCACGGAGGCTGCCGCAGGCGCGGTCTGCCTTGCGCTGCGGGTGGACTGGGACGGGGCGCATAACCCTTTGGTGGCGGCATTGCCGCAGCGGGTCGAGGTGGCGTTGTCCCAAACCCCGCAGTTGGCCGCGATTCTGGACCTGATGCGGCAGGAGCTTGAGGCCCATCGCTGCGGGGCGGAATCGGTTCTGTCGAGTCTCGGGCAGGCGTTGATGGTGCGGCTGCTGCGCCATCTGATCGAGGCAGGCACCGCAGAGCCGGGCCTGCTGGCAGGGCTTGCGGATCAGCGGCTGGCCCGGGCGATTGTATCGATGCATGATGAGCCGGGACGGGTCTGGACCACCGCTGATCTGGCGCAGGAGGCGGGGTTGTCGCTGTCGCGGTTCTCGGAGCTGTTCTCAGCGCAGATGAACGAGACGCCGATGGGATACCTGCGACGCTGGCGGTTGACGCTGGCGCGGCAGGATCTGCTCCGGGGCGACCGGGTCGAGGCCGTCGCCCGCCGCTATGCCTACGAGTCACCCGAAGGGTTTACCCGTGCCTTTCGCAAAGCCTACGGCGTGGCGCCGGTGTCCCTGAGGCAAAGCGCGGCCTGAGGCTGGGCTGCGTTTGGCCCAGCTGCGCGTGCCCTATGGGCATGGCTGGTGTTGCGTGTTCTGACATCTGTTGAGTGTGATGGCCAAACGCCGCGCGCCGCCCTTCGGGCGGCAGGCGTCCAGATCAGAGCGGGGTGTCAGGGGGTCCAGGTGAGGAAGTTGCCGATCATCCTGAGCCCGACATGCTGGCTCTTTTCCGGGTGGAACTGCATGCCGAGCATGGTGTCGCGCCCGATCACCGCTGTGACATCCCCGGCGTAATCCACATGCGCCAGCCGTTCGGCCGGATTGGCGACACGGAAGTGATAGCTGTGCACGAAATAGCAGTGATCGCCCGTCGAGATGCCATCAAACACCGGGTGCGGGTTGTCGATCACCAGATCGTTCCAGCCCATATGGGGCACCTTGAGGCGCGTATCCGCAGGCGTGATCTTCACCACGTCACCGCCCACCCAGCCAAGGCCCGGCGTCTCGGAATATTCGTGACCCGTCGTGGCCATCAACTGCATGCCGACACAGATCCCGAGGAAGGGGCGGCCCTTGACCTCCACGGCCTCGACCATCGCGTCATAAATGCCTTTGTGGCCGCGCAATTCTGCCGCGCAAGCGGGAAAGGCACCGTCGCCCGGCAGCACCAGCCGGTCGGCACGGGCGACCACATCGGCGTCGGATGTCACCACAACCTCGCCAGCGCCAACCTCGGCCGCCATGCGCTGAAACGCTTTTTCGGCGGAGTGCAGGTTGCCGGATTCATAGTCGATGATGGCGGTCAGCATGGGATCGTCCTCGGGATGGTGTGAACCCCGAGGTGGCGTTGAGCCATCACAGGGTCTAGGGGCACGGGATCAAAGGGCAGGGCAGCAGTGCGGCGTAAGCGCGCCTCAGAGCGCGCCTTTGGTGGAGGGCACGGCGTCGGCCTTGCGCGGGTCGACCTCGACCGCGGTGCGCAGCGCGCGGGCTACGGCCTTGAATGCGGCCTCGGCGATGTGGTGGCTGTTCACCCCATGGATCTGGTCGATGTGCAGGGTGATGCCGCCATGGGTCGCAAGCGCCTGAAAGAACTCGCGCACCAGTTCGGTGTCGAAATTGCCGATCTTCTGGGTCGGCAGATCCACATTCCACACGAGGAAAGGTCGGGCCGAAAGATCCAGCGCAGCACGCACCTGTGCGTCATCCATCGGCAAGTGGCACTCGCCGTAGCGGTTGATTCCTTTCTTGTCACCAAGCGCCTGCACCAGCGCCTGACCCAGCGCGATACCGGTGTCCTCGACCGTGTGGTGGTCGTCGATGTGGTAGTCGCCCTTGGCGCGGATGGTCATGTCGATCAGCGAATGGCGCGACAGCTGGTCCAGCATGTGGTCAAAAAAGCCAACACCGGTCTGATTGTCATATGTGCCGCTGCCGTCGAGGTTGACGGAGACGGAGATCTCCGTCTCGGCGGTGGAGCGGGAAACCTGGGCTGTGCGCATGGTGAAATCCTCAATCTGTCGCCTAGGCTTATAGGGTGCGGGGTGGCGCAGGCTCAAGGGGGATCGCAGGATTGCTGTGCCTCTGCAGTGCCTTTGTGGCGCATCAGGGGCGCTCAGGGGTGGGATTGCCCTTTTTCGCGCTGCATGCGAGGTTGCCGGGCAACCAGACCTGACAGAAGCTGAGGCGAGAAATGTCCACCTGCGTCTTTATCCAGATCCGCTGCAAACCCGGAACCACCTATAAGGTGGCCGAGGACATTGCGCTGCATGAGATCCACTCGGAGCTTTATTCCACCAGTGGGGAGTATGATCTGCTGATGAAGCTCTACATCCCCTCGGGCGAGGATGTGGGCAAATATATCAACGACCACCTGTTGCAGATCCCCAATATCGAGCGGTCGCTGACGACGATGACGTTCAAGGTCTTCTGAGGATTACCAGAAGGAGCGCCTTGCGGCGCGCAGGTTGCGCTTTTCCTTTTGGGAAAAGCCTGTTGCGAGGCGCTGCCTCGCGCTCCGAGATATTTTTGAAAAGATGAAAAGGCGCCCGTTTTGGTCGGGGCGCCTTTTGTTTTAGGTCAGCTGTTCAGGAGGCCTTCGGATTTTAAGGCCTCATAGGCGGTGTCGACACCAGCCTTGGTGCGTTTGAGCATCTCGTCCACCTCAGCCTTGGTGATGATCAGCGGCGGGCAGAAGGCCAGCGCGTTTCCGGCCACGGCGCGCAGGATCAGGCCCGCGTCCTGGCAGGCCTTGACTGCCGCAGCACCGCCTTTGCCGCCTTGGATGGTGGCGCCGGTGGTCTTGTTGGAGACCAGTTCGAGCGCCGCGATCAGCCCCTTGCCGCGCACCTCGCCAACCAGCGGGTGATCGGTGAAGATCTCGCGCAGCTGCGCTTGCATGTAAGCGCCCACTTCGGCGGCATGCTCAAAGATCTTGTCGCGCTCGTAGATTTCCAGCGTTTTTAGCGCGGCGGCACAGGCGGCGGGGTGGCCGGAGTAGGTATAGCCGTGGCCAAAGACGCCGACCTCATTGGTTTGATCTACCATCGCCCTATACATCCAACCGGGAATGACGGAGGCGGAGATCGGGAAATAGGCCGAGGACAGCTGTTTGGCGAAGGTCATCAGATCGGGTTTGATCCCCATGGTGGTGCAGCCGAAATCTGCGCCTGTGCGGCCAAAGCCGCAGATGACCTCATCCGCCCAGATCAGGATGTCATATTTGCGCAGGAGAGCTTGCAGCCCCTCGTAGTAGCCTTCGGGGGGCACGATCACGCCGGAGGCGCCGGTGATCGGCTCGACGATCATCGCGGCGATGGTCTCCGGGTCCTCGGCGAGGATCTGGTCTTCGAGGTTTTGCAGGATGCGTTCGACAAACTGCGCCTCGGTCTCATTGCCCTGACGGCCGGTGTAGTAATGCGGCGCATCGGTGCGCAGGATCGACAGTGCCTCCAAGGGCGCGTCGAAATGGGCGAGGTTGGCGGGCAGGGAGGTCAGCGAGCCCGCCGCCACCGTCACGCCATGGTAGCCCCGCTCGCGGGTGATGATCTTGCGCTTTTGCGGCTTGCCGATCGCGTTGAAGTAATAGCGCAGCATCTTGTAGTGGCTGTCATTGGCGTCGGAACCGGAGTTGCCAAAGAAGAAATAGGCATCCTCCACCGGCACCATCGCCTTGAGCTTCTCGGCCAGTTGCATCACCGGCGCGTGGGTCTTGCCGCCGAAAGTGTGCTGGAAGGGCAGGCGATTCAGCTGGTCGGTGATCGCCTCCACCACCTCGGTGTTGGAATAGCCCAGCGAGGTACACCACAGGCCCGCGAGCCCTTCGATGTATTCCTTGCCACTGTCGTCATAGACGTAGATCCCCTCACCATGGGTGATGCAGAGCTGCTCCGTCGCGGTGAAATTCGTCGTCGGGTAGATCACGGAGGACATCTGGCCATTCCTTTGCTGTCTCAGGTTGTCACAAGGATTGGCGCGGCGCTGCGCGGCAGTCAAAGACTTTTGATCAAAAAGTGCAAGTGCCTGGCCTGAAACGCGAAAAGCCGCCCCGGAGGAGCGGCCTTTTCGGTTTCGAATGGAGCGGGCGAGGCGATTCGAACGCCCGACCCTAACCTTGGCAAGGTTATGCTCTACCCCTGAG
>NZ_JAKRFC010000017.1:0-113048 GCF_022348205.1 Epibacterium sp. MM17-32 | reverse complement strand
GTCTTTTCCACGATCCGTCCAACGACGATCAACGGAAAGGATCACACCATGACACTCGAACAATCCATCGACCTCGCCGAACTGCAAGCCGACATGGCCCTTGATGCCTACCTTGCCGCCTTTGATGACGACGCCCATCCCGAGACACTCGACAGCCTCGAGACCGAGGCGCTGATCGCCCGCAGCCGCTACGACGATCTGCGCTCTCAGGGACTGGGTCACTGACCCACATACCCCTGCGGCTCTTCGGATCCGCAGGGGTCTGACGCCGATCCTCACCAACATTGTGACGCCCCTAACGGGCGTGATCCGCGCCATCCCGCGCGGGGCGTATTCGTGTTCCTGGCGCCCGATCCGTGACCGGTTCAGGCGCTCGGTTTGCCTGTCGTCGCGTGCGTCTTGAACACAAGCTTCAGCAGATTTTTTCGACCTGGTTGTCTTGCATCGATGAGGGCGGAACCCGTTCCATGTCGCGCTGCAACGCGGGGCCTTGATGGCGTTCAATGCCCGAGGAAGACGTTGGCAGGATATGGCCAATGTTTGCACATTTTGTCCGAGGGGTCTGTCATGGGCGTTTCCCGCAAAGCTGAATGCTCCGCCGCACGCGAACGCGATTGCGGGCAATCGCTGCCTCGCGTGCGTCTGCGCATGCATCCTTTCCTTGGAAGCGGGAGAACGCCCTAATGCCGAGGCCAGCGAAAAACCTGAAGCTTGAAGAGCGCATCGAAGTGGCGCGACGCTTCGCGGCGGGCGAGAGCGCGAAAGAGTTGGCGGCGGTGTTTGGCATCTCTGCGCGCCACGTGAACCGGCTCGCGAAAGAGGAGGCGGGCGAGGGGATCACGGTGCGCGATCCAAGCGAGGCGGTGGCGTTCCGGGCGAGCCGATCCGAGCTGGACGCCTTCGATGCCGAGTGGCGCGAACGGGGCTATGCAAGCCGCTCGCAGGCACTGAATGCGGTGCTGCGCGGGCGGTGTGGGTTTCTCGATGTGCCGCGCGATCTGGTCGCAGAATTCTGCGCGGCGTGGCGTCAGGCGAAGGACGTGAGCGACGCTGGACTGGCCCTTGCCAAGGCGGTGCATCGTGGTCGGCTGGAGGTCTCGGAGGCGGATCGCGCGGTGCTGATCGAACTGCTCGATCTGGCCCAGTCCATGAGCCGCGAGATGGGCCGGATGAAGGATGCGGCGCAGGCGCTGCGTCTTCAGGAGTGGCCGCAAAAGGAAGAAGGGCAGGGGGCGGAGAGCGCAGTTTTGGAGGATGACCTGCGCACGCTCGAGCGCGGCGGATTGAGGCTCGTCCGGAATGGCTGATCCGCTCGCCCTCTACGCCTCGGTCATGGGCCGGCTCTGGGAGGATGAGCGCATCCGGGGCCAGGCCGCGGCACGGATCGATGCGCGGTTGGCGGGCCGTCGGCAGGGTCGCAGTTTCGCGCGCGTCGGATCCATGTCAGCGCGCAATGCGCTGAAGGCGGCCTCGGGCCAGAGCCGCGCGGCGGTCTTCAAACGGATCCGGGCCGGGGGCTGCAAGACGCGCGCCTCGCTCGGGGCGCAGATCTCTTACATCAACGACAAGGCGGTCTACACCTATTCGACGATGACCAACGCGCTGACCGATGCGGCGGTGCTTTCTGAGGAGCAGAAGGAAGACATCATCGAGGATTGGGCCGGGACCTGGCGCGGCTCGACCAAGCTCGGCTTCACCTCGCACATGTTGCTCTCCTTCCCGACCGACGTGACGGTCGACCAGGTCCGCGACATCGCGATGGACTGGACGGAGCATTTCTTCGAGAGCGGCGAATACGGCGACCAGTGGGACTATGTGCTCGCGGTCCATGACGACCGGGCGCACAAGCATGCCCATATCATCCTGAACAATCGCGGCGTCGAAAACGGCACCTGGTTTTCCTGCTGGGCCGAGGGCGTAATGTCGCCGCAGCTCATGCGCGAGAAGCAGGCCGAGATCGCGGAACGCTACGGCGTGATGCTTGATGCCACCACCCGGCTCGAGCGCGGCATCTTCGAAAAGCCCGCCGGGATCGAGGAGATCTACCGCGCCAAGGAAGAGGCGAGGCTGCCGCGCGAGATCGTCATGACGGCCCAAGAATCCGCCATCGCGCAGGCGCAGGTGGTCGGCTTCGCCAAGGACTACAAGAACCTCGCAGATCTGCTGGACCGGATGGACCAGCGCCACTTGGCGCGCGCCGTACGCGGCATGGCGGACGGGCTTGGCTCGGGCACGCCGTGGAACTTCACCGAAGGAGAGATAGACATGAAGGACATCAAGACCGTCGGTGACGCGATCGACTATTCCGAGCGCACGATCGAGGCGCTGAGGCTCAAGGCCGAGGAACTGGACCCGGCCGAACGCGCCGCATTCGAGGCCAAGGCCGCACCGATCATCGCGGATCTCTCTCAGATGGTGCCGGACCCGGAACTGCGCGCGCGCTTTGGCAAGCAGCTCGAAGAACCCTATCCGCCGGGGGCGGGCAGCGATGTGCTGATCGGCGCGCTGCAGTCTGGCAAGGACGAGGGGTTGCGTGAGGTGCTCGAGAGTGCCGAGGAAGCCGGAATGGACAGCGAGGAGCTGGTGGCCCGGATCGCGGCGGGCGGCACGCGCAACTATGGTATGGCGCAGGACTGGGTCGAGCGGGACATGAACGCGGTGCTGTCGAAGGACGGTCTCAGCGTAGAGACGGCCAATGACGATCAACTCGATGCCGCGCTCGAGAAGGTCGACGGCGTGATGGACGCGCTGATGGAACGCGCCAAGGAACTGGGCGTCGAGATCGGCCGAACCCTTGCCGATGAGGAAGAGGCGACATTGCCGCTCCTCGACGAGGATGACCGGACGCCCAATCCCTACCTGCAGGACCTCGCCGACATGCTGCGGGACGGCAAGCTCACCGAGGAACAGGAAGAGATTGTCGAGCGGACCCTGCACTCCGAGCTCTTCAAAGAGCTGGGGGAGGAGGGCTTGGCTGCACTTCGCCGTGGCAACTACGAGGTGCTGGATGCGGCCCTGCCGAGCAAGATCGACCAAATCACCGTCACGCAGGAATTCCTCGAGATGACCTTCGAGGAGACAGGCGATCAGGTCTTCACCGACCGCGCCGCCGGGTTGCAGCAGGACAAGGCGACGGAGGTGGCGCGGATGCGTGGCCAGCAGGAGGAGCTGGGGCGTGATCTTGGCCGGGCCAAAGAACTGGATCGTGGTCTCGATGACGAGATGGAATTCTGAAGGGGATGACCACCATGACCAAGACACTTCCCCTCTGGGCTGCGCTTCTCTTCGGTGTGATCTGCGGCGCCGTCATCGGCACCATCGTTGCCGCCTTCTACCTGACTCTGGCCCTGAAGACCGGGTTTCAGAGTTTCGATATGCTGGCGCTATGGAAGGCCAGCGCCGGCACTCGCGCTGCGCACCCCGAGGCGTTCAGGGTGGGGTTTGGCGCCGTCGGGCTCAGTTCAATTGGCCTCGGCGCCCTGGCGCTTGCCTGGACCTGGAAGAAAGAGCGCGACGACTACGGATCGGCCCATTGGCAGACCAAGGCGGAGCTGAAGAAGAACGACATGTTGCAGGCCCCGGGCAAGGGTTTCGTCTGTGGCAAGCTTGGCGCGCCGATCTCCAAAGCTGAGTTCATCTCCTCGACCATGATCCCGCATGTGATGATGGTGGCCCCGACCCGTGCTGGTAAGGGCGTTGGTTTCGTGATCCCAAACCTGCTGAGTTTCGCGGGCTCGGTGGTGGTGCTCGACGTGAAAGGCGAGAATTTTGAAAAGACTGCACGGCTGCGGGCACTGAACGGTGACGAGGTCTATCGGTTCAGCCCGTTTGATTGGGCCAACGCCACGCATCGTTACAACCCTCTGGCGCGGATCGCCAAGGCCCCGACATTCGCGCAGCGCTTCACCGAGGTGTCGATCCTCGCTGACCTCTTCCTCGACAAGGACAACAAGACACTCGACACCTTCTCCGAGGCCGGCAAGTCGATCTTCGTCGCGGCCTGTCTGCTGGCGATCCAGCGCGGCACGCCGAACCTAGGCGAGGTGAACAAGATCGTCGCCGGGGGCGAATACAAGAACGCCCAGTACAAGACCTATGCAGACGAGGCCGAAGAAGACATTCTACGCGAGCTTTGGACCAATGCGGCCTCGGCCTCGTCACGGCTGCTGACCTCAAACATCCAGGCGCTGATGACGGCCGGTCTCAAACAATGGGACAACCCGGCGGTGCGCTCGGCCACCGAGGCGAGCGACTTTGATTTCTCGACCTTCCGCAAAACCCCGCAATCGCTCTACATCGCGGTGTCTGAAGATCATATCGCGACGCTGGCGCCGCTCCTGCGCTTGATGTTCGCCGACCTCATTGCCTCGATCCGGCTGAACGAGCCGGGTCCGGATGAGCCCTGGCCCGTCATGATGATGATCGACGAATTTCAGCAGATGGGGGCGATGCCCTATCTCGAACGGGCGATCCATTCGCTGGCAAGTTACGGCGGCCGCGTCGCAATGATCGCGCAGTCGCTGGCTTCGCTCGACCGGATCTACGGGCCCGAAGGCCGCGAAAGCCTCGAGAACGGGGCAGGGCTGAAGCTCTACATCACGCCGCGGGACCAGCGAACCGTGAAGGAGGTCTCCGCCGCCGTCGGGAGCACCACCCGCGAGGCGGTGACCCGGATGTATGGCCGCAACAAGGGCTTCCTCGGGGCGACTTCGACATCAGCGCGGCTCGAAGAACGGCCACTGCTGTCCGAGACAGAGGCGCGGCTGATGGACCCTGACGAGGTGATTATCCTCGCCTCGCCCCAGCATCCGATCAAGGCGAGCCGGATCAAGTATTACGACGATCCGTTCTTCAAGGACATGTTGGCCCGTCAGGAGGGCAAGCCATTCCCGTACCCGCCTAGCGTCCAAGGCGTGGGGCCATGGGGTGGGGATGGTGGAGATGAGACTGGTGGAGACGAGCAGGCGAAACCAGCCGAACGCGCACCGGTCCGGGACCGTTCGCAGCGCCGCGAAGCGCGCGCGATGAGCGTGATGGCGATGGAGGCCGGGCGCGGGCAGCCCGAGCCCGAGGCGCTCGAGCGGGAAGCCGCCGTGCCGAAGGAATGGGAAGCGGTGCTCGACCGGCAGGAGGACTTCATCGAGGAGTTGTTGGGTGGGTGAGCGCCGTCGGCTAGTCCCCTATTCATCGTAGTAGAATTTCAAGTCGCGTCGCTCTTTCAACTGGGCAGGTCGGTAGGGTTTGACCTCGCCACACTGGGCGACGGCCTTGGCTCGCATGCGCTCTTCGACTGAAGGATGGAGCGGGAAGTCGTCGCCAACTGCGCGAATTCCCTTCTTCCAGCGGATGCGGAGGGGGCCAAATGCTACCATCGCGTCTTCGCGGTGCTGCAAACCCAGAGGGTCAGGGGCGCGGTTCAAGACGTTCTCGTTGATCTGGATCGACGGCACACACTCTTTCAATTCGTCGACCATCCAATCGAGGGCGATATCGCTCAGGCGGGACTCTGCCTCGGGATAGCTTCCGCCGATGTCGCTATGACAGCCCGGGAACCAGATCTGCTTCAGCCACTTCGGCTCTCGATCTTTGGTCTCAATCGCGGCCGCCTTCGATGCCCATCCAACCCTTGGAAAGTCAGCACGGTCCTCGTCGATCGCCATGGCGTGACGGGCGTGTTGGACATCGGGATCCAGCCACTTGTCGTAGTTGCGCTTGTTCCAAGCCGCGAAATGACCTGTCTTGAGGATCTGCGGCCAATCCGTTGGGCGCCAGAGCTTCAGTTTGCGCTCGGGATCGTCCGAGAAATATTTGAAGTTGTCGAGCAACAGGGAACCAAGCTGCCAAAGAAGTGCAACTAGTAGGACGCCGAGTGGAAGAACCAAAAGCCAAGACCACCCGAATGCAACGCTTGCGGCAACAGCCGACCCGACCCCGAACGTGACGCCCCAGACCAAGGTGCGGACAACAGCCGTTCGCAGTGATGCCACCGTGTCGAAGACCCCGATGAATGTTGGCTGAACGTTGCCTTGGTTACCGTCACCTTCAATGGGAAAGCTTGAATACTTCTTTCGGAATCGTTTGCCGAGCTCTTCGCGGTTCACAAAATATGGGTTCTGTGTCCGTGGTTTCCCGGCCCCGTGGTTATAGACGAACTTCACAGCGTCCTTGGCGATCTTGCGCAGGCCGGGCCCGTGACGCGGCACCGGAGAGCCATCGGGCATCTGCGTTGGGACACCGCAAAGGTTCATGACATTGGCGAGTGCTCTTACCGTGTAGGCCCCGCGCGAGAACCCGAACAGCAACACACGGTCGCCGGGTTCGTAATGGGCGATGATCTGCTCGTAGCAATCGATGATGTTGTGGTCGATGCCGGTGCCGACGGCGCTTTCAAGGATCGGCTTGATCCGACCGAAAAACCCGCCACTTTCTCCCGTTCCCAAGCCGGGGTCGTAAAAGGCTACTTGGTCCTTCGGACTAATGGGCGAATCTGGTCCCGGGCGCATGGCTCGGTACATCTTGTAAACGTTTGAGAGCCGTTGGTCTGGACTGGCGCCGCCCATCTGGCCGGTTCCGTCCGAGAAGATGCAGATGCTTTTTACCATTTGTCGCCCTATCGAAGAACACGAAGCACAGTCAAAGTCCCGAACCCGCAGAAGGTCTGCCAAGTTAGGGGAGAGTTCAGTGAAGAGGTTTCATCTGAGTCGGGAAAATTTGAACATAGTGGAAACACAGATGTCCACCTGATATTGTGGAACTTAAGAAAGAAGAGCCCAATATGTTGGATGATATGCAGCAAATGGAAGTGTTCCCGACGACAGTCGATCTCAAACGGATCGACCCGTCTCTCAACATGCGGCGCTTCTATCGAATGAGCGTTCAGCCAGACCTTTTTGGCGGCGCATGCCTCGTGCGGGAATGGGGTCGAATTGGGTTTCGAGGGCAGATGCTGATCGAACAGCATCCCGACGAGGGTGGAGCCGTCTCCGCGCTCATGAAGCTTGCAGCGAACAAGACGCGGCGAGGGTATCGAGCGGCCGCCGGGCAGAAGATCGATTGAAATCCGGTCAAAGAGATTTCGCCAGGCGTGTATTTCGCGTTTATTTTCGGTAGTTTCCGGCGGCTTCTTTGACTACGAATAGTGTAACGAATTCCGAGGCCTGTTGATGAACCCGACTGAAATTTATGATGCCCTTGCCGAGATTGCGGCCAAGCCATTTGATCCGAATGAGTTTCCCTTTGCTTTTGCCGAGGCGACGGACGCGGCCAAGGCGGCGATCTCGAAGTTGCGCAATGGCTCGACCAACAAGTCGGATCTTCCTGGCGGCGTTCTGTTCAACAAGAAGTTCCACTACGCGCCTGCCCTAAAGGGCTTGACCGATGTCACGCTCGATCAACTGCGCGCTTCAAAGAAGACCAAGGCGTCCAAGCCCGCGATCTTGATCGCGACCGACGGCGTAACCATTGCAGCGGAACACCCGGCTTCAGGCGATACGCTGCATTGCACCTTCAGCGAGCTTGGTGATCATTTCGGCTTCTTCTTGCCTGCAGCGGGCAAAGAACGCTACCGCGCGGTCGAAGAGAACCCTGTCGACGTCAAGGCAACTGGTAAACTCGCCCGCCTCTATGACGCGCTGACAAAAGCCAACCCAGACTGGGGCAGCGACGAGCGCCGGCACGAAATGAACCAGCTGATGATGCGCCTCATCTTCTGCATGTTCGCCGAGGACGTGGGCATCTTCCCGGACAACCAGTTCTCGCACCTTCTGTTTACCCATGCTGGCGACAAGGGCGAAGAGGCACGTGAAACCATCATTGCCGCCTTCAACGCGATGAACCTGCCTAAGGACAAGCGCGGCGCACTGCCAGCATGGACGGCAGAGCTGGAATACGTCAACGGCGGACTGTTCGCGGGCACAATCGATGCGCCGCGCTTTGACACAATCGCCTTCCGCTACCTGCGAGATGCCTGCGATCTTGATTGGCGCGAGATCAACCCTGACATCTTCGGGTCGATGATCCAGTCGGTGGCCGACCCCAAGCAGCGCTCGGAACTGGGGATGCACTACACCTCGGTCCCGAACATCATGAAGGTGATCGGGCCGCTTTTTCTCGATGATCTGGATGCCGAAATCCACAAGGCTTGGGATCGCGCGAAAGCCTTGCAACAGGTGCTGGATCGCATGTCGCGTATTCGCGTCTTTGATCCTGCCTGTGGCTCGGGCAACTTTCTGGTCGTGTCCTACCGCGAACTCAGGGCGCGGGAGACGCGCATCCTGCAGCGGCTGGAGGAACTCAACGGCCCCGGCTCGATGCAAATGTTTTCGGCCATCCCGATCAGCAATTTCTACGGGATCGAGATCGCGGATTTTGCGGCAGAGACCGCCAAGCTCGCGCTGTTCATTGCCGAGTATCAAGCCAATGCCAGCTTTGCCGAGGTGTTTGGGCGGCGTCCGGCTGCGCTGCCTTTGAAGGATGCGGCGCATATCCGCACTGGGAACTCCCTGCGTATCGACTGGGAGGAGGTCTGCCCGCCTCCTGGCGAGGGAGAGGAAGTGTTCATCGCGGGCAATCCGCCGTTCGTCGGAACGACATATCGATCGAGGGAGCAAAGGGACGACTTCAATGCTGTATTCGAAGGAAACGTCTCGAATGCGGGGCGACTCGATTTCAGTGCGGCGTGGATGTTCTTGGCTTCTCAATATCTTCGAAATGGACGCTCCAAGTCATCGCTGATTACGACGAGTTCTACCGTCCAAGGGGCAGCAGTCGAACCCCTTTGGAGTACCGTCCTGACAGCGCCCATCGAAATTTTCTTTGCCCATCGTCCCTTCAAGTGGCGCAACAACGCCGCCAAGAACGCCGCCGTTGAATGTGTAATCGTCGGCTTGTCGTCTGGGGGGGAGAAGGTCCGGAATTTGTTCGATGGCGAACTTCGGATAGAGTGCGCCCACATCAATGCATACCTTCTCGACGGCCCCGAGGTCTTCGTCGAAGCTACCAGGAAATCCATATTTGGACTTGGTTCGATGGGGCCCGGGAATTTCCCATACGACTTCGGCCACCTGATCTTGTCTCCCGCTGAACGCGAAGCACTGCTCGAGGAAGAGCCTGATGCCGACAAGTTTATTTTCAAGTTCGTTGGATCGAACGAAGTGATCAAAGGGCTCGATCGGTTCTGTCTCTGGATAGACGATGAGGACTTGGAGTTTGCCAAATCACTTCCAGCTGTCGCAGAACGCATTGAGCGGGTGGCGCTGGATCGTTCGAAGAGTTCTGACGCAGGCACCAAGCGACTGGCTAGACGACCACACCAGTTCCGAGAGCACAACGCTCCTCAAAGCCACATGATGCTGGTTCCAAGGACCAGCTCGGAGCGCCGTGACTATCTGCCAGTTGATCGTGCATCTGGTCGAATTGTGTCTTCTGACAATAACCATGTCCTTTACGACGCTCCTGAATGGTGCATCGCGCTGATCGCATCGCGCCTGCATCTCGTCTGGATCGCCACGGTCTGCGGCAAGCTGAAGTCCGATTTCCGCTACTCCAACACCCTCGGTTGGAACACCTTCCCCGTGCCGAAGTTCAGCGAGGATCAACTGGCCGAGCTATCCGCCTCTGCGCGGCGCATCCTCAAGTGCCGCTACTCGCATTTTCCCAAGACCATCGCCGAACTCTACGACCCCGACAAAATGCCGGACGACCTGCGCACCGTGCATCGGGAGAACGATGACCTCTTGGAGACGATGTATATCGGCCGCCCCTTCCGGAATGACACCGAGCGGTTGGAGAAGCTCTTCAAGCTCTATGCCGCCAAGGTGAAATCGCAGGATAAGAAGGGCGCGAAGGCATGAGCGGGCAAACGACACCCCCAAAAACAAGCGAGGCGGCGCCCGAAGGCCCGCCTCATGATCTTGTCCACGGGAGGGGCCAGAAGCCTGCCGAAGCACCTAAAGGCAACCTCACCGCGTCTCACGAAGCAATAGATAGCGCCGATGTGGCCACGGATCAAGTTCAAACTCTGACCGATCTTAGGGTTCAGAAGCTGTTAACCGACTGCCTGAGTGACCGAAGACTGCAGCGATACGCCCCTGCGGCCGGTGATTCCGGGGTGGCGCGCGAGGACATCTACCTCTGGAACTGCGACCTGTCCGAGGCCTTTCACTTTGCATTGCATATGGCCGAAGTGACCTGCCGGAACAGCATACACAACGCGCTAACGTTCCGTGACCAGCGATGGTTCGAAAACCCAACGTTCCTCAAGATCCTGGACCCAGTTCGCAGAAAGGACCTCGACAACGCGATCGCTGATGAGACCGATCAACACGGTGACGTTATGGACGCCCACCACATGGTTTCGGCTTTGTCTTTCGGGTTTTGGGAGCACCTAACGACCAAGCGGTTCCAGCGTTATCTGTTCCCGAAAGGGTTTCAGCGGGTGTTCAAGCACGCCCCATGGGACGCCAAGCTGGAAGACTTGCACGACTTGATCGAAAGCGTGCGCCGCTGGCGTAACCGCATCGCGCACCACAATGCGATTTTCGACAAAGGCCCATCATCGAAGTACCAAGACGCATTAAAGTTGATCGCGTGGTCCTCACCGGACTTGGAGACATGGGTCGCAACCCGCTGCCGCGTGAACCAGATTATCAACGCGCGCCCGAAGGAAGAATGACATGGTTGAAATGGTGAACGTGACCTATGGGCGCTCCAACTCGACAACCAACAAGTTGGGCCAACGCCCGATGCAGGCCCGCGCCTATGCCGCCCGAGCGGCGCAGTTCCTTTTGCTCAAAGCGCCGCCGGCCGCTGGCAAGAGCCGCGCGCTCATGTTCGTCGCTCTCGACAAGATGCTTCATCAGGGGCTGGAAAAGACGATCGTTTGCGTCCCCGAGACATCGATTGGCGGGTCATTCCGCTCGACGGATCTGACCCGCTACGGGTTTGAGGCGAACTGGGACGTCGAGGATCGCTGGAACCTCTGTTTAACGGGCGAGGACGCAGACAAGCAAAAGGTCAAGGCGTTTCAGGCATTTCTGAAAAGCGATGCCAAGGTGCTGGTCTGCACCCATGCCACATTCCGGTTCGGTTTCGATGAGGTGGTAAGAACTGTGGGGATCGAGGCTTTTGACAATTGCTTCATAGCCATTGACGAATTCCACCATGTCTCTGCCTCCGAGAACAACCGGCTGGGCGTGATCCTGCGCAGCCTGATTTCCCGAGCGGAATGCCATGTGATGGCAATGACCGGCAGCTATTTCCGCGGGGATGCGGATCCGGTGTTGCGGCCAGAGGATGAGGATCGGTTCACCAAGATCACCTACAGCTACTACGAGCAGCTGGAAGGCTACGAATTTCTCAAGGCACTCGGGATCAACTACGAATTCTACAAGGGCAATTACGTCAACGGATTGCCAGGGGTGCTGAACCCTGACCAGAAGACGATCATCCATATTCCTCACCGGGGGTCGTCCGAGGCATTCGACGACAAGTACAACGAGGTCGGGAAGATTCTCGACCTCTTGGGTGTCCATGAAGGTCGCGATCCTGAGACCGGATTTGATCTGGTCCGCAGGCCAGATGGGCAGATTCTGAAAATCGCCGATCTGGTTGATGACGGACCAGGCCGCGACATCGTTAAATCTGCGCTTTCTCGAGAGATCAAAGGCGCTGATGGTCGTCGAGACGATACGGCGGACCGCGAGAAGGTCGACATCATAATTGCGCTTGGTATGGCGAAAGAAGGGTTCGACTGGGTTTGGTGTGAACATGCCCTGACGATCGGCTACCGGTCATCGCTTACCGAAATCGTGCAGATTATCGGGAGAGCCACCCGCGATGCCCCGGGTAAGCCGCGTGCGCTCTTCACCAACCTGGTTGCCGAGCCGGGTGTGGAAACCGGCGTTGTGACGGACGCGGTCAACGATATGCTGAAGGCCATTTCTGGTTCTCTGCTCATGGAGCAGGTGTTGGCACCCAACTTCAAATTCTATCGGCGCGAGGATGGCGACGTGCGTGCCCCAGTCGGCACTGACGCCGAAGGCAACGTCACCATCGGTATCAGGGGACTGATTGAGCCACCCACTGATCGTGCTCGGGAAATCTGCGAGAAGGACATGCACGACTTGATGGCTACCGCCTACCAGGAAATGGATAGACGGGTCCTTTCTCCCGACACGGCGCCCGAGGTTGCCACGCAAATGGTTCTGACGGACATCATTGAGCGCAGATACGAAACTCTGGATTCAGAAGAGGCCGAGTCTGTTCGGCAACACCTTGCGGCGCATATGAACGTGCTAACTTTGGCGCGGCGAGAAGCTGAGCGTGGCTTCGCTGCAGGGCAGTCACCTTTGAACGGCAGCCCCGGCACGGCGGAAGCTTTTGATGACGATGGGGATGAAGCCGGAGACAGCGCCCCCAATACGCTGCTGCAGATGGTCAAAAAATTCATCAACGTCCGCGACATCGATGTTGAGCTCATCGACAGTGTGAACACGTTTCGTGAGCGGTTCGAGGTCGCATCGAAGTCTTTGAACTCGGAGCTCCTGGCTCATGTCCAATCGGCGATGGTTGCGTTGCGGGTCAACATGACCGGCGACGAGGCTCGAACCCTCTGGCCGAGGATCAAGGCGTTTCGGGCCAGTGAAGGACGTGAGCCGAACGTTCATTCCGCCGATCCCCTGGAGAAGCGGATGGCAGAGGCGCTGGCCTGGCTGAAAGCTGAGAAGGCGAAGCGGCTGCGCGAGGGCGCGATACAATGACGCGGCCGAGCTTGGATGACATATTTGCGGAAGACGATGAATTCGGCCTGTTGGATGTTAGGCTGCGCGGCAGCCGCGCCACTGTAGCTTCCGACCAAGGAGCGGGCGCGCTGAGAGAAGTCTCAGCGTTCTTTGAGAAACACGGGCGCGTTCCCGATCCTGACGCGGTGGACCATGACGAGATGCGGCTCGGTTCGATCTGGGCATCCATCAAGTCTGCGCCGACAGACCAAATGCGGTTGGATGATCGGTTTGGGCTCCTGGACGACAAACCTGCGCATGCGTTGAAATCTTGGCGAGATGAGCCACTAGGTTCTGATGTGCCTGCCAGCCTCGATGACATCTTCGATGATGACGAACTTTCGGTGGATGCGTCACTGATCAACTTGAAACATACGACGCCTGCCGCAGACCGGCATTTGCCCGATCATCGGGCGGAATTTGTTCCCTGTAGCGACTTCGAGAGGTTTGCAGAGCGTTTTGAAGCGGTGCAGCAGGCTTTAGAGGCGGGCGATCGCCAAGCGTTGCCTGTAAAGAAATGGTCCGTGATTGAGCCTATAGAAGGCGATTTCTTTATCCGCAACGGGCTTCTCGTGATGATAGCTGAGAAATCCGAAATGTCTGCGCGAGGCGGCTCTCGTGACCACAGACTTCGGGTCATCTTTTCCAACGGCATGGAGAGTGATCCTCTCATGTCTTCGTTCCGCAAGTCGCTCAACGATGATAAAACGGCCCGTATGGTTCAGAAGGTCGGGCTTGGACCCCTCGATCCAGACTGGGAAACGGATCAGCTCGAACTTTCCGGGACGATTTACGTCGCTCGGTCACGCTCTGAGGATCCTGCGATCAGGGCGGAACGAATGATCCTGCATAAGATCGGAGTGACCAGTCAGGATGTCGCGCGCCGAGTTGTAGATGCCCGGAACGATCCCACGTTCTTGCTGGCCCCCGTGGACATCGTCGCAACCTATGAACTGCAAAACCTGCCCCGCCGCAAAGTTGAGAATCTTCTTCATCGTTTCTTCGCTGCGGCCAGGCCGGCCGAGCTCTATGTAACGGATCGTTTCGGGAAGAAGGTTTACCCCAAGGAATGGTTCTACGTCTTACCGGACCATGTCGGCCGAGCGGCGAAATTGATCGAAGAGGGGCGCCTTCATCTGTTTGAGTACGATGTTGCAACGCAGTCGATTTTTGAAAAGGGTTAGTAACGGCCCAGAGCTGCCGTTCGCGCCAGGCGCAGGGGATGACCGGTGTTGGCCCTTTGCGGACATTGGCCGTTGCTATCGACGCTGCGATGCAGCTTCCCGAAAGCCGACATTGGCGAAGGAGCGCAGCAATCTGATACGCCCGAGGTCGGCTATGCGGACAAAGCAGGCATTCATAACAATGGCCTGAGTGTCCGCAAATACCTACTCAGGATGTCCGACATTCTGAGGTGCATCATCGCAGATTTCATACCATGAGGGTTTTTCACCAACGAATTCGTGGGATTGGTTCACAAGGCCCAGATCGCCATCCAGAGTGTTCACAGCAATTGGGAAGCTGTCTTCAGTCGACAAAATCTCACCCAAGGACGTGCCACAGATTTTGCAGAAGCAGCGCTGGTAGATGTAGGGTGCAACCGGCTCGAAAACCTGCACGCAGTCTTTGCCTGAGATCCATTTCACGTCTTCGCGTTTGACAAATGCAATCGTGCTTGCGCCAACTTTTCGACACCGCGAACAGTGGCAAGTTCCTACAAATGAAGGTGGGTTCGCCAGCTCAAATTGAACGGCTTGGCAGCAACAGCTTCCTTTAATCATGACAGTCTCACTTCCTTTTTTCAAACACTCTCCTGTCATGTTTTCTGAGCGCGATAAATATGGCATGCTGACAGCATAGTGGCAGCATCAGGCTAAAGGGTATGATCATGCGTAAGGCAGAGCGCCTGTTTGAAATTGTTCAACTGCTGCGACGCGTGGGGGGGCCGGTCTCTGCTGAGAAGATCGCGAAGGAACTGGGGTCGTCGAAACGCTCGGTATATCGTGATGTCGCGGCCTTGATGGCGCAAGATGTCCCGATCCGTGGTGAAGCTGGTATCGGATATGTTCTTGAAAAAGGCTTTGACATGCCGCCGTTGATGCTGACCTCGGACGAGTTAGATGCCGCTGTTTTGGGGGCGCATTGGGTTGCCAGTCGGGGTGAGCCAGACTTAGCCGAAGCCGCGCTGAACCTGCTGGCTAAGATCGAGGTGGTGGTGCCGGAACGATTGCGCGGACATGTATTGGAACCCGCGACCAGCATCGCCCCGGTCACCCCGACTTCAGAAACAGTGGATGCCGCACTGCTGCGCAATACCATCCGTGCCCATAGAAAGCTGGCACTGATTTATCGGGACGGAAATAGCACGCAGACCAGTCGTGTGGTTTGGCCGATCCTACTGGGCTATCGGGATGAGGGTCGCATTCTGGCCGCGTGGTGCGAGTTTCGCGGTGGGTTTCGTTACTTTCGCACCGAGCGCATGATTTCGGCGGAACCATTGAAACAACGGATACCGGAAAATGCGAGGGCGCTGCGGACACGGTGGCGATGTGCGATGGACCTTGAGCGGAAGAGTTTTGTGACTTTGGATCAAGAGATTTCAGCGCGGCCATGAAACCAGGTAATCCCAAAAGCCGCCATTCGTGCGTTGCGAAGCATTTTAGAAAATGGGCTCAAAGGGGTCGTCAAGTTATTGCCCTTCGCGCGAGGGGTCGCTTTCTAATTTCAAAGTGACCCACTACCCCCTTCGCAGTGCAGTTTTGTAGCTCCGTGCGATGATCCGTCAGATTTCCGCACCGCGCCTGAAAGGCCACCGCTTTCCCCGCTCCATCATTTCCTACGCGGTCTTGGCGTATTATCGCTTCTCGCTTAGCATGGGTGGAGAAATTCGGGCCGCATATCGCGAAACGGGTCCGCGCTATGCGCCCACTGACACATGGCGCCTGGACGAGGTGGTGATCATGATCAACGGCGTGCGACACTGGCTGTGGCGCGGTGGATCGCAACGGCAAAGTTCTCGAGATCCTCGTGCAAACGCGCCGCAATGCGCGGGCGGCGAAGCGTTTCATTTCACGGCTGATCGCCCGCTGGGGTGAGCCCCGCATCATCGTGACGGACAAACTGCGCAGCTGCGGCGCGGCCCTGCGGCGGCTCGGGCTGAACGTGGATCACCGGGCGTACAAGGGACTGAACAATCGTATTGAGGGGTCGCACAGACCCACGCGAAAGCGCGAGAAAATCCTGGGCCGATCCAAATCGGCAAGGCAGGCGCAAAGGTTCCTTTGCGCCCAAGATGAAACCGCCAACCTGTTCCGCCCTCGTCGCCAAAAGATGACCGTCTCCAGATACCGTCAGAGCCTCGCCGCCGCGTTCGAGCGCTGAAACGACTGTGCGAAAAGCATGGCCGCGTGACAGGAGGTAGCGCACCCCCACTTTCGATCCCGGGCAACGACTTGACGATCCCGCGCGAAGGCCTCTACGAGGCGGTGGTGAACGGTATGGGGCTGGGGTTCGTCTGGTGTACCGGGACGGGGCGCAACGACGACGTCGCGCAACTGACGCTGGCGGGTGACGACACCACCAGCACGGAGGAGGCTTTTTGCCCCGGTGGAGCGCGACATGGAGACCGTCGCTGCGCTGTTCGGCATGCCGGGAGCTCCGTGAAGACCGCCGTCGCGCAGGGGGCGCGGCGGTCGAAAAAAACTTTTACAGAACCTCCGTCAATTCGTCATGCAACGGGATTAATGCCTGCGCTGACACGGCACCGACAGGAACCGGTGTCGAGAAATTTTTCGGAGACAGACATGACCAACCAATTCAAGGCCTCGCTGACGGTGAGCGTTGCTGCTGCCGCGCTGAGTGCTGCCACCGCCCATGCCGAACCCTCGCAGGAACTGATCGACGCCGCAAAGGCCGAAGGCATGCTGACCACCATCGCCCTGCCCCACTCTTGGTGCGCCTATGGCGACGTGATCGCAGGCTTCAAGGCCAAATACGGCATCGAGGTCAACGAGCTGAACCCGAACGCCGGTTCCGCCGACGAGCTGGAAGCCATCAAGGCGAACAAGGGCAACACCGGCCCGCAGGCGCCCGACGTCATCGACGTAGGCCTGTCCTTCGGCCCCGCCGCCAAGGACGAAGGCCTGATCCAGCCCTACAAGGTCTCGACCTGGGACTCGATCCCCGACGATGCAAAGGACCCGGACGGCTACTGGTACGGCGACTATTACGGCGTTCTGGGCTTTGCCGTGAACTCGGACATCTTCCCCGAGGCGCCGAAATCCTTCGCCGACCTGAAGGACGCGCAGTTCGCCAATTCCGTGGCGCTGCAGGGTGATCCGCGCACCGGCAACTCCGTGATGATGGCGGTCTATGCTGCGGGCACCGCCGAGGGCGGCACCGCTGGCGCCGATGCGCTGAACAAGGGCATCGCCTTCTTCAAGGGCCTGAAGGAAAACGGCAATCTGGTGCCGGTGAACGGTTCGGCGCAGAACATCGCACAGGGCACCACGCCGATCTACTTCGACTGGGACTACAACCTGTTGGCCATGCGCGACCAGCTGGCCGGCAACCCGCCGGTCGAAGTGATCGTCCCCGAGGATGCCGTCATTGCCGGCGTCTACGTGCAGGCGATCTCCGCTTATGCGCCGCACCCGAACGCCGCGAAGCTCTGGATGGAGTACCTCTATTCGGACGAGGGTCAGCTGGGCTGGCTCAAGGGCTACTGCCACCCGATCCGCTTCAACGACATGACCGCGCGCGGCGTGATCCCGCAGGAGATGCTGGACAACCTGCCGCCGGCCGAGAACTACGCCAAGGCGATCTTCCCGAGCCTCGCCGAGCAGTCGGAGGCCAAGCAGGCCGTGGCCGACAACTGGGGCAAGGAAATGGGCGTGCAGTGACGCGCGCCGCCGCATGAACCGGGATGGCGGCTGAAGGGCCGCCATTCGTCTTTGGCCGCCGCGGGCCATGCCGCCGCACCCTTTGCCGCACACGTCGCACAAGAGGAGGCCGCCTTGGCCGATCTGTCCCTTGCCGGGAACCGCCGCCGGACCACGCCGCGCCTCAGCCTGAACTGGCTGGGCGTCGTGCCCTATTTCGGCTTTACCCTGCTGTTCCTGATCCTGCCGATCTTCTACCTGCTGAACGGGGCCTTCCTGAACGCCGAGGGGCAGTATACGCTGGAAAACATCGTGGCGCTCACGCGCGCGGACATCTGGCCGTCCTACTGGCTGTCGATCCGGCTGTCCTTTGCCTCGGCGCTGATCGGCGGCCTGATGGGCTGCCTCCTGGCTTGGGCGTTGCAACTGGGTGGCCTGCCGGGTTGGGTCAAACGCGCCTTCCTGACCTTTTCGGGCGTGGCGTCGAATTTCGCGGGCGTGCCGCTCGCTTTTGCCTTCATCGCGACCCTGGGGCGGCTGGGCCTCGTGACGCTGATCCTGCGGGATACCTTCGGGCTGAACATCTACGCGGCGGGGTTCAATCTGTTCTCCTTCTGGGGCCTTGCCGTCACCTACCTGTATTTCCAGCTACCGCTGATGACTCTGATGATGATGCCCGCCATGGAAGGCCTGCGGAAGGAATGGCGCGAGGCGGCCTCCTCGCTGGGCGCGTCGGGCGCGCAATACTGGCGCATGGTGGCGCTGCCGGTGCTGGCACCCTCGGCGCTGGGATGCTTCCTGCTCCTGTTCGCCAATGCCTTCGCCACGCTGGCGACGGTCTATGCGCTGACCTCTGCGAACTTCCCGGTCGTGCCGATCGTTCTGTTCCAGCAGATCCGCGGCAATGTGCTGTACAACCCGCACCTGGGCTACGCGCTGGCGCTGGGGATGGTCATCATCATGGCGTTTTCCAACACGCTCTATTTCATCCTGCGCACCCGCGCGGAACGGTGGCGGAAATGACCCGCCTAGCCCGATTTCCCTGGCTGGCCGCGCTGATCGCCCTGACCTGCGCGCTTTTCTTCCTCGTGCCGCTGGCCGCCACGATCAACTTCTCGCTGCGCATGAAGCGCGGCGAGATCACGCTGGACGCCTATCGGTGGGTGTTCCAGGACACGCGCTTTCTCGAAGTACTGGGGTTCTCCGCGCTGGCCTCGTTGGCGGCCATCGCCCTGGGGGCGGTTTTGGTCGTGCCCACCGCCTACTGGGTGCGGCTGAAACTGCCGCACCTGCGCCCGCTGACCGAGTTCCTGTCGCTGATGCCGCTCATCATCCCGCCGGTGGTGCTGGTCTTTGGCTACGTCCGGATCTACGGCACCTCCTCACTGCTGCCGCTGACCATGACCGACACCGGCACCAACCTGCTGCTGGTGATCGGTTATACCGTGCTGTCGTTGCCCTACATGTACCGCGCCGTGGACAACGGCATGGGAGCCATCGACATCACCACCCTGACGGAGGCCGCCGAGTCTCTGGGGGCCTCGCGCGCGCGGACCATCGCCACGGTGATCTTCCCTAACGTGCGCTCGGCTATCCTGTCCGGGGCCTTCCTGACCTTCTCGATCTCGCTGGGTGAATTCGTCATCACCTCTTTGCTGAACCGCCCTGCCTTTGGCCCCTACCTCGTGCAGATGGGGCAGGACTATGCCTACCAGCCCGCCGCGCTGGCCATCCTGTCCTTTGCCTTCACCTGGGTCTGCATGGTGCTGATGGATTACTTTGCCAGCCGCAAGCCCGGGCAGGGCCTCCTCGCGTTCCGAAAGACCAAGTCATGAGCTTCCTCACCCTGACCTCCGTCACTAAGAGTTTTGGCCAGAACACTGTGGTCAAGGGCTTCGACTTTGTCGTGCAGAAGGGCGAGTTCATCTCCTTCCTCGGGCCGTCGGGCTGTGGCAAGACCACCGTGCTGCGCATGATCGCCGGGTTCGAGACGCCGACCTCGGGCCAGATCAGGATCAATGGGCAGGACGTCACCGCGCTGCCCGCCAACAAGCGCCGCATCGGCATGGTGTTCCAGGCCTACGCGCTGTTCCCCAACATGACCGTGCGCGACAACGTGGCCTTCGGGCTGAAGATCGACGGCATGGCCCGGCGCGAGATCGACGCCCGCGTGTCGGAGATGCTGGCGCTGATCCAGCTCGACCACCTGGGCGGGCGCTATCCCTACGAGCTGTCAGGCGGCCAGCAGCAGCGCGTGGCGCTGGCCCGGGCGCTGGCACCTAAACCGCAGCTTCTGCTGCTGGACGAGCCGCTCTCGGCGCTGGACGCCAAGATCCGCGTGTCGCTGCGCGACGACATCCGCCGCATCCAGCGCGACCTGGGCATCACCACGGTCTTTGTCACCCATGACCAGGAAGAGGCACTGTCGATCTCTGATCGCGTCGTGGTCATGCATCAAGGCCGCGCCGATCAGGTCGGCACGCCCTCGCAGATCTACAACCGCCCCGAAACACGCTTTGTCGCGGGTTTCGTCGGGCATCTGAACACGTTCGAGGCGGTGAAGGCCGACGATGCCCGCGTGGTCTTTGCCGGCCAGATGCATCCCTCGGACCGGCCGCTGCACGCGCTGCCCAGCGGAGCCCCCGTCACCGTCGCCCTACGCCCCGAGGCGCTGGCGCTGACCCCGCGAACGCCCGAGGACGTAGCACTGACGGGCCGCGTTCTGGACGTGAACTTCCTCGGCTCCGTCATCCGCGCCAAGGTCGAGGTGCAGGGACAGCCGGTCGCGCTGGACATGTTCAATCAAGCGGGGGCCACCATGCCATCCGTCGGCCATGACACGCAGCTGTGGTTCTCCGGCTCCGACCTGCTCGTCCTTCCCGAATGACCGTTCAATCGAGGCTCCCATGACCTTTCTTGCCAATCCGCTGTCCGCCTTCACCGCCCCGGGCCGTTTCTGGCGCGGCAACCTGCACACGCATTCGACCCTGTCGGACGGCGTGCTTGAGCCCGCCGAGGTCTGCCGCCGCTACAAGGCGGAAGGCTATGATTTCATCGCCCTGACCGACCACATGATCGGGCAGTACGGCTATCCCATCGCCGATACGCTGCCGTTCCGCGACAACCGCTTCACCACGCTCTTGGGCGCGGAACTGCATTCCGGCGCAATGGCGAACGGCGAGTTGTGGCACATCCTGGCCGTCGGCCTGCCCGCCGATTTCGCCCCCGCCAATACCCCGCATTTCCGCCCCGTCGAGGGGCAGGAGAGCGGGCCGGAGCTGGCCGCGCGCGCGGTCGCCGCGGGGGCCTTCGTGGCCATAGCCCACCCGCAGTGGTCCGGCATGACCCTCGCCGATGCCCGCAGCATCAAGGCCGCCCACGCGGTCGAGATCTACAACCACGGTTGCGCCGTGGGCTGTGACCGCGCCGACGGCTTCTCCATCGCTGACCTGTTGCTGTCCGAAGGCCGTCGCCTGTCGGTGATCGCCACCGACGACGCGCATTTCTCCGAACCCGACCATTTCGGCGGCTGGGTCATGGTGAAGGCTGAGGAAAACGCCCCCGAAACGCTGCTGGAGGCCCTGAAGGCCGGTGCGTTCTATTCCTCCACCGGGCCGCAGATCCACGACATCCGGGTCGAAGGAAAGGATCTGCACGTCGACTGTTCCGCCGCGGCGGCAATCATCATACAGGGCCACGGCTGCGCCGCGCAGGCATTGCATGGTTTGTCGATGACGCGGGCAACGATGCCCCTCGGGCGCTTCGACCTCAGCCCGTGGATCCGCGTCACGGTCGTCGACCGCGCCGGAAAACGCGCTTGGTCCAACCCTATCTTCCGGGACTGACGGGATCGGCCCGTCCTCTCCGGGGCCCGGCCCGATCCCGGGCCGCGTAGGGGGCTGCAGACCATGAAAACGCCGCAGTTCGTCAGGAAACGCGATTTCTCCGGTCCCCATTGACGTTCGCGGACCCCGGTGGTTGCCGTGCCGGGATCCCGTTCACAAAGGGCTGGGAGCGGATAAATGCACCTGCAGCACCCCCTGGCATCGTCATGGGCCGTTTGGGCTCTTTTCTGCCGTTCTCCGTTTTGCCGCATCATAAGCGCTCGGCCCGGATATGGTCTACGCTAACGGCCCTTTGCGGACATTGGCCGTTGCTATCGACGCTGCGATGCAGCTTCCCGAAAGCCGACATTGGCGAAGGAGCGCAGCAATCTGATGCGCCCGAGGTCAGCTATGCGGGACGTTGCAGTCGTTGATCCGTTACGAAGGTTCTGTAAAAACGGGGCAAAAGGCTTGCAGATGACCACGATCCCAACGCTGATCACTCCCCGCCTTACCCTACGACCTATGCGGGGAGAAGACTGGAATGACTACTATCGCCTTATGGCGTCAGATCGCTCCATCTATATGGGCGGTCCCTTCTCCACTTCTGTGGCTTGGGGAATGTTCTGCGCCGATCACGCCCAATGGTACTTATTCGGGTGTGGTGCGCTCATGATCGAGAACACGGCCAGCGGCGAATGTCTCGGGCAAGTGGGGATTAATTCAGGGCCATTGTTCCCGGAGTTCGAGCTGGGATGGTTGCTTTACCCGGCTGCCGAAGGACACGGTTTCGCATTCGAAGCCGCATCCGCCTTGCGAGCATGGAGCCTTGATGTCAGTCACATTGAAACGCTTGTGAGCTACGTCGATCCTGAAAATGCAAGATCTTCCAGGTTGGCAGAACGGCTCGGTGCGACGCTCGATGCCGAAGCACAGCGTCCTGATCCGTTGGACCTAGTCTATAGGCACTACGGTTAAGGGACGCATTGGGCTCGAAGCGGTCATGCGGCGGTGCGGCGAGGTCTTTCCCTTGGTCGACCTTGGCTCGACGTCGCTCCCGGCCCAGAGCCGTCGTTCGACGATGGGAGCCATCGCTGCGGTGCAGCTCGCCTGAAGAGACATTCGTCGCGGCACCGATACACAACAGAGGTTAGAAGTCGGCGGATCGGACCTTTGCTGCGATTTGGGTTGGGGCGTTGAACGGCTGGTTTCGTAGTTTGCTCAAAGTGTCAATTGCTTGGGCACCGCGCTTTGCCAGAACGGGTAATGAGTCTATGGTGAAGATAAGGCGACAACACTAACGCATCTGGCAGTCAAGGGAGCAAGGCTCCAAGGTGAAATAATAGGCATGATGGAAGATATCTGGCTGTGGATACAGACCAACAAAGAGTGGCTGTTCAGTGGCATTGCCATTGCGGTTCCGCTTGCATTTCTTGGGTGGCTCGTCTCTCGGAAGGACAAAACGCAGTCACAGATCGCAGGTGAAAGCTCAACCAACATTCAAGTCGCAGGCGATTTCAATTTTGAAACTGCAGCCAAAAATGTTGGATCAAGCAATGGCGGGCGCGTTTCAGAACTTGCTAACCTTCAATTTGAAACCAAGCAGGATGCGGAAGCCTTTGAGAAGCTACAGCAAGCAGCCGTGCAAGCCGGCGAAGCTGGAAAAATCGAAGCTGGTCGTGCCTCTTTCATGGAGTCGGCCGAGGCGCTGCGACGCATCGTCACGCGGTATCGCTCGAATACACACCTGTTTGACGAGCGCCAAAGGGGTGAAATCGATCTCCATCTGAGCAAAGCAGAAGCCCCTGGTGACGCCCAAATCCAGCATCTAATTGAGGGCATTCAAGCGATTAAATCTTCCGTCGACCAAAACCTAGCGCATGCGCGCGCGGAGGACACGTGATGAACGAACGACTGAACCAAAAGCAGGAGGGCGGGGACGGATCCACTAATATACAAGCCAGGAACGTCACCATAACCGGTGTCAGCTTTGCGGATGCACGTCAGATCGCCATTGATGCAATGAAATCGGAGATGGGGGCGCTCTCTCGTGCTGCGGAACAAGCTGCGCTTTTACGGATCAACGAATACGCAGAAGCGCTGCTCGGACGCCTTGAAAGGCGCCCAGAGCTTCTGGAGCGCTTTCAGGAGCCGAGAACCCAATTCTCAGTTAGAGACACGCATCTTCTCCATGCCAAGCGTGGGGCAGATGATGTCGTAGACCTGACCCTTGATATGTTGGTGGACTTCATTGCCTGCCGGGGCAGCGACTTCAAATCCGTTGTTCTCGATGATGCAATAAAAGTCACACACAGTCTGACTCGCAATCAAATAGACGCACTGACGCTACTGCTGATCTTCCGGAAACTTCCTTTGCAGGCCGACACAATCGAGGGCTGGTGTGATGAAATGGCAGAGCTCGCAAAGCCCTTTATGGAGGGCGCAACACACTCTGAGGCCCAGCTAGACTACTTGGCGAGTACTGGTTGCACAACTATGGATGTGATCAATCAGACTTTCGCCAGCTACTTCAGCATGCGTTATAGGCACTTGGCCTCTGAGGTGGATCTCAAACCCGAGGTCCCAACAAAAGCAAAAACCAGGAACGACTTTATCGACCGCCATGCAACCGAAAACCTGAGGAAAAAAGTCTCCACCGACTGGCTGCGAGATTATTTTTCCAACGCTCGGCCGGAGATTGTTTCGCTGCAGTCCTACTTCGACACAACGGTTTTCCGAAGATCAAACCTCCGCATCATCGGCTCAGCAATAGCTGCTGCAAACCTAAGGCTTAAACAGCCCATAGTTCAATTTGATGACAGCCTCTGGTTTGAGGCATAGGCTCGCAGCAAGACTGGAAGATGTTTGGCGAGGTCTTGGTCCTGAATTTCGAGAAGGCGCAGCTTCTTCTCAAACACTGATCTTGGATTGTGCGAGGGCGGCCCATTCCTGCCGCTCACCGGTGGCTTCAATGCTGCAATGCAGTTTTACTAGACCGGCCATTCATGCGTTGTGCAGCATTTCCGGTGGCCGGAGGTCGGCGGAGAGCATTGCCCGAAAGCTCCTTGAACTCGTCAGCACAGGTTTATCTGTCAGGACCTATGAAAAGGCACTCAGAACACCTAGATTGCGCATGGAGCAGCTTGACAACAAGGTTAAAGGTGCGAGTCGCATCTGCCTACTAGGTGACCACTTGCTACGTGTGTCGGGCTGCTCCACCCAGGACGAACAACATGGCACACGATTACGATCTTAGACTCATTTCGACGAAGGCCCAGCTTCTGACATATATCGGTGTTGAAGAGGAATGGTTTGACGTGGCCTGCGGCTTTGACGTTGCCGCATACGACCAAGCGCTTTGCCAGGACACCGAAAGCGAAATCGGTATCTACCACCACCATCCTTTCACACGCCATGAGATTCCCAAACGAAACCCGGCTCGGGGGAAGCGCGTCGTTTGGGAGGCCGAACGCTACCTCAACAATACATACAAAGGGCTGGCAAGGCGACTTACGCGGTTTCTGGAGACTGCCATTACGGGATTTCCGCATCCTCAATGTTTCGGCTACGTTCGAGGCCGGAACATCCGTGACAATGCCGGGCGGCATGTCGGGGCAACGCTCCTGCTGAAGGCTGATATCAAAGACTTCTTTCCGTCCATTGACAAAGCGCGTGTCGAAAAATTGTTTGTGGATTTGGGAGTCAATTCTGAGGTTGCAACCCAGCTGACTAGCTTCCTGACGATCGAAGGGAAGTTGCCGCTAGGGCTGCCAACCAGCCCGATCATTGCCAATGCAATTTGCCACGGAATGGATGGCGACCTCTCCAAGTTAGCAACAAATAGTGATTCAACCTATAGCCGGTACGCCGATGACATCAGCTTTTCGACCAATGTCACGTTGCCTAAAGCAGAGGCGATATCCGTTATCGTGGCAAGGTATGGCTTCGAACTGGCCAAGGACAAAACGCGTGTCAGCAAGCGCGGGCAGAACCATTACGTCACAGGACTAAGCATTTCGGACCCACGCGCGCCGCATGCTCCCAGATCAATGAAACGGAACCTTCGGCAGGAACTGTATTTCGCCAGGAAGTTCGGGCTAGACGACCACATCCGAAGCTTGGGCATCACCGAAGGCGACGAGATACAGCGATACATCAACCATCTCGATGGTAGTGTCAGGTATGTCGCCTTTCATGAGCCCACCAAGGCAAGAGACTTGCTTGTGCAATGGTATGCTATTCTTGAAGAAAGCGGCAGCAGCCCAAGTTTCGAGCCAAAGAACCAGCACGACGCGCAGTTCTGCTTTTTCGTCGATGAAACCGAGTTTGAATGGAACGATAAAAAATACCTTGCTTTGTGTCTGAGCGCCACGCAGCAGCAGGATGTCATCAACACAACAACCGAGCGCATCCTGAAGGATTACCTTGCCAATCCGTTTTCTGATGGGGATCGGGAAGCGATCTCCCGGCACGGAATGCACTTTTATCATGCCACTGAAGACCTAAAGTCATTGTACTTTCGAGCGCTTCAAAAGCTCCCCTTTCAAGGCTACATTGTGTTTGGAGAACAAAGTGGTACTTATGAAGCGGATTACACAAAGCTGCTTTCCCAAATCATCAAGCGCCGTTTGATGGCAGCAGAAAGCAAGGCAGCTTTCTTGTGCTTCGAGCAAAATAGCAAGGTATCGAAGCACGCTATTGAGGAGGTCGTGAGAAGATCCTGGGAGGAACTGGATCGGACAAACAATCGCCGTCCGAAGTATGCGACCGTCGAAATGGTAGATAAATCCTACTACGGGGTTGGCGTTCCCGATTTTTTGCTGGGTGTTTTCCGCAAGTATGTCTCGGGCGTCCCGGCTGCTTCACCGCCGCAACGCCAACACAACATGTTTGAAGGACTGCGCGACAAAATCCGCGTGATTGTGAATGCAGATACCGGTGAAGAGTTCACGCGGAGGCACCCGTTCGATAATTTCTCCATCAATGACCTTCGCGAACGGTAACTGCGAAGGTTAGCTTGGCGGGGGGAACTACTGTCCCCTCAATTCTTGCGTGATTCCCCTGAGGCTGTTCTGCCTGCCAGCTGAGGGTTCTCTTTGATGCGACCCGAACGGTCGGTACTTATGGCTAATAAATGACTGCTTCCCCAAAGGCCGCATGGCTCGTTCGCAAGTGCAGCGAATTCACACTTTCCGCCCATCCCGTCGAAAGTCGCTGTCAGCCTGGCAGATAGAACTCCGTAATCCCCCGCTTCCCTTCGGCTCGCCCGAGCTGCACGATCACATCTATGGATTTCCGGATGTACTCCCGCACCTCGGCGAAGGTCAGTGGCGTCCCCGCCTGCAGCACCATGATCGCCAGCCGGTCGATGGCGAGTTCTGCGGTTTCGGCGTGGATGGTGGAGACAGACCCACCATGGCCGGTGTTGATCGCCTCGAGATAGGTCAGGGCCTCGGCGCCGCGCAGCTCGCCGACGATGATCCGGTCGGGTCGCATGCGGAGGGAGGCCTGAAGGAGGGCGTTGGCGCTGCGTTGTGAGCCAGCACCGCGATCGGCCAGGAGGGCGACGGTGTTGGGCTGGCCGGGGAACAGCTCGAAGGCGTCCTCGATGGTGATCAACCGCTCGTGCTCGCTCACATGCGTCAGCAGGTGGCGGGCGAAAGTGGTCTTGCCGGTCGAGGTGCCGCCGCTGATCAGGACGTTGAGCCGTGCCTCGACCAGGGTCTGCAGCGCAGCCTCGAGGTTTTCCTCGGCGAGATTGGCGATGTTTTTCATCTTCTCGGCGCGGAGCGCATCGAGCGAGACGGCCTTGCCGAAGAGATAGGTCGGGGCGTAGTCCCTGACGCTGCCGGAGGCGAAGAGACGGATCGTGATCGAGGCGCCGCGATCGATGGCGGGCGGCACGGCGACCTGGACCCGGAGGGGTCGGCCCGCATATTCCACCTTGCCGGAGACGAGCGGGTTCTTTTCAGAGACGCGGGCCTTGGCGTCGCCGACGATGGTCTGGGCCATGTTGAGCGCGGTGGTCCGGTCTACGGTCTGGCCTTCGTGGCGCATGGTGGCGTCGCCCGCGACCTCGAGCCAGACCTTGCCGTCCGGATTGATCGCGATCTCGACCACGTCGTCGCGCCGCAGAAGGTCGCGGAACGGGTCGAGATAGCGTTCGAGGTAGGAGGCTGGTGACGCCTGCTCCATCATTTCGGTGGTTCCGGTAATATTGAATCTGGTTTCGCTGCCTCTCGCCTGCGGCTCGAACGCGAAACCTGATGCTTCTTTTTCATTGTGAACCGGAACCCCCGTAGATCACCACATCCCGGTCCACGAGCACGGTGACTGAGGCGCCCTGATCGACATAGATCGTCGGCGCGATCGACACCTGGTCGGCAATGACCGATCCGACGGCATCCTGAAGGTCGCTGCCGACATCGCCAAGGACGATGCTTGTGGTTTCATTATTGGCACTCTCCGCAGCAACGGCCGGTGCCGCCCCGATCACGGAAATCAGCGCTGCCCCACCGAAGCGCTCGGCGAACTTGGTATCGACGAGACCGGTGAGGCCCGAGCGGCCAAGCTGGTCCCCGCCCACAGCGGCGATTTCCATCGAGGTGCCGTCTGGGGTCAGGACGCGGGTCCAGAGGATCAGGATGCGCTTCTGGTGCATCTCGATGCCGGAACGGTATTGACCAAAAAGGCGGGAGCCTCGGGGGATCAGGATCCGGTCCCCGGAAAACGCCGGAACCGGCTCGGAGACGACCGCGACCACGGAGCCCGGCAGATCGCTGTTGATGGCGGTCTGGAGCGCCGCTTGAATAACTGAGCCTTGCGTCAGGGTGCGCTCGGGATGGGTGAGGCGGGCGGCCTCCTGCACCTCGAGCGGCCGCGCACTCTGCAGGAACTGCTCATTGCCGGAAAGGACTGGTCCGCCTATGCCCGCCGCCACCGGATCGGCGACCGTCACGCCACTTTGGCCACCACTTGGACCATCGGCGTAGACCACGGCGGGAGATTTGATCTGCGCGGTCAGAAGCTCCTCGGCAACCCGCTCGGCCTCACGCTGGCGTTGCTCCTCTTCCTGCCGGCGGCGTTCTTCGAGCAAGCGCTGATCGGCGATCAGCCCTTCGCGGTCGAGCTCGGCCTCAAGCCCTTCGCGCTGTGCCCGCTCTGCATCGAGCATGGCCTGCAGCCCTTCGATGCGGGTCTCGGTCTGGCGCTGCAGGTTGGCAAGCTCGGCCTCTTTCTCCGCAATAAGTGCTTCAAGCGCCGCCTTCTGTTCGTCGAAGGCCTCGCGCAGGTCCGCAACGGCGGACTGGATTTCCGAGTTGCGCGCGGCCTGGCTGGCGGCGAGGGCCTCGCGCAGCTTGGCAATCTCGGCCAGCACCGCGGCGCTCGGCTCAGGGGCAGGGGCCGCAGGCACATCGAGCGCTTCTTCGACGGCGATTAGCGCGTCGTTAACCCGCTGCTCTGTCTCGTCGGGTGGAAACTCCAGCCGCCCGCCGGTGCCGGGGCGGCGGTCCTGGAAGGTCTCGACATCGGAGGTCTCGAGCGCGCTGTCGCCCTCCTGCAGGCCGGTCGCCAGGAAATACGCGACCCCGGCCCCGCCAAGGGCGAGGGCGGCGGCGAGCGCGCCGACCCCGAGGCTGTTGCCCCGGCGCTTGGATTTGCCGCGCTGGCTGAATTGGTCGAGGCGGTCATGCAGGTCGGGAGGGGTTTGATCGGCCATGGTCAGTTGCTCACATAGATGGCGCTTTCGTCGCGCCAGGCGCAGATCGCCTCGTCGCCGATGCGCAGTGTCCAGTAGGTGTTCATCCCGAGTACCCGGACGGTGTTGCCCTGTTGGGTCCAGTTCACCGTGCGCTCACGGCCCTGGTTGTCGGCCTTGAAGAGAGCAGGCTGACGGGCGTTTTCCGGGAAGACGAAATACGTATAGCGCCCGTCGTCGTAGATATGGCTGGGGCGGAAATCCCCTTCGCCCGAGACACGGTAGTTGTAGTTGCGCGGTGCCTCAAAGCCCTTGGGCTGGGTTGCACCCACCGCGCGGCGCTCCTCGTCGGGGTAGCGGAAGCGCACCTCGAAAAACATGCCGGTGCGGTTCGGGATCGAACCTTCGCGCAAGTGGAAGGAATAGGTCCGGCGGTTGGTGATGACGGTCATGTTGGTCGAGGCATTGGCCACATGCGGCTTGATGGTCAGCACGTTGCCGAGCTCGGGGATCGGATCGACCTGGAAGCTCTCGGTGTCGCCGACAATCACGGCCTCGAACCGCTCTCCCGCCCCGAAATGTATCGTCGTCGAATGCCGAAGATCGGTTTCGATCCGGTAGACCTGGTTTTCGTTGTAGACGGCGGTGCGGATGCGGATATCGAGCGACCCGCCTTGCGGTGTGGCTTCGGCGAGTGCGGCAACAGGAAGGGCAAGCGCCAGGAACAGCGCGGGCAGGGATTTCATGGGGATCAATTCTCCAGGGTCTCGGCGTCGACACGGTAGGAGGTCACCACGAAGCCCAAGGGGTTGGCCCAGACGTCCTGAAGGCGCTGGCGGGTTTCGGGTTGGAAGTCGTAACCGACGGTCGCCACGTAAGACCGGGTGACAGTGCGGGTGTCGCGGGGGCGGCGGAGCGTGCGGGTGAAGCGGACCTGGGCCACGCCGCGCTCGATCTGGTTCACCGACTTGATCACCACCTCGATCTTGGCGTCGCGGCCATAGACGGTGATCGGGTAATCCTCATTGGTGGAGGACCAGAGATCGCGCAGCGTGCGGGCGGCATCCCCATCCGATCGGTCGAGGACCGAGTTGATGCGCTGCTCGCCGTCGGTCAGGTCATAGGTTTCGCGGTCGTCGACATAGGCCACGAGATTGGCCTGGATGATGGCGTCACTTTCGGAAAGGGTCAGCGCTTGAACCGCGGCGACCCGATCCATTTCGCCGGTTTCCTTGTCGACCACGACCACGAAGGTCTCGGTCGTCTTCAGCGGAAAGAGGCTCGCGCCCGCGACCATGCCCGTGACGCCAACCATCACGCCTGCTGCCGCGACGAACCAGGCGAAGCGCTCGCGCCGTCTTGGCCCGTAGATGAAATCCGCCTCGAAGGCGTCGCGGTCAGGCGCGGAGGAACTGGTTACAGGCTTCTTCAAGTCAGTCGTCTTTCAAATCAGGGTTTGCGGAAGGCCTTGGCGGCGGAGAGGAGCGCGCCGGGGCTTTGCCGGATCATCTCGCCGGTCTTGACCACGCCCGCATTGGCCATCTCGTTCAGCTCATGCGGGGACTTGCCGGTGACGAGGCGCGAAGTTGCGCCGGTGCCGTACTGGCGGGTGTTCACGAAGCCTTGGCGCGCGAGGCCGGTCAGCCCCACGGCATTGGAGGCAATGCCGACGACCCCGGTAAGGTTGGAGGCGATGTAGGGCACCGAGGCCATGATCCCGGCGCTGAGGATCAGGATGACGAGGAAGGGCAGGATGAGGCTGACGGTCTCAACATCGCCAGGATCGGCGGAGGCGTCCCCGATGGCCTCGGCGATAGCGACGATGATGCCTGCGGCTCCCGCTGCGGCGACGGGCATGAGCGCATAGCCGATGGTGGCGCGGGTCCAGGCCTCGAAGAGCGACTGGGTCGGCTTGAAGAGCGAGGTCACGATCATGAAGGGGGCGATCACGATCATCAGCGCGAAGACGATGCGGGCGAAGGCGATGATCCCGGCGGTGACAGCGGCAAAGACGGCGGAAAGGACGAAGAAGATGGCGCCTAGGACCGCGCCAAAAACCCATCCCGCGCGGTCGCCGATGGTGTCGCCATAGGCGGTGATGCGAGCGACCATATTGTCGAGGCTCTCGTAAACCCCGGCCTCGTCGCCCGAGCCGGTGAGCGCGAGGATCGAGGCGCCTATGGAGTCGGGGACGTCCGTCACAATACCATAGATGACGCTGAAATTGTCCCAGCTCTGCGCGAAGATGCCCACCAAAGCCACCTTCATCCCGAAGGCAAAGCCCGTGCCGAAGGGCAGGGGCCGGAGCTGCATCACGGCATTGATCCCGAGCAGTACGACAAGGAGCGCGGCTCCGGCGGAGATCACGTCGCCGACCGCGCCCGCTGAGGAAACGAAACCGTCCTGCGCCACGGTATCCACCGCGGCGTCGACCTGGCTCAGGATGTCGCGAATAACGCCCATCTACTCGGCACAGGCCTCCACAACTTGCGCCTCGAGCGCGTCGGCCTGCGCGTAGAGGTCGAGCACCTTGAACGGCAGGCGAGGATTGTCCGATGTCTGGAACCGGGGCAGAGCAGTGAGTGCCTGATCCCAGGTGAATGTGTCCAAGAGGCAGGTGCAGGCTTCCGAGGCCAGCGCTTCTTCGGCAATCAGGATGCGCAGGATTGCGCGGTAGCCGTTGCGGAGATAGGCCGTTTCCGCCAGATCGGCGGGCGGTTTCGGAACACGGCATGCATCGGCCTCGTCCCGCGCGATGGCCATCGAGCTGAAGGGCGTGTCGCCGGAAGGGTTCGTGCTCGGGGTTTGGGCCAACGCAACACTGGGCAGGGCACTCACGACAAGTGCGGCGAGACCAAGCGTCCGAATTGGTGCCAAGCTGTGGGTCATGGTTTGCCTCATGGATCCACCGCCATCGACCGGAACTTGCGCTCATCCGCGAGGGTCGCTGCATCGACGACGCCAAGCTGGCCGGCGCTGACGCCTTGCGCCGCTTCAAGCCGCCAGATCTGGGTCAGGATGATGCCAAGCTCCGCGGTAACGCGGGTGTTGAGATCGACGGCAGCTTTCAGCCCGTCTTGATCGTCGATGAGCCCGACCATGGTTTCGAGCCGTTCGAGGCTCTGTCCGGCTTCCTCGTGGCTTTCCTGCGCGGCGACTGACAACATGGCGCTGGCTCCGGCCGAGGTGGCGATGCGGTTGTCGGCGGGCTGATCGGAGCCCGAGAGCGTGCTCAGGCGCTCCGAAGTAAACCCGCTGCCAGACAGGACCCGCTCGACCGAGGCCGACAGTTCCGCACCGGGATTGAAGCCACTCAGAAAGTCCCCGCTCGCCAGCGATTGCGCGGTGTTGAGCGGGGCCACAAGCTTGCCACGCAGTGCGCGGAACTCCTCGACCGTGGCGAAAAGTTCACCGAGCCCGCTGCCCTCAATGAGCGAGGTCAGTTGCGCCTCAAGGTTCGTCAACTGCGACAGCTGGGTCTCAAGCTCCAGCCGCATGGTCGCGAGCTGCTGCATCTGGACGTTCAGGTCCTCGGCCATGTGTTCGAGCTGTGCCACGAATTGCTGCAGCGCCGAGCCATCGAAGGTTGGCACACCTTGGGCGGTGGCGGGGCTGGAGACCCCGAGTGCGACGACCGCGGTGGTCACCAGAAAAAATCGTCTCATTCGGAAACTCCCATCTGCATGAAGTCGCGCTCGGCCAGCCGGTCGGCCACGAGGTGCTGCGCGTAAGCGGCCTCGCGCTGCTGGTTGGCCGCCATCAGCCGGACGCGGAGATTGAGGATGCGGCCGATCTCGGCCTTGGCGTAGGTGTTGAGCTCCCAGGCCGCCTTGGCATTGGGCTGCGCATCGATCTGCAAGATGATCGCGCGGAGGCGGTTGATGACCTGCTCGGTGGTGGCCGAGCTGTCGGCGGCGTAATAGACGCCCGCCTCGGAAATGCTGGCATATTCGGCGAGGGCAAAATCCGAGGGCGAGAGCGTTCCGAGCGCGTCGGCACCACCCACGACAGCCAGATACTCGTTGTAGAATTTCGAGATGTTGCGGACGTAGCCTTGGGTCTCGGCAAAAGGCGGCACGCCACCGTATTCGATCACCCGGCCCGGGCCCGCGTTATAGGCCGCGAGCGCATGGGGAATGTTGCCGAACCGATTGAGCTGGGTGGTGATATAACGTGCGCCGCCGCGGAGGTTGTCCTTCACGTCATAGCGGTCGACGCCGAGGTCAGACGCGGTGCCGGGCATGAGCTGGGTCAGACCATAGGCCCCGACCGGGCTTTCGGCAGCGACGTTGAAGCGGCTTTCCTGCTTGATCAGGGCCTGGAAGAGGCAGCGCCATTGGGTGGCGGAAAGCCCGGCCCGTGCCACACCCGGCGCGCCTGCGAATTCGCCCGCGACCTCGATGATCATCATCTCGACCGTCTCGCGGCCTTCGCCGAAAAGGCGGCTGTTCATCGGGCTTGGATCGGTGTTCGGGTAGACCGCCGCCACCCCGAAATCCGCATTGCCCTCGAGCGCGCGAATGTCGAAGCCCGAACCGGTGATGGCGGCGGTCATCTCCTCGAGGACGCGCAGCTGGTCGGCCTGGACGTCGGCCAGCGTGGACTCCGTCCGATCCTTGTCCTGCTGTACGCCCAGATCCTCGGCTAGCGCTGTCACCCGCGCGATGGCACGCCCGATCGCGGAATTATCCTGCGTCGGCACGCCCTGGGCATGCGCGGGCAGGGCACTGAGGCCGAGGCATAGCCCAACGGATATGATCGCAACACGGTTCATTCTGGACGGGGCAGGGGCTCGAAGCTGCAGTTGGGCTTGGCCGTTGCGTGAGCTGGTGCGCCCATGGTCGAGAAGGAGAGGGTCGAGCGCGTTACTTGCGGCTCGCCATTGCGTCCGAAGCAGGGCGAGGTTTTCTCGGTGTATTTCTCGCAAGCGGAAAGAAGGCCTGCGACGGCGCAAAGCACGAGGAGGGGTTTCGAATTCATATCACATGTCTCCAGAAATCGGGATTGGCGCGCCAATCGGCGGGCACGCGGGCCTCTCCGGTGGCGCCGCCGCCAAGGATGGGAAGGAGGTTGCCCAAGGCGGAGAGGTCGGCGTCGACGAAGACGCTGTCGCCCGCCGAGCGGACAAGGGCGATGCGCTGGCCGACGGTGGGCTGGACGAGGAGCGCGGCCTCCTTGGCGTTCACGCGCAGGAAATCGTAATCGGAGACAGCAGCACGATCGTTCGGGAAGAGGATCTGCGTCGGCACCGTCTCGACGATGGTCTTGCCGACGCGGCTGTCGCGCAACTGGCTCGGATACTGCGTCATCATGATCACGACGCAGTTCATCTTCCGAAGCGTCACCAGCCAGTTTTCGAGCCGCGCCCCGAAATACGGATCGTCCAAGAGCTTCCAGGCTTCGTCGAGCACGATGATGGTGGGGCGGCGATCCTCGACCACGCGTTCGATTTGGCGGAAGATGTAGGAGAGCACCGCCATGCGCTCGGTCGTCATGTCGAGGATCTCGGTCATGTCAAACCCGACGATGTTACCCGCGAGATTGAGGCCCGCGCCCCGCTCGGGTTCGTCGAAAACCCATCCGTAACGTCCACCCGGCGCCCATTCGGCAACGCGGGACTGCAGCTCGCCATCATCATCGAGCGACTGAAACAGCGTCTCGAAACTGACAAAGCGCTGCAACGCCGCGCCCGCATCGGCGTTCTGGCCGACCGCGCTCTGGATGTGGCGGGATTGCTCGCCCGAGAGCGTGCCATTCCGCGTGAGAAGGGTCGCGAGCCAGTCCGAGAGCCAGGCGCGGCCGCGCTCGTCCGTCTCCGTGGCAAGCGGGTTCAACCCCGTCGGCACGCCCGCGCGGATTTCATTATAGCGGCCACCAAGCGCGCGCACCGCCATTTCGAGGCCGTGATCCTTGTCGAAGAAGAAAAGCCGCGCGCCGACCCGTTGCGCTTGGGCTGCGAGGAAAGCGGTGGTCAGTGTCTTGCCGGTGCCGGTGCGCCCCAGAACGAGCGTATGGCCGACCGTGGGTTCCTTGCTTGGGGCTCCCGCCTCGTGGAAGTTGAAGCGATAGCCAGAAGTGCCGACCGTGGGCAGGACCGTGATGGTTTGACCCCATGGCGACTGGTCCGGGCTGCGCCCCTCGACGCTGCCATGCAGGGCCGCGAAGTCAGCGAAATTAATCGAGGAGATTGGTGTCTTGCGGGCGCGGTAGCCGAAGTTGCCGGGCGACTGCGCGAAATACGTCGCCTTCAGCGCCATGTTTTCGCGGACGATCACCGACATGATTTCCTGGCCCACGCGTTTGATCTGGGCGGCGGCCCGTTCGAGCGTGTCGCGGTCGGGCGCATAGACCGCGATGGAGAGGTGGTGGTCGCCAAAGGCGATGCGTCCTGCCTCCTGATCATCGGCGGCTTGTCCCAGCTGTTCGCGCAGGGACACGGCGGCATCGTCTGAGGCGTGCATCTGACGAATGATCCGCTGGATGCGTTCGGCCATGATGTTGTTCGGGATCGGGCTGAAGGAGTTCGTGAGCACGATGTCGAGGGGCAGGTCGAGCGCGTCGAGCAGCGTGACGTCGGTCAGTGCGGGATAGGTCTTCATTGAGAAGAGCGCGCCGTATTTGACCCGCCCAGTCACTGCATCGGTCAGGGTGGCCACGTCGCCATCAAAGGTCGCGCGGCAATTGCTCAGGGTGTGCGAGAGGGGCAAGGCACTTTGCCCGAAGGCGATGGGGGAGAAGCTGCCGGCGTTCAGCGTATTGAGATAGCCCAGCCATTCGCCGCCAGCTTTCGTGAGTCTGACCGGATTGGCCGACGCAAGCGCCACCTCGAAGAAGCCCATGACCTCGTTCAACTCCTGCATCCGTGTCGCGCGGTCCTTGACCCAGGCCTTGCGGGCCAGTGCCCGAAGGAGCGGAATGCGCGCCGAGATGTCGGGCCGCCGGATGACGCTGAGATAAAGCTGGCGCTTGGCGGGGCGCAGGTTTTTCACATGGGACTGCCACCGCGCATCGATCGCGGCGGCGAAGCTGTCGCCCTCGATGGGGCGCATCCCGAGATTTTGCGGCACGGAGATCCGGTGTATGTAGAAACCGAAGGCATTGCCGGTCTGGGCGACGATGGCGGCAACCGCGCGCTTGAGCGCGTCGAGCCGGGCGTCCTCAGTGGTCATCGGATTGAGACCATCGAGGCGCATGGTTGCGAGGAGATCGCCTTCTCGCAGCACCATGACATCGTCATCCGTGAGCGCGAAATACGGCAGGTGCTCGGCCAGATAGCTCTCCCGCGCGAACTCGCCGCCGCCGGCGTGATGCAAGGCGGTCCCGAAGGAAGAAAGGGTGCCCGCATCACGCGCCAAAGCTGTCGCCTCCATGCAGGGCCCGGTTCTTCGTCGCGCGCACAGAGCCGTAGGAGACGCGCAGGACCTCGAAGAAATGCGGCTCGCGGTCGGCGACGAACCAGAGGATCGGATAGGCGACAATCCCGATCAGGAAGAACACCATCGACTTCGTCCAGATGAACGGCAGAACGACCCCGGTCGCCAGAACCACGAGGTATCCGACAGGGAGACCCAGATACTTGGGCGGACGGGCGAGGCCCAGAAAGAGGGGGGATCGTTCTGCCATGAAGTGATAATCCCGCTTAGTAGAAAAAGGGTATCCGGAGGTCAGATCGAGGCAGCGTTTGCGGAGCACAACGCGTTCGATCTGATCGGAGGATTCCGTTTTGCGGGATTGTCACAGTGATGCTCCGGTTCATCACGCGAAGCCCGCGACGATGGTGCCGGCCGAGAAGATCAGCACGATCCCGATGATGACCGAGGCGAACCAGCCCCAGTTCAGCCGTCCCATCATGCACATGAAACCGGTGCCGATGACCGCGAGCGTGGCGACCGCGATCCCGATGGGACCGGTCAGCGCGGCCTCGACGGTTTCCAGCATGGTCTGGATCGGTGACAAGTCTTGCGCGAGGACGGGCGTTGCGAAAGCCGCCAGGGTTGTGGCGGCAGGCAAGAGGCGGCTGAGGCGATGTCGAAGCATGCGAAGTTCCCTTGTTTTACTGAAGTTCGATAAGGACCGGCGCGCGGGCAGGCACGCGGGTCGCGACACGGATATCCGGCGCGGAAAAAGGCGCACCCGCCAGCCGGGACCGGATCCGATGGATGCGCGCGATGTAGTCGCGAGTCTCGGTGAAAGGCGGGGTGCCGGAATACTCGACCACGCGGTGCGGCCCGGCATTATAGGCTGCGAGCGCCAGGTTGATGTCCTTGAATGTGGCCAGCTGCGCGAGCAGATAGCGTGCGGCGCCGTCGAGGTTCTGTGAGGGATCGCGCGGATCGACGCCGAGCGCACGGGCAGTATCCGGCATCAGCTGGCCAAGACCATAGGCACCCTTGGGGCTCACGGCAGTCGGATTGTAGCTGCTTTCGGCCTCGACCAGGGCTTGGAAAAGGACCAGCCAGTCGTCCTCATCGAGGCCGACTTGCCGCAGGGCGCGGTTCCCCTGGTACCGGTCAGCAGTCGTGCGGATCAGGGAGAGGATGTCGTCGCGTCCGGACGGCGGTGTGGCATCCAGCGAGGCAAGAACCACCCCGGCCTCAGCGCTATCACCCAACCCCGCCCAGGCAGGTCGTTCACCATGAAACGTCCAGCCGGATGTCCGGGCCGTGCCGTCGCGGCCGAAAGCGATGACGTCAGCCGCGCTCTTCGAGGGTGATGCTGTAGTCAGGACCAAAGCGCAGATCGCGCCCGTCACCGAACTCGAGATGATGTTTGAAGAGCCCCGGCCATATGTTGAAATATCGCGGCTCTGGCCCGTGCGGGGTGATCCGGGTCGAGACCAGAATGGCTTCCGGCTCGCCCTCGCGCAGGTAGATGCACTGGTAGCGCGGCTTGCCATCGTCCGTGAACCCCACAAGTTCATACCGGCAGCGGAACGCGATGCCCTTTTCAAAAAGGTCTTTTACACCATCGATGGTGATCAGGATTTGGTTGCGCGCTATCGGCATGTTCGGACTCTCCCCACGAGAGCCCTTCTACTTCACGACACTAAGGCCATAAAGTCATATAGAGTCAATACGACATATTGCAGATAAATACATATTGCACGATAGTTGCCGCAACTTTTGCGGGAGAGCGACATGAAGCGACAGATGATGGCAGCTGCAATGGGAGTGATGGCGGTGTTCGGAGCCCCGGAGAAAGCGCGGGCCTATGACGTCGACTGCGCCATCATGCTCTGCATGGCGGGAGGCTTCCCCCCGAGCGCGGTCTGCGCGCGCGCCTATCGCACCATGATCCGCCGCATCACACCCTGGCCGAGCCTGCCGCCCTTCGGGGTCTGCACCTTTGCCCATGTGCCGGCCGAACTGGGCGGACCCGGCGGCGAGGGCGAGCTCGACACCAACTTGCCTGAATACGAATGGCTGAACCGGACCCATGTGATCTGGTTCACCGGTCAAGCCTATAGAGAAAGGGGAGGTGATCGGTATTGGGACTGGTCGCTTCGTTCCTGCGACCGAGAGAACCGCACCTGCCGGTACATCCAGCGGGTCTACCGATCCCACACGCCCTGGCCCGTGACATTCATCTCGGAAAGCGGGCAGGAGATTGCCTTTCCGAGCGGCGGAAGTTCCTCGTACTTCTATTTGCGCAGCATCATGGTCGAATACGGAGACTACGAGGGCACGGTGGGTCACTCGGAGTGGTTCTCCTACTGATCCTGGCTGCTTGGCAGCTTTAGTGAAATCGGCCGTACTGTGATACGCGTGTGGTCGTAACTGTTTGGATCCACAAACTGGCGGCGGCTCACGCTTCCATCATTCCAGCGGTAGTCGGTAAACACATGGGTTTCCGCCGTTCCGTTGATGATAAACCCTTCCTGAAAGGGCCAGGCTGTCTTTTTCTTAATCAATTGAATGCCCAGAAAATAATTCAATCCAAGAGAGTATTTACGCGAATAATTAGTGATCTAATATAGCAGATAGTGAGCGTATGGCGGTAATTTGCTTGCTAGTGGAGGGTCCAATATTTCACTTGAATGTTGGTAGCTTGGAAGGCATTAGTCACCCCAGCCGATGCGCTAGCGATCAGCGGCACCCGGTGGGGGGTGCCTGACAGGGCAGCTAACCTGCGTGCCGCCCGGCGAAAACCTTTCATACGCGCAACGATTTCACTTGGCAGGCGATGGGGTTCATTGGTTGAATATATTAGTAATCTAAGTAATCAAGGGCAATCGCGGGAGGAAACGTCATATGCGCATGGTGAATATGGATGCAAACCATGCTCTCTCTGGTAAGGAGCAGCTGTATTGTGGGGGCGCATGGGTTCCGCCAAGCGCAGGAAATTACGAGGAGACTTTTAACCCGGGCACAGGTCAGCTGATCGGATTAGTGGCTGCGGCGACCCGGGCCGAGGTGGACGTAGCGCCTGCGTGTTTGAAGGAATGGCGTGATGTTGCTCCTCTTGAGCGTGCCAGTATTCTGCAGGAAATCGCGGCTCTCTTGCACAAGCGCGGAGATGAGCTTGCGATGATGGACGCGGCCAATTGCGGCAACCCATATACCGAGGTGCGCGGCGACGCGGCCATCGCGGCGGCCCAGATGGAGTTTTTCGCCGGTCTTGTGACTGAAATGAAGGGCGACACGATCCCTTTGGGGCCGGATCGGGTGAATATGACCCTGCGCCAGCCGCTTAGTGTTGTGGCACGTATCCTGGCGTTCAATCATCCGTTCATGTTTTGTGGCGGTAAAGTGGCGGCGCCTTTGGCGGCAGGGAACGCTGTCATCATCAAGCCGCAGGTACAGGCGCCTTTGTCTGCATAGCGCCTGGCAGAGATTGTTTATGGCCTGATGCCCAAAGGCACATTCAACGTGTTGCCGGGTGATCTAGAGGCAGGTGCTGGCCTGGCCGAGCACCTTGGCGCTGCAAAGGTCACGCTTATTGGCTCTGTGTCGGCTGGCCGGGCTGTGATGCGAAGCGCCAGCGCTACGGGCAAACCTGTACTGCTGGAACTGGGTGGCAAGAACGCGCTGATTGCCTATCCCGACAGTGATCCGAAAAAGATTGCGGACGCGATTGTCGCTAGAATGAACTTTGGCTGGTGCGGCCAGTCCTGTGGCTCGATAAGTCGCGCATTCCTGTACGAGGATATCCACGACGAAGTCATTTCCTATCTGGCCGAGTCTGTTGAAAGATATAAGCCGGGCGTTCCGACGGATCCTGAAACCACGATAGGCACGATTGTCAGCCGTGCGCAGTTCGACCGGGTCATGGGTTTCATTGACTCTGCCAAAAGTGAGGGTGCGCGCGCCGTTACTGGCGGTTATGCGGTCACGGATAGTCCGCTGGCGAAAGGCAGCTTTATCGCGCCGACGATTTTTGCGGATGTAACGCCGCAGATGCGTATCGCCCGTGAAGAGATTTTCGGGCCAGTTCTTGCGGTTCGCAAATGGTCGGACGAAGATTCCATGCTGAACGAGGTCAATGCACTTGAGCTTGGGCTGCCCTGTGCAATTTGGACTCGGGATCTGGTGATGGCTCATCGTACGGCTGCACGCGTCGAGGCCGGGTTTGTTTGGGTTAACGAAGTCGGTCGGCATTTCCTTGGTGCCCCGTTCGGTGGGGTCAAGCAATCGGGTATCGGGCGCGAAGTAGGTATTGGCGAACTGATTTCCTTCACCCATGAAAAGAATGTGCATATCAATCTGTCGGGTCAGTGACCCGGTGCGTAGGTAATGTGCGAACGGGGTCTGGGATCCAAAAGCTTTTTCTGTATTGATTGCTTTGGCCGGGATGAGGCCATCCCTTCCTGCCCCTTTTGCAAACCGATAAGGATCTAAAAAATAATGAGCAATGTTGCGAACGTCCCCGATATCATCCTCGAACCCATGGTTCGGAACGCTATTATGGAGGACCTGGGTGCCGCAGGCGACGTGACAACCCGTTCCGTTCTGCCTGAAGGCACGCGCTACAAGGCGCAAATGCGTGCACGGCAGGACGCGGTTGTTTCTGGGATGCAGGTGGCCTCTCTCGCGTTTCGGCTGATTGATCCCAATCTTGTGGTCGAGACTGTCGTGGCGGATGGTACGGCCTGCAAAGCGGGCGATACGTTGATGCGTATAGAGGGATCGGCGGCGTCGATCCTTGCCGCAGAGCGTGTTGCCCTGAACTTTGCCGGACGGTTGTCTGGGACGGCAACCTTGACAGCGTCCTATGTTCAGGAGCTTGCGGGTACCAAGACACGTATCACCTGTACACGCAAAACCACACCGGGGCTGAAACTTGTCGAAAAGCTCGCCATTTTGCATGGCGGCGGCCACAATCATCGGTTTTCCCTGTCCGATGCGATCCTGATCAAGGACAACCATATCGCAGCGGCTGGTGGCATCAAACAGGTGCTGGAAGCCGTTCAACGAAATGTGGGTCACATGGTCGTGGTAGAGATCGAGATCGACGGTTTGCATCAGTTGGACGAGGTGCTTCAGACCGGGGGCGCAGATGTCATCATGTTCGACAATATGTCGACCGAAGACATGGCCGAAGCTGTAAAGCGCATTGACGGGCGGGCGAAGACCGAAGCCAGCGGGAATGTGACCCTTGGCCGTTTGCGCGAAATCGCATCGGCAAATGTGGATTATATTTCCTCCGGTGCTTTGACCCATTCGGCGGGAACCGTCGATTTCGGTTTGGATTTCTGATCCTCTGAGCCGCTCCAGACCGTCTGAAATGCAAAATGCCCGCCCTTTCGGCGGGCAATGGATACCTATTGCGTACGCCTTTCAAAATGGGGCGCTGTTGCATCAACACTTCATAAGGAAAGGTCAAGACACATGACAGACCACAGGCTGTATCAGGTTGAGCGCCCAGTATCGTCGGATAGTTTGGGGGTGTGGGGTAGCGATGTATTTGCGGATATATTGCGAGGTTTGGGGGTGAGTGAAGTATGTTGCACTGAACCCGGGGTCGAGCTTTCGGGGTTTGCACGACAGCCTTGTGAACCACCTTGGCAATGAAGATCCGCAGATGCTGTTGTGTCTGCACGAAGAGCATGCGGTTGCGATTGCGCATGGCTATGCGAAGGTGGCGGGGGAGCCATTGGCGGTGATCCTGCACAGCAACGTGGGTCTGATGCATGGTACGATGGCGATCTTCAACGTGTGCTGCGACCGTGTGCCGGTTCTGATTTATGGGGCGACGGGGCCGGTTGATGCGGCGCTGGAATCGATGTTGCGTGCGGATGTAATCGCGTGGAGCGAACCGAAAGGCCCGACCTATGTGAACTTCGACGTGTCGATCCAGGAAAAGCAGCACGAGAAGGCACCGGAGTTGCCAGATTTTGCGCGTTACCAGCCGTCGCCTCCGGCGGCACCCTCGGCCGAAGGAGTGGCGCGGGCGGCAGATCTGCCGAAGAACGCCAAGGCGCTGGGGCGAAGGTTCTGACGGATATCCGGAACGGGGCGTCCTTCCCGACGGATCACCCGCAGCATCGCGGCAAACCGGCCTTCTTCATTGACGATGCGGCGGGCGCGGTGCTGCGCGAGGCGGATGTGATCCTGAGCCTGGACTGGCTGGATGTCGCGGGCACGCTGAAACTGGCGGGCGATGTGAAGGCGCAGGTGATCCAGGCGTCGCTGGATTATCAGCTGCACAATGGCTGGGGGATGGAGCATCAAGCGCTGCCTGCGGTCCGGATGTTGCGATGCATGCGATTGCCGATGCTCTGGGTGTAGGGGCGGGCGAGATGCCCGGTGATTTACCGATCAAACCTGCGCTGAACGCCCCCGATGCAGAGGTTGAGCTTGATATCATGACGCAGGCCGGGGCGCTTGGCGAAGGTCTGGAAGGTGTCTGTGCCAGCTTTGTGTGTTTGCCGTTGGGCTGGGCGGGCGAGGCGTGGCACTTCCGTCACCCACTGGACTTCGAGGGTTCGGATCGTCTGCGGACCGAAGGCTGGGAGGTCGTTCGCGGCCCCCAGATCACCCTAGGTGTTCCGCTGCGGCTGACGGAGGAACAGCGGCAGGCGCTGCTGTCGGACGTTGCTATCATCGTGGTCAGTTCGCGGTCGGGGCTGAGCGACGCGGATCTGGACGCCTCGCCACGGCTGCGGGCGCTAGTACTTCCAACGATCGGGGTGGGTGCGGGAGATCTGGGAGGCCTGTGCCGCGCGCGGTCTGATCGTGACGAATGGTGTAACGCCCGAGAACTTTTTGGGGATGCCCGAAGCGATAGGGATGCTGATGCTGGTGCTGCTGTACCGGCTGCATGAATCCGAGCGCCTGCTGCGCGAGAATGCGGGCCGACCGCAACAGATATTTGCGCGGATGGTGCGAGGCCGGGCGATCGGATTGATCGATTCGGGGCGGATAGGACCGGGTGATCGAGCGACAGTTGGCGTTCGAGCCGGCACAGATCCGGCACAGATACTGGTGCACGATCCGTTCCTGATACCGGACACCGCACCTACGGGCGTGGGGCTGGTGAAACGCGCTGAGCTTCTGGCCATGTGTGATGTTGGTGAGCCTCCATGTGCCGTTGAACGCGCTGACACGAGGAATGATCTGCGAGGCCGAACTGCGCATGATGAAGCCGGATGCGGTGTTAATCAACACCTCGCGCGGGGTTTCATTGATGAGGATGCGCGGGTGCGGGTGATGACAGCAGGACACCTAGCCGGTGCTAGGCTAGGCGTGACGGAAACCGAACCGCTGCCCGCCCGCTGCGCGGCTTCGACCGGGTGATCCTCCCCCCGCATATCCCGGGACACACCATTGAGCTCTACACCGTCTTGCCCGACATCTTCGTCGAAAACGCAACACGCATCAAGCGCGCAGAAACCCCCAAATCGAAAAATATGGAGAGAAAAAATCGAAAAGTTGTAAGCAGGGTTTGCTGCAAGATTTACGTCGGTTTGCGCGCACCGCATGTCACTAGCTGTAAAAGTAGTGACATTGTTGAGGCTTGCATCTTCGTAAGATGACAGGGATAGTCTCGGACCTGTAGAAGCCCAGAACTGATTTTGGGCAATAGATGTTTGTGGTCTGAGCATACATGAACGAAAAATCTGATTCCGCGTTGAAAGACGACGGTTTGACCCAATATGACGAGCGCATTGCTCGCTTGGTACGTCTTGCGGCAAGAGGGTTTAACCGTGCGTTGCAGCTGCGGTTACAGACGCAAAATGTGACTTTCGGGCAGTGGATATTCCTTCGAATCCTTTGGCAGGAAGATGGTTTGTCGCAACGAGAGTTAAGCGAAAGAGCACATCTGACAGAGCCTACTGCGCATACTGCACTCAGCCGAATGGAAGAGCTTGGATATATTGAACGCCGCAATGTGGCTGGGAACCGTCGTCGTCAGCATGCTTTCCTCACGGAAAAAGGTTGGGAGTTGCGGGAGCTCCTGGAGCCTTTGGCACACGAAGTGAATAACGCCGCCATCAGAGGCCTGAGTGGTGCCGAAGAGAAAACATTGCGCAAGGCCCTTGCTGTAATGATTCGAAACCTCGAAGATGATGAGGAAAAAGCTGCTTTGAGCGGTGTCCGCGTCCCACCGACCAGAAGTAACCTTGGATCCTGAAGGTCTCTTTAGCTTCATCTGCGATAGCCGGGCCTTTTAGGCTCGGGTGATTCCGTTGGGCTACTTCCGCTGAGATGTATGGTTTTGGGGAAGCTCTGAGAGAGTTCGGAATAGTCTTGTGCTAGGCCTTGGGCGTGCTGCAACCTTATGTGAGTAGGGGTTTGGATGCTCTGCGAGAGCGTTCAAGCCATTCGCAGTTCTTAACCTAAATTTTTGGACGGTGTCTCGGTTTCGATCATGGTTGACGCAAAGTTCGGTTTTTAATAATGATCTATAAGATAGATATCTAAATTTAGAAATCTATGATAATATGACAGGGAGGAAACCATGAAAAAGCAAATCAAGGCTGCCGTTGCGGCGCTGAGCATCTCCGTTATCGGGACCGGCGTCATGGCGGACAGCGTCAACGTCACGTTGTCCGGGGGGAGTCCGTCAGGTCTTTGGTCGCTGCTGGGCGCAGGGATCGACCGGGCTGTGAAGGTTGACGATGCAAGCGGTGTCGTGACCTACCAGGCCACTGGTGGCGGTTTCGCAAATATCGGTCTGCTGGGTGCAAACCGGACCGATCTGGGTCTGGCCCATGATGCAGAAATCAAGCTGGCGCTAGCGGGTGATGAGCCGTTCAAGGCGCCCATCGAGAACCTTCAGGCAATCGGGTACATGTACAACTGGGCCCCGATGCATTTCTTCATCAAGAAGTCTCTTGCCGAAGAGTATAACATCGACAGCATCGACGACTTGGCGAAGTCGGGCGCTGCAATCCGTGTGGCGAACAACAACGCAGGTAACATCGTGGCCAATATTGCCACTTTCATGCTGGAAGAAGCAGGCTATGACGAAGGAACGATTGAAGCGAATGGCGGCGTTCTGGTGCGTGGCGGTTCGTCCCAGCAGGCAGACCTGATCAGCGATGGCCGTACGGATATGGTGATCAACGGTATCTTCGTTGGGCACTCGTCGTTCCGCAAGGTTGATGAAGGCAACGACGTTGTTCTGCTGAGCGTGCCTCAGGATATCATCGAAAAGACCAATGAGCGTTTTGGCACCGGGACCTACGTCATTCCCGCCGGAAACTATAAGAACCAGACTTCCGATGTTATCACGCTGGCACTTGGCGCGATGGTAATCACCTCTGATGCCTTGCCCGAAGAAACCGGTTACATGCTGGCCAAGAGCATTGCCTCGAACATTGATGAAATCCGCGGCGTTCATAACGCAATGAAACAGCTCTCAACTGAGTTGCTGGTTTCGCAGAGAACGCTGCCGTTCCACCCGGGCGCGAAGCGCGCCTACATGGAGCTGGGGCTTCTCAAGTAAGCCTTCGGAAAACAATGCCGGTGCGCTGACCAAAGCGCACCGGATTCGTTTGCAAGAGTGCCTCTGTCGTGCTCTGGCCGTGCTGATCACGGGCAGTAGGATGATTTTGCGCACTCAAAGCTGACCAAACCTCACAAACATGGAAATGGTGCCAGCATGAATTTCCCTTCTCTTACCGAAACTGGACGCCGTCGGAAGCTAGAGCCACCCATGCGGACCGTCGTCATGGTTCTGGCCGCGGCGTTCGCGGCATGGGTGATTCACTCTAATCTGTTCATTATCGCAGACCCGCTCATTCAGGGGATCCTGTTCGTATCCGGGATTTTCACGATTCTCTTCTTGGCGATTGGTGCAACCGCGAAAGCGCCAGATAGCATTCCATTTTATGACTGGATGTTGTCTGCGCTCAGCTTGGCCTGCGGGATTTACTTCTATGTAAGCTCTGGCGAGATTTCGGACCGTATCAGCCTGCTGGACCAGTTCACGACGGATCAGTTGTTCTTTGGGTCGTCACTGCTGTTCCTGACCATCGAAGCCACGCGCCGGACAACTGGCTTGGGGCTGACAGGCGTTGTGATGCTGTTCCTGATTTACAACCTTTTTGGCTATCTTCTGCCGCCGCCGTTCGGGCATCGCGTCAGCGAGTTCAGCTATCTGCTCGATATTCTGATCTTCACCACAGATGGGTTGTTCGGTGTCCCGCTTCAGGTTGTGGCAAGTTACGTCTTCCTGTTCGTGATGTTCGGGACTTTCCTTGCCAAGGCTGGGGGAGGGGACTTCTTTTTCAACCTGGCGGCTCTGGTCACCGGGGGCGCACGAGGCGGCCCTGCAAAGATCGCCATCATTTCGTCGGGTCTGTATGGAACCATGTCTGGTAGCCCAACCTCGGATGTTGTGGCCACGGGGTCCATCACGATCCCGGTGATGAAGCGCTTGGGCTATAAGGCCCGGTTTGCGGGTGCGGTTGAAGTTGCGGCGTCCACGGGGGGCAGTGCCATGCCGCCGATTATGGGTTCGGCTGCCTTCATCATGGCAGAGTATTCGGGTATCTCGTACAATGCGATCGTGCTTGCCGCGCTTATTCCTGCGTTGCTGTACTATATGGGCGTGTTTACCCAGGTGCACTTCCGCGCAGTGAAATACGATCTGCGGCCTTCTCAGGATGAAATCCCGACGACGAAGGAAACGTTCAGAACCGGCTGGGTTTTCTTGCTGCCCATTATCGGGATCATTGTGGCGCTGATACTTGGCTATTCGCCGACCTTCACCGCAGGTGTCGGTGTTCTGGTGACAATCCTTGCGTCGATGATCCTCAAGCAAACGCGGATGTCGTTGTGGGCAATGGTGGAAGGCCTTGGCACAACCACCCTGCAAATTTTGCCTGTCGCTGGGGCATGTGCTGCTGCTGGTCTGGTTATTGGTGGCCTGTCTATGACAGGATTGGGGATGAAATCGGCTAACGTGATCCTGACGGTCAGTAATGCGCAGCCGCTGTTGACGCTAGTGATTGCTGCTGTGGTGACCATTGTGCTGGGCTTGGGTATGCCGACTCCGAGTGCGTATATTCTGGCGGCTGTGCTTGTCGGCCCCGCTCTTTCCAAGCTGGGTTTCCCTCTGCTGCCGAGCCAGATGTTCCTGCTCTACTATGCAATCCTGTCTGCTCTGACGCCGCCAATCGCTGTGGCTGCAATCGCAGCGTCTGCGATTGCTGATGACGATCCATTCAAGATCGCATTCTCGGCTGTGCGGCTTGCAATTGTTGGCTTCCTTCTGCCGTTCGCTTTTGTCTGGAACCCCGGCATCGTTCTTGAGCTTGGTCCGTTGGCAAATACGCTTGCTGTTATTGGTGCCGTTGCTGGTGCTCTTGCAGTCTCGGCGTCAATGGAAGGCTTTATCAAAACCCAGCTCAGCTCGTTGGAGCGAGGTCTCCTGACGATTTTTGCAATTGGCGCGGTTAGCCCGTACTTCGCGGTCTCAATTGTGTGTACCTTGCTTATCATCGCTCTGGTTGGACGACAGGCCTTGTTGAAGGAAGAAGTCCCCGCAAGCGGGTAACGTCAGCCACGTGTAATGTGCTGAATGCGAATCCAAAGTGGCCGCCAGGTTTGGCGGCTACTTGCCGTTTTGACTGAGAGACGGAAAAGTTTCAGGCCGCGTCTTTGGTTCCAATCGCGGTCTGTTCGGATGACTGTCTGCGGGCTTTTTTGCCCAAGAGGTTATTGATCAAAATACACTTCGGTGATTCTGATCGATGCAGGGAGCTGCGCAAGCGGGGTGTACGAATCCCGAGGCCATAGAACAACCAGAGAGGAACCGGCAGAGCAGATCTGTATGAACACAAGGCCCGATCATGCGCGGAATAATACCAATTGCTCGCAAACCCATAAGTAGTTTTATTTACGTGGGTTTTTCTTACTTGTGAGGTGAAGGGAATATCGCTCTGACCATTGACAGACTAAACTTAGAGAGCTAAGAATAATGGCGTTTCCCAATAAAATTTCGCAAATTCTGATGCGGCGACCTGTGGAGGAGATTCAATGCTTACACCTGAAGAAAATGAACTGCTGACGCGCGTGACCGGTGATGCACCGATGGCACGTCTTATGCGTCAGCACTGGACCCCTGTATGCCTGATTGAAGAAGTGGAAGAGCCCGACGGCAAGCCGCTTCGTGTTGAGGTGCTCGGGGAAAGCTATGTAGCGTTCCGCGACACCAAAGGGCGTCTTGGCCTGCTTGATGAACTTTGCCCGCACCGCAAGGCATCGCTGGTCTATGGCCGGAACGAAGAATGCGGGCTGCGGTGTCTGTATCACGGGTGGAAAATGGATGTTGATGGCAATGTCGTTGCCATGTCTTCCGAACCCGAAGGTAGCCCCCTTATGGATAAGGTGAAGCATCGCTCTTATCCTGTGAAAGAATGGGGTGGTTTCGTTTGGGCCTGGCTGGGTGACAAAGAAGATATGCCTGAATTCCAGCCGCCGGCGTTTGCCCCGCGCGAGGATTCGGCGATCGCTATCCTTAAAATCCGCATTCCCGCAAACTGGGCGCAGATCCACGAAGGTCAGATCGACAGTGCCCACTCGTCCTCGCTGCACTCGTCGGACATGGTTCCGGCCCGCGTGGAAGGTGCTGCTGCCGATGAAAAATCCTGGTACCGTCCCTCGACGGACAAGTCTCCGCGTATGCAGACAGAGACAACCAGCTACGGGTTCCACTATGCTGCAATCCGTACGCCGATCAAAAACGCGGCGACCCATAACTATATCCGTGTGACCGAATTTGTTGCGCCCTACTATTCGTTGATCCCACCGAACAACAACTATCGTGTGGCGGCCGTTATCGTGCCGATCAATGATGAAGAGACCGCGTTCCACTTCATCGCTTGGGATGGCCCGAATGTGCCGTCGACCGAAGAATGGCGCAAGTTTACCCATGCTGTTCCAGGAGTGGATGTTGACGACAAGTGGCGCTGCCTGCGGACTGTCGAGAACGACTTCTTGCAAGACCGTGATGCCATGAAAGAAGGTAACTTCACTGGGATCAAAGGTATTCCGAACCAAGATATCGCCATGTGGGTGTCGATGGGCGCGCGCGTTCAGCGCCATACCGATGTGCTTGGTGCTTCGGACCTGGCTATCGTCGAGTTCCGTCGCTTGATGGCGGATGCCGCCAAGAAAGTGGCAGAGGGTGGCAAAGCAATCGGCACCGATTATGAAATCCCGCAAAGCATGATCAACTCTCATGAAGGCGTTTATCCGAAAGATGTGGATTGGCGCACCTTGCTGAATACTTCGGGCAAAACAGCCGCAGCTGAATAACCGGTCCGACGTTTGCAAACAGATCCGCCCGGGGCCGCATAGACCTTGGGCGGATTTTGATTCTGGCCCTGAGCATGGTTGGTGGCCATGTTGAAATTGGCAGGAGGCAGGAGGCCGGATGCGGCAAGAAGTAAACATCGAAGATTTTCGCACCCGAGCCAGGCGGAGTTTGCCCCGTGTGGTATTTGATTTTCTGGATGGTGGTGCCGAGAGCGAAATCACGCTGCACAGGAACCGTAGCGCATTTGATGATATCCGACTCAAGCCACGTATTCTCAAGGGTGGGGATGTCGATCTCTCTGTCACGCTGTTCGGTCAGAAGTATGCGGCGCCTTTCCAAATCGGACCAACCGGCCTGAACGGGCTTTATTGGCCAGAAGGGGACTTGCACCTTGCAGCCGCAGCAAAGCAGGCCGGGGTCGCATTTACGGTTTCGACAGCGTCAAACACGACTATGGAAGAAATCGCGTAGAAAAATAATTGGCCACTTTGGTTTCAGCTGTACCCATGGGGCAAAGAAGCATTTTCCAATGCATTGATCGAACGGGCGTCGGCTGCGGGCTACAGTGTTCTTGTAATCACTGTCGACTCGTTGGTGGGTGGCAAAAGAGAGAGGGATTTGCGGCATGGTTTCGCGCATGAAATCCGCATGAGCCCCTCTGTCGTATTGGACGGATTGTTGCATCCGAGATGGTTCAAATCCGTATGGCTGAGCCAACATAGGCCGCGACTGCAAAATCTGGCGGCCTTTTAGGGGGATGATGTCAGCGACAAGGCGCTTGCCGAATTTACGCGGGCGCAACGAAACCCGAATTTTTCCTGGGACGATGTAAGGCGTCTTCGGAAGCTGTGGCAGGAGCCACTTGTGATTAAGGGGATCATGTGTGCTGAGGATGCAATGGCCGCACAACGCGAAGGCGCTGATGGGGTGGTTGTTTCCAACCACGGTGGCAGGCAGCTTGATGGAGCTCCGGCGACGATTGAAATTCTTTCAGAGATTGTGTCCGTCTTGGACCAACATATGACAGTTTTGCTTGATGGTGGTGTTCGGCGCGGCAGTGATATCGTCAAGGCGCTTGCGTTGGGGGCGGACGCTGTGCTGCTGGGCAGGGCACCTCTTTACGGCCTGGCGGCGCGGGGGCGTGCGGGGGTTTCCAGCGCGCTTTCGATTCTCGAAGACGAGATGCGCAGGACCATGATTTTTACGGGATGTCATGGCGTTTCGGACCTGTCTGAAGCAGGGGTTGTCATGTCGGCCAAGGATATTGGCGGACGAGAAGACCGTTTAGGGCCAAATATGTGATTTCTAGACACAATTAGCGCGTGGCTGGGCGGTGCGTCCAGTTGACATCTTGAACTTAGCTATCTAATTATATTTCGGAAGCGAACGGACGGGAGGACCCCATGGAGCAGATCAAAATGCGCGTCGAAAAACGGCGCGATCTGACACCTACTATTGCAGAATTCACTTTGGCTCCGGTTGGCGGCGAGTCCCTGCCAGAGTTCAACCCAGGTGCACATATCACGATCGAGACACCATCGGGTGCTATGCGCCGATACTCTCTGGTAAATGATGGGAGCGACCCAAAAGAATATGTGGTCGCCATCAAGCGAGAGCCGCAGTCGCGCGGGGGGTCTGCCTCCATGCATGAGCAAGCTGTTGTCGGGACAGAGTTGAATATCGAGCACCCGGAAAACGATTTCCCGCTGACGGATGTGCAGAAATACCTCTTGATTGCCGGCGGTATCGGTATCACGCCAATCTATTCGATGGCGCGTTATCTGGATAAGAAAGGTAAGATGCTTCGGATCATTTACGTAAGCCGGAGCGCGGAAGAATCGGCCTATCTTGATGAGCTGATGAAAGATTTCGAAGGCCGGATCATCGTGCACCACGATGACGGCGATCCGAACGCTGTCTATGATTTCTGGGACGATCTGGTGACGCCGCGCGCGACCCATGTCTTCTGCTGCGGACCCAAACCGCTGATGGAAGAAATCAAAGCTTTCTCGGGTCACTGGCCCGAAGGCCGTGTCCACTTCGAGGATTTCAAGCCTGTTGATGTGGTTCGTCAGGATGACGTTGCTTTCGAAGTCGAGCTGAAGAAAAGCGGCCAAACGGTTACTGTTCCTGAGGATCGTTCTATCCTCGAAGCACTGCGTGATGCTGGCTTCGCAACAAGCAGTTCTTGCGAAAGTGGCACGTGCGGTACTTGTAAAACCCGCCTACTGGAAGGCGAGGCAGATCATCGTGATATGGTGCTGATGGAAGAAGAAAAAGGCAGCCAGATCATGATTTGCGTTTCGCGCGCCAAATCCGGGAGGCTGGTTCTTGACCTCTGATCCCGTTCGTCTTGGCGTGGCGGGGCTTGGGCGTGCTTTCATGCTCATGGTGCCTTCGTTTGATGCCGACACCCGTGTGAAGCTGACGGCTGCCGCCGCCCCAAGGGAGGAAAGCCGCGACGCATTCGAAAAAGAGTACGGTGGCACAGGGTATGCCACCGTCGAGGAATTGTGCGCAGACCCTGACGTTGAGGCCATTTACATTGCGACGCCGCACCAGATGCATGTGGATCATGTGTTAGCTGCGGCGCGCGCGGGCAAACATATCCTTGTCGAAAAGCCGTTGGCCGTTTCGATGGAGGATGCCGAAGTAATGGTGTCCGCAGCCAAGGAGGCTGGGGTGCATTTGATAGTTGGGCCGAGTCACAGTTTCGACCCGCCGGTTGAATTGGCCACGCAACTTATTTCCAGCGGAAAGTTCGGTCAGTTGCGCATGATCCAGGCCTTTAACTATACGGACTTCCTCTATCGTCCGCGTCGCCCGGAAGAGCTGCGAACCGAAGAGGGTGGGGGCGTGCTGTTCAGTCAGGCGATCCACCAGATTGATGTGGTTCGCAGGCTTGCCGGCGGCATGGCCGAAAAAATTTATGCCATGACGGGCGCATGGGATCCCAAGCGCCCGACCGAGGGCGCATTCACTGCACTGATGAATTTTGCCGGGGGGTGTGTCGCGAACATGACGTACTCGGGCTATGCGCATTTCGACAGTGATATCTGGATGAACAATGTCGGAGAGCTTGGACAGCGTAAATCAGAAGGGGCTTACGGTGGAGCAAGGCGTGCTTTGCTGGATCTCAACCCTGATGACGAGGTCCGGCTGAAAACTACACGAACATTCGGCAGCGGCACGACGATTGAGGCTGAACATAACGAACATTTCGGTCCGGTGATCGCGCTTTGTGACCGTGCCGATCTGCGACTGACCCCGGATGGGATAGAAGTGTTCGGTGACACCGAACGCGGCTTTATCGAAGCCAAATTCGGACCGGCACCACGCAGAACCGTTCTGGATGCGCTGGTGGATGCCGTGCGTCATAACAAGGCCCCCGACCAAACAGGGGAATGGGGGCTGGCAAGCCTGGAGGTTTGCCACGCGATCTTGCAATCCGCAGAGACCGGACAAGCGGTCGATCTTCAGCGGCAATGTAAAACAAATCACTAGGAGCCGACAGGATGAGCAATCTCAAACTTTCCCTTGCAATGGGTAACTATGACCGCACACGGGCAATCGTGGATGGGCGTGTTCAGATCGACGGAGTAGACCCGGTTCCGATGCTGTTGTCGCCGGAAGAAATGTTCTTTCGCGCGTTCCGCCACGAGGCTTTCGATATCAGCGAGATCTCGCTGTCGTCCTATTCGATTTCGGTTGCCCGAGGGAATCCGCATTATGTGGCAATCCCGGTCTTCCTGAGCCGTGCGTTCCGTCACACCTCTGTCTATATCCGCACGGACAAAGGGATTAACAAACCAGAAGACCTGAAGGGCAAACGTATCGGTATCGCCGAATATCAGCTTTCAGCTAACGTTTGGGTGCGTGGTATCCTGGAAGAGGAATATGGCGTTAAGCCCTCGGATATCATCTGGGTGCGCGGCGGCATGGACACACCCGGCCGGCCTGAAAAAATCAAGGTTCAGTTGCCCGATGACATTCGTATGGAGGAAGCCCCAGAAGGTAGCACGCTGAACAGCATGCTTGAAGCGGGTGAAATTGATGGCTTTATCGGGCCGCGCTGGCCGCGTTGCTTTGCTGAACGTCATCCGCATGTTGGGCGACTGTTCGCAGACAGCATTACAGCGGCGGAATATTACTTCGAGAAAACCAAAATCTTCCCGATCATGCACGTACTGGGCGTACGCCGGAGCCTGGCAGAAGAATACCCGTTCTTGCCCGCGGCATTGCTCAAGGCATTTACGCAGTCAAAACGGTTGGCCGAAGAGGCCCTTTCGGACACATCTGCCACCAAGGTGACGATGCCCTTCGTGGAGGACAATCTCAACCGTGTCCACGCGCTGATGGGGGATGACCCTTGGAGCTATGGCGTCAGTGGAAATGCGCATGTGCTCAACAAGTTTTTGGACTACCACGTAAGCCAGGGCTTGTCGCCGCGCCGTGTGGAGATCGAAGAGCTGTTCCATCCGTCGACCCTGGAAGCCTATAGCCTGTAAGAGGAATGCCGAGAATGGAAGATTATCAACCTGGCGACATTGTTGAGATCGAAACATCTGCTGGTTTGGCTTATGTGCAGCTTACGCATACGCATCCCAGCTATCCCCCGGTCGTGAAGTTCTTGAAAGGCCCATTCCAGAAACGGCCCGAAGCTGTAACCGTTCTGGCACGCGAGGCCTCGCCCATCGCGATGGTGCCTTTGAGTGGTGTTCTGAAAAAGCTCGGGCTGAAACACGCCCGGGTGGGTACGGTTGAAATTCCCCGTGCTGAAAGGGAGTTCCCAATTTTCAGAATGCCCATTCGGGATAAGAAGGGCGAGATCATTTACTGGTGGTTCTGGGATGGCAAGGGGCTGACATACACGACAGAGCTTATGCAGCAGCAGGAAAAGCTGCCCATGCGTGAAATCATGTCGGCAGAACGCTTCCTGGATCAGCTTGTCGCGGATGAATAGCGCCGCTCTTGTTGCCCGATTAGACCAATGACTGCTGGCTTTGGTGGTCTGATGGCCGCGTTTGGTGCGTTTTGTTATGCGCTTAGCTCGGTCGCAATTGCCAAAAGCTCTCAATCCGCCCAAGGGCGCGGGAATGATGTTCTGCTGTCAGTGTTGATGACAGGTTTCGTTTCCGGTGCCCTTTGGCTGGTTTGGGGGCCAGAGCTGCCTTCTGTTAGCCAGCCCGTACTGATCGGGGTGGCCTATTTTGTGCTGGCGGGTGTTCTGGGGAATGTGGTTGGCCGCCTGACGTTGTTTCGGTCGGTGGAGCTGGCTGGCGCGATCGAGACAGGCTTCATCCGGCGTCTGATTCCTGTTTTTGCAGCGATTTTCGCATTTCTCCTGCTTGGAGAGGTGATTACGACTTCTATTGTGATTGCGTTTATTCTGGTGACAGGTGGCGTGTTGATCATGATGACTCGCAAGTCCGCCAAGGCGGTATCGACCCTGGTCTCTACGGAACCTTCGCCACAGGACAGGACCAAGGGTCGGGTTTTGGCGCTTGGCTCTGCTGCGGGTTATGGTGGCTCCTTCGTAGCGCGCAAACTCGCGATGCAGACCTTGCCTGATCCGCTGGCCGGGGTGTTCATTGGTGCGTTGACGGGATTGGTATGGTTCGTTGGGTGGGGGCTTTTTCGATTGCGTGGCCGGGTAGGGCTTTCATGGAGGTTGCATAAGCCAAGCGGGTGGCAATTGCTGGCTGGTGGTGCGATGACAATCGGACAAGTCGCACTGTTTTTCTCGTTGATGTTCACCAGTGTGACCGTCGTTGCCATCATGTCATCTATCGAGATGTTCTTTGCAGCCTGGCTTGCTGGGCATATCTTCAAAACCGAAAGACGGCCTGGCCCCAGGTTCTACATTGCGGCTGCTCTGGCTGCGACGGGGGTCATCATCCTTGCGATTGCTCCGACGCTTGAGTGAACGCCGAGGGACGGTCAGCTATGTGAAAGGTTGCTGATCAGCTTGTCCATCGCCGCAAAGAAGACGGTAAGTTCGTCTTCGTCAAATCCCTGGGATGCTTGATTTGTTGCAAGGCGGGCCGCCTGCATTGATCCTCGCACACTGAAGTGGTCCGCCGTTATGTTTAGGAAAATGGAGGATCAGAATGGCTACGAAGAGACACAAGCCGGAAGAGAATGTCACGAAGCTGCGGCAGGTTGAAGTGCTTGTCGGGCAAGGCATGTCCCGGGTGGATGCGATCCGCAAGGTTCGCATTACAGAGCAGACTTATTATCGCTGGCGCAAGCAGTACGGGGGTATGGGAACCGACCGGCTCAGGGAACTGAAGCGCCTCCAGAAAGAGAACGAACGGTTGAGAAAACCCGTCTCGGATCTGACGTTGGACAAGCTGATCCTGGCGGAGGCGCCAAAGGAAAACTTCTGAGCCCCGCTCGCTGCCGTGCCTGCATCGATCACGTCCGCACCCGGTTCCATCTGTCAGAGAGACGCGCCTGCCGTGTCCTGGGGCAGCACCGATCCACACAGAGGAAAGTGCCGCATGGCCGTGCCGATGAGGAGCGTCTGGTCGCGGACATGATCGAACTGGCGCGGCAGTATGGCCGCTACGGCTATCGTCGGATCGCCGCTTTTCTGAGACATGCGGGCTGGGAGGCGAACGACAAGCGGGTCGAGCGCGTATGGCGGCGAGAGGGGCTGTAGGTGCCAATGAAGCAACCGAAGAAGGGACGGCTCTGGCTGAATGACGGATCCCGTGTCCGGCTGCGCCCTGAGTATCGCAACCACGTCTGGAGCTATGACTTTGTCCACTGCCGGACGCTCAACATCCTGGACGAGCATAGCCGGGAATGCCTAGCGATCAAGGTGAAGCGCAAGCTGAACTCGGATGACGTGATCGATGCCTTGAGCGACCTGTTCATCATGCGGGGTGTGCCGTCTTACATCCGGTCTGACAACGGCCCGGGGTTCGTGGCTCAGGCCGTTCAGGATTGGATCAGGGCCGCCGACGCCAAGACTGCCTACATCGCGCCCGGGTCACCTTGGGAGAACGGCTACTGCGAAAGCTTCAATGCCAGGTTCCGCGATGAACTGCTCACGGGAGAAGTCTTCTACGGCTTTCGGGAAGCGGAAATCCTGATCGAGCAATGGAGGAAACACTACAATACCAAACGACCACATAGTGCCTTGATATCGCCCACCCGCCCCGGAAACCATCGCTCTGATGGACCCGAGACCGGTCATGCACTAACAATCAAACCGGACCACGCAGGTGGGGCTGATCATGAACTGATCCCATGCTCTCGGCACACAACCGCCTTCGAAATGTCGCTCTCCTGCTTCTTCAGGATCGCGATGATCTGTTCTTCGTTGAACCGTGATCGCTTCATTCTTCCGTCTCCTTCGTTGGGACGGATTCTACCTCAAAACGGAGGAGGAAACGGGTCTCAGGTCAGACATTCCGTTCCTCGACGAGATTGAAGCGAACAAGAAAGGGTGATCAAGCATCCTGCACTCCTCATGAAGCGGAATGTAGGGCTTGTATCACCAGGGGACTGGGCAGCTTGCTTGCCCAGTCTTTTCTTTGTCGGGATGCAGGGCGTGTACTGTTCCTCATAAAATCATAGACTTCTAAGATTGTGATTGCTAGTTTGCCTATGAAGTTCGAATTGTGAGGATAAAATGAGCATCAAGAACATCCTTATTGCACATTCCGGTAGCGCAGGCTTCCCAAGCAGCGTTAAGCACGCGGCAAAAATCGCCGCAAAGCACGATGCATGGCTGACTTGTGTCTATGGGAACGCATCCTCGTATTTCGAGCATGTTCTTGGTTTGACAGAAGATCTTCTCGACAAGCTTGGCAGTGCAAGAAACGAGAAAATTGCAGCAGCACGTGATCTGTTCCAACAGGCGGCTGCCGAGGCAGGCCTTGCAGAGCGGTCCCGCTTTATTATGCCGAATGAGATTGGCAAAATGAACTTGCCAGAGCTGGCGCGAAATTTCGATTTTGTCGTTACCGGCTATCATTCCAACCTACCAACAGATGAGTTTCGGGTCGTCAGCCCGGATATGATCTCATTGCAGAGCGGCCGACCCGTTCTTGTGGTTCCGAATGGATATTCTACGGATCAGCTTGCATCGCATGCACTTGTCGCATGGGACGGAAAGCGTTCTGCGGCCCGGGCGCTCAACGATGCAATGACGATCCTCGAGGAAAAGCCGCGTCGGGTGACAATACTAAGTGTTGGGTCTAGCTTTCCGAAAATGCCGGAGGGGGCGGATATCTTGACGCATCTGAAGCGTCATAATGTCGACGCAGAGCATGTTATCCGTCCAAAAAGCAAGGGCGGTATCGCCGAGGTTATTCAAGAGACGGCCAGAGAACTGGACGCAAAGTTAATCGTGATGGGGGCGTACGAACATAGCAAGTTCTCTCAAGACCTTTTTGGTGGTGTCACGCATGAGGCAACGAGGACCAGTAAAGTTCCGGTTTTTATGTCTCACTAGTACCCTGGCGAGGTATGTTGAGGATTGGTGTCGCTTCCTGCCGGGAATAGTTGTCAAAACTTCGTGGCGGGGCATGGCAATATCAATCACCGCCAAAACGGGCTCGGCCTGTGCAATACTGTTACCGGCCATGGTCGGTCTGCCTTGCGGTGTAGTTTGTGCAAAACCACTGTAGGGACCTGAAACCCGGCTATGATCGCCTACTGCGCAATCTGTGGGCTCCGCAGGCAATCATAGCCTTCAATCAGCGCTATTCCGAAGGTGTAACGGAACGGAGTTCACCAGCCGGGCCATCCTGAGATGGGCCGACCACAATGCCATTCCCTGCACTACATTGACCCCGGCAAGCCACGACAGAATGCGTTCATCAAGTCATTCAACGGCAGCCTGCGTGACGAACTTCTGAATGAGGAGATATTCGACATGACCTGCCCCCCGCGAAATCCCTCACCGTGATGTAGAGTCTGCGCCAACTCTGAAGGAGCAGACACATGCGAAAGAGCCGTTTCACCGAGGCGCAAATCATTGGGATGATCAAAGAGCAGGAGGCCGGAATGCCGACGGTCGAGGTATGCCGCAGGCATGGCCTGAGCACCGCTACGTTCTACAAACTGAAGGCCAAGTATGGCGGGATGGAAGTGTCCGAGGCTGCAAGGCTGAAAGCGCTTGAGGATGAGAACGCCAAGCTCAAACGCCTGCTGGCGGACACCATGCTGGATAATGTCGTGTTGAAAGATCTTTTGGGAAAGAACTGACGACATTGATCAAGCGGTGAGAGGCAGCGCTCCGGGTGATGCGGGATCATGAGATCTCGCAGCGCCGGGCGTGTCGGCTGGTCGGTGTCGATCCCAAAACAGTTCGGCGTGAACGCCCGCCGGACTATGCCGAGATACGCAAGGAGATGCAGGAGATCGCCGGTAAGCGGCGCAGGTTCGGTTACCGCCGGATCGGCTTGCTGCTGGAGCGCAAGGGCATGACCATGAACCACAAGAGCTGTATCGCATCTACCGCGAGGAAGGGCTGTCCGTGAAAAGGCGGCGCGGTCGCAAGCGCGCACGTGGGACGAGGACGCCGATGCCGATCGCGGGACAACCCAATGCGCGGTGGTCCCTGGACTTCGTGTCCGACAGCTTCGGCACCTCGCGGAAGTTCCGGATTCTGGCGGTGATCGACGACTGCACGCGCGAGTGTTTGTGCCATGTAGCAGACACGAGCCTGTCCGGCGCACGGGGCGCCCGGGAGCTCAGCGCTCTGATCCGGATCTACGGTAAGCCCGGCTGCATTGTCAGTGACAATGGGACGGAGTTCACCAGTCGGGCCATGCTGAAGTGGGCAGATCAGAACGAGGTGCCGTGGCATTACATCGATCCGGGCAAGCCGCAGCAGAATGCGTGGCATTGCCAAGTTGATCACGGGGTTCCGTCGGGATAGGCGGTCATCATGAAAACCGTGCCGACAATTCGACGCCTGAAGGGCTTTCGTTTTCCCCGCGAGATCATCTCCTATGCCGTCTGGGCTTACCATCGGTTTGCGCTGAGCACGGCAGATGTCGAGGATCTGCTGGCCGAACGCGGCGTGATGGTCAGCCGGGAAACCGTCCGGAACTGGGTGAACCGGTTTGGCCGCCATTTCGCCGATTGCATCAAGCGCGACAGGCCGGGCGCCAGTGACAAATGGCACTTGGATGAAGTCGTTGTTCCGATCAATGGCGTGAAGTTCTGGCTTTGGCGGGCAGTCGACGCGAATGGGAATGTGCTCGACATTCTCGTGCAAAAGCAACGTAATGCAAAGGCCGCCAGCCGGTTCTTGAAGCGGCTGATCGACCGGTTTGGCGCGCCGCGGGTCGTGATCACCGACAAGCTGCGCAGTTACATCAGGCCGATCCGCAACCTCGTGGCGAATGCTGATCATCGGGCGCACAAGGGCTTGAACAACCGGATCGAAGGATCCCATCGGCCAACCCGCAAGCGAGAGAAACTCATGGGGCGGTTCAAGTCACCCGGACAGGCTCAGAGATTTCTGGACGCACATGACCAGATCAACATGTTCTTCCGTCCCCGCCGCTATCGTCTTACCGCCACATCGTACCGCCACGCCCGATCCGATGCCTTTGATCTTTGGAACGGCTACGCACTCGAGATGACCGCATGACGGGCGCGGAGCAGGCCGCATTCAGCCGGGTGCAAATAAGTTGGCAATGCCCGCGCTCGGAATACCCGTCACGGAAGCTGTGGGATAAGTCCGTCCGGGGAAAGGGGAACCTCGGCCTTAAGCCGATTTGTGCATCAGAGCCCTTGACACTAATAATTAGCTATCTATGTTTTTCCCGGCGATGGTTCCCCGGAAGAGGAGCCGGATTTCATCGCTGCATCAAACTGGAGGAAATTCATGTCACGGACAGCCAATTTGGTCGGCCCGCGTTCGCGGACCGGAATGGTGGTGCTTTGCCTCGCTCTGACCGCGGGCTTCGCCCCGCTCGCGTCGGCGCAGGAGCAGCCCGCCTTCAACGAACATGCGGGAACCCTGCCGGACGGGACGGCATGGCTGATCCGCGTGCCCGAGAACTGGAATGGTCGACTACTCAGGGATCTGGATTTCGCCAGCAACGTTTCGGTCGCGTCAGCGGTCCAGCGGTATGACGACCTGCTCGGTCGTGGCTATGCCTTCGCCGGGCTCGCCCGGCACCCGCTGCGCCTGTGGCAATACGATCCGCAGCGTGAAATCCTGAATCTACAAGCTGTTCAGGACATTTTCACGGACCTGGAGCGCGCTCCTGACATGGTGCTGCAATACGGCTGTTCTGGCGGAGGGCTCGACAGCCTCGCTTCGGCCGAGGATTACCCGGACAGGATCGACGGTGCCGCCGTGCTTGCCGCCCATACGCCGGTCTGGATCATGAGCAGTTTCCTGGATGGCTGGTTCGCCATGCAGACCCTGCTGGGCGAAAGCTATGAGGCCGCTGGGCACGGTCCGGCCAGCGATCTCGCCATCGTCGGCCTGCCCAATGCCGGAGCGGGTGGCGAGCGCAGCCTTGACGCGATCCGTGCGTCCTGGATGGCCGCCATCGAAACGGCGGGCGAAAGCCCGGAGGGCCGCGCGCGGCTGGCGCTTGCCTTCGCCATCGGACAGTGGTCGCCGTGGATGGTCGAGGGGACCGAACTACCCGACACCGCGGATGCCGGCGCCATGGCCGACATGATCGTGGCCTCGGCGCTGCGCATCGGCGGTAATGTTGGCGGGTCCTCGCGGCTTCTGTTCGAAAACGCCGCATCGGGGCAGCAACTTTCCGGGAACGAGGGGGTCGACTATGCCGCCTTCTACCAGAATGCCGCACCCGCGATGGCGCGGACGGTTGAGGCGCTCTACGAACAGGCCGGTTTGGACCTTCAGGCCGACATTGCCAGGATCGACGCCGCCCCCCGCATCGCGGCCTCGGATTATGCGCGCGATTTCTGGGCCGCAGACGGGCGCACGACGACCGGCGATCTGCAGGTTCCGGCGATCCGCATCCACATGCTGGGCGACTGGGCCATTCCCTACACGCTGATGGAAGGCTACGGCGCGCTGGTGCAGGAGCAGGGTACCGGCGATCTGTATCGGCAGTCGCTGGTCCAGGGCACGGGCCATTGCGAGTTCACGGCTGCCGAAAGCACGGCCATCGTCGAGACCCTGGTCGAACGGATCGAAACGGGCGCCTGGCCCGAGACATCGCCCGAGGCGCTGAACGCCGCAGCCGAGGCGCTGGAAACCGGGAGCGCCCCCCGGTTCATCGAACACGGTGATTGGCGCGTGGCAGCCTATAACCGGCCCTGGGTTCCGGCAGAATGAGCCGATGGGGAACTGGCGCTGCGCCGGTTCCCCCACAGGTCCGGTGGCGCAAGTCATTGGTGGACCGTCGCCAACGCGCAGTGGGCATCTCTGGCGAGGGCAAGTGTTCCCATGTCTGGACGACCCCTGCTGCGCAAGCTGGGAATTGACGCGCCTATGCCGAAAGCAGTCATGTCTACGGCCTTTGTGGTGCGGTCTAGCCGCTGGCCCAGATGAAGTCCGCGGATCGGGTCCCAATCAAAATTGCGCGCTTTCTGCGCCTTGACCCCCTGGGGTGTCCCGATCCCCGGTTCGACCGGTTTGTCATCTCTTCTCAGCTTCACGCATTCCGTCAGCGGTTCCGCGCTCAGGAGACAGGGGCCGCGTAGATCTCGTTGCGGCGCAGGAGCGCCCAAGCGGGGGTCGAGTCCGGCTGAGTGCAGAATAGGGCGCTAAGGGTTTTTAGCCCGGATTGCCAGCATAATGACCCTTCGCCGCGCCGTACACGAAGTGGTAAGACCGGACTCTGCTGCAGCTCGCAGCAGGCTGCCGAAGATCCGCTTTTCCCGGGTGACTGTGACTTACTGGAATCGTTTCCGTAGCATGTTGCTGAGTGCGTCAACGATTGTCACGGTGGCCAAGATGACGATCAGAACGGCCGACACCTGGGGATAGTCCAGCAGGCGCAGCGATCCGACGAGTTCGGTTCCGATCCCGCCTGCACCAACCATTCCCATGACGGTCGAGGCGCGGAAATTGTATTCCCACCGATACATTGTGACGTCAGCGAATTGCGGGAAGACCTGGGGCATTACACCATGGGAGATAACTTGAAGAGACGTGGCGCCAGAGGCTTCGGCGGCTTCGATGGGCGCGGGATGCGCGTGTTCGATGGCTTCGGCGAAGAACTTGCCGACCATGCCAATCGAATGCAGGCCCAGGGCCAGCACGCCCGGCAGCATTCCAAAGCCAACGGCGGCAACGAAGATGATGCCCATGATGAGTTCGGGGATGGAGCGTAGCGTGTTCAGCACGAGGCGCGCAGCCTGATAGGCCCATTTGTTCGGTGTCGTGTTCCGTGCCGCAAGAAAGCCGAGCGGGACCGACAGGACGACGGCCAGTGCGGTGCCGGCCACCGACATGGCGAGCGTTTCGATCATTGGCTCGACCCATTGACGCCAGCGGGTGAAATCGGGCGGCACCATTTCGGCGAAGAGCGTGCCGATAGCGGGCAGACCGTCGGCCAGCCGCCCGCCATCGAGCATTCCGGTCAGCCAGAGACAGAGGACAATGATCGCCACGATGCCTCCGATCTGGAGAAGGAGACGCCGCCGCCCTTTGCGATCCGCCGCAAGAATGGTGTCGGCGGTTTGGGGCGTATTGGTCTGGGCAAGGGTCATCGCGGCGTCTCCTCTTTTGGGATCAGTCGGTTTGCAGATTGCTGCGGATATCGCGGATGATGTCGTAATCGGCATCCGTGATCGCGGCGAAACCGTCCGCCTTGAATGGGCCAAGAACCGCATCGCCGACCTCGGTGCCGGGTTCAAGATCAAGAAAGGCGTTGCGGATGCTGTCCTGCAGCTCCTGCGTCATGTCGGTGCGCATGACCCATGGGTACTGCGGAATATCGGCGGAATATCCCAGGATCACCAGATTGTCGGGGTTCACCGTGCCGCGCTCGACGAGGCGTTCAAAGATTGGACGGCTCAGGCCACCGACCTGGGCGTTGCCAAGTTCGACGTTGCGGGCCACGGCGTCATGGGCGCCGGTGAAGTTTTCGTTATAATCCTCGCCAGTCGCGACGTCTTCAAGCAGCATCGTGTATTTCGGGGCGAAGTGGCTTGATGTCGATGCCTGATCGCCAAAGGCGACGTCCACGCCGGACCCTTCGATATCTGCGATGGAACTGATGCCCGCCTCCGCGTTAGCGATGAGGACTGCCTGATAGGTCGTGCTGCCACCGCTGATACGGGCCGCGAAGGGCTCGATATCTAGGTCGCTGCCGTCCATGCGATCCTTTGCGATCGTATAGGAAGCGGGGCCGAAATAGGCGACGTCGATGCGGCCAAACCGCATGGCTTCAATCATCGATGAATAGTCGGTTGTGACGATCAGATCGATGTCTCTGCCGAGCGTCTCTTCGAGATGCGCGGCAAGAGGTTCGTTGTCCTGGATCACGGTCGCCGCGTTTTCGTCGGGCAGAAGTGCCACGCGCAACGTATCAGGATCATGGTCACCGGCGGCGAAGGCGGCGCCAGCCAGCAGAGTCGCGGCGATGGCGTAGGTGGTCGATTTCATCTTTGGGTCTCCTATGATGATGAACTCAAGTCGCATCCTGCCCGGTCGATCCATAGATCTGGGTCAGGACAGTTTCGGAAAGCTGTGTGGGCGGGCCGTCGAAGACGATCTGCCCACCGGCGAGGCCGATGATCCGGTCCGCAAAAGCCTTGGCGTAATCGAGCTGGTGCAGACTGACGATCACCGGAATGCGGTCTTCCTTGCAGATCGAGCGCAGGACGTTCAGCACGCGCTCGGATGAGGCCGGATCGAGCGACGCTACAGGCTCGTCGGCGAGGATCATCTTCGGCTCTTGAGCCAGCGCACGCGCGATGCCGACGCGCTGCTGCTGGCCACCCGAGAGGCTGTCGCAGCGCGTCAGCGCTTTTTCGAAAAGGCCCACGCGTGTCAGGCACTCAAGGGCCAGCCGTCGTTCCTCTTCCGAGAAACCAACAAGGGTGCGCCAGAAGGAATGCCGCCCAAGCCGGGACAAGAGGACATTGTGCATTGCCCCCATCCGGCCGATAAGCTGGTGTTGCTGGAAGATCATCGCCGTATCGCGGCGATGCGCCCGGATGGATTGAGTCGCATCCAGCGTTCCGATCTCCCGTGACAGGACCGCCCCGGATGTGGGCCGCACGAGCAGATTCAAGGTGCGCAGCAAAGTGGATTTGCCCGCGCCTGAAGGACCCAGCAACACCGTCAATTCGCCGTCTTCGAAATCAACGGTCGTCGGCTGCAATGCGACCGTGCCGTTCGGATAGATCACTTCGACCTGGTCCAGGCACAGGATTGGTGCCGCATCCGTCTTCGTATCGCTCCGATCAAAAGCCATCTGCTGCTGTCCCATATCGACCGATTCCCCTTCGTCACCCATTCTGCTACGCGATCAAAGCAACAGAATTATTACATATTGCGATTACCCTCTTGCCTTGATAGCAATGCGAAAAAAGGGAGGGATGACCTCAATGCGCGAAAAAATCATTGTGCCGAACTGGATCGAGGACGAGACACTGGCCACCCTACGGATGGTCGGCGAGGTCATTTCGAATGACAGCACAGAGCCGTTATCGTTCGAACGGCTGAAAGAGGTTTGTGCGGACGCAACTGCACTGATGGCCTTCATGACGGAAGCGGTGGACCGCGCATTTCTCGAAGCCTGCCCGCATCTGAAGATCGTGGCGGGGGCACTGAAAGGCTTTGACAACATTGATGTCACTGCCTGCACGGATCATGGCGTGTTGGTCACGATCGTGCCCGATCTGCTGACCGAACCGACGGCGGAACTCACGCTTGGGCTGATGATCGCTCTGACCCGGAACATGCGGGACGGCGATACGCACATGCGGACGGGCACCTACGCTGGATGGCGCGCGCGCTTTTACGGGGGCACGTTGCAGGGCGCTGTGGTCGGCGTCATCGGCGCGGGGGCTGTCGGGCGCGAAACACTGCGACTGCTATCCGGCTTTCGGGGAACGCGGCTTTATCACGATGTGACGCCACTGGATCCGACAACCGAGAAAGCGCTGAGCGCGCGCAAGGCTGCGCTGGACGAAATCGTGGCCACATCGGATTTCGTTGTTCTGGCGGTTCCTTTGACCGAGGCGACGCTTGGGATGGTCGATGCCGCATTTATCTCCCGCATGAAACCAGGGGCCTGCCTGATAAATCCTGCGCGCGGCAGCCTGGTCAATGAAGCCGACGTCGCATCCGCGCTCGAAACCGGCCATCTGGGTGGATACGCTGCCGACACCTATGAGATGGAAGACTGGGCCAGGCCCGACCGTCCACAGCACGTCCACCCCGCCCTGTTGGCTTCGGAGAAAACCGTTCTGACACCGCATATCGGATCGGCTGTGGTTGAGGTGCGGCGCGCCATCGCAGCCTCGGCGGCGGACAGCATTATCACAACACTCAAAGGCGACCTACCCGAGACAGCGCTGAACCCCCAAGTCCTGAAAGGATAAGTGTGATGCTGAACCTGAGCCTTGTGCGGAGCTTTGTCGGTCTTGTCGAAGCGGGTAGTTTCCATGGCGCTGCGACCCGCTTGAAGATCGCACAACCGACAATTTCCCAGCATTTGCAAAAGCTTGAAGAGGATTTAGGCGTTCCACTGATCGAGCGTAGTCATGCTGGCAGCCGTCCGACACGGCATGGCGAACGCTTCCTGCCTCATGCGCGCCATCTGTTGAAATCTGCTGCACGCGCCGAGACCATCGCGCGCGACGACAGTCTGATCGTTGGGTGCAGTGGCAATATCGCCAGCTACTATATGGCCAAGGCGTTCAAAGGGTTTCTGGACGCGGAGGACTGGCGAGGCCGGTGGGAAATCACCTCGGCACCCAATCCCCGCATCGCCGAGATGCTACTGAGCCGGGAGATCGACATTGCGGCAATGGAATGGCCCCTTTCACACCCGGATGTCGCGGCAGAGCGGTGGCGCAGCGCGGAGATGATCGTGATCCTGCCCACCGACCATCCTTGGGCGGGCCGCCGCGAGATCACCGTCGAGGAGTTCCTCACACTTGAAATGATCGGCGGGGAAAGTGGATCCGGCACCGGCACGCTCCTGCGCGATGTGTTGGGCGACAGGGCCGGCGAACTGCGCACGCGCGCGAATGTCGGATCGACCGAAGCCGTCAAACAGGCTGTCATGTCCGGCTTGGGTGCTTCTATCATTCTCGCCGAAGCTGTAACCCATGAAATTGATACCGGCGCACTGATCGGTATTTCCATCAAAGGAATGGCGATGAAGAAGACATTCTTCACAGCCCGCCTGAAGACGATCAGAGACGACGAAATCGCAACAAAGCTGTCCCGCTTTCTAACTGGCTAGGACCGATCCGCAAACTGGCGCACGACTACATTTGATCTATGTAATGCAAAGCAATCACTCGGTGGCGGTTGGTCAGCACGGATCTTGATCCTGCCCGTTTCACTGAAGCCACCATCCATGCAGATCTCAGCATTGGTCAAAGTGGGCTTGGAGTCAGATTTCGCTGGCTGCTGATGAATGACCGGTGTTGTCGCTGCACGAGGTTTCATGGGTTTTCCATCATCCGCCTCCACCGATATTCACCTGTGAGGATAATATGTGCCCATCCGAGGGGCGAGATATGTGAGAGAAGATATGCGGGTGTATCGAGCCCAGCATTTTGTCGCGCGGCGACCGCAAAACCGAGTTGCTTGGTGTTCCAATAGATGATGATGGCGGTGAGCAGGTTCAGCCCTGCGATGCGGAAATGCTGGCCCTCAGTTGTACGGTCGCGGATTTCGCCTTGGCGACCGATCCGCAGTGCGTTCTTCAGGGCATGATGTGCTTCTCCTTTGTTGAGGCCAATCTGTGCGCGGCGCTGCATATCGGTATCAAGTAGCCAATCAATGATAAACAGCGTCCGCTCGATACGTCCGATTTCACGAAGGGCAATGGCCAGATCATGTTGCCGTGGCCGTGCTGCCAGTTTCTTCAGAAGCTGGCTCGGTTGCATTCTCCCGGAGAGCATCGTCGCGATGCAGCGCAACACGTCCGGCCAGTTGGCGATAATCGTGTTTTCGCGGATGCGGTCACCGGCCAGGCCTTTTAGTTCGTTCGGGACCCCATGACGATCAAAGACATGCAGCCGCTTTGAAGGTAAGTCCTTGATGCGCGGGATGAACCGGTAGCCGAGCAACGAGGTGGCCGCAAAGACGAGGTCTGTGAAGCCGCCCGTATCTGCGTATTGTTCTTTGATCCGTTTGCCGCTCGGGTTCATTAGCAGACCGTCCAGAATGTACGGTGCCTCGTTCACTGTAGCTGGGATCACCTGTGTGGCGAAGGGGCCATATTGATCTGATACATGGGTATAGGCTTTCAGGCCGGGCTCATGGCCGTACTTCGCATTGATCAGATTCATCGCCTCGCCCTGGCGTGTGGTGGGAAAGAACTGACCGTCACTGGAAGCGGTTTCACCAGCACCCCAGTATTTTGCCATTGGCAACCACGCCTGCGCCTCGATCACCATAGCCAGTGCCCGATTGATGGCCTCACTTTCCACGTGCCAGTTTGAGAGCCGGGCCAATTGCTTAAAGTTATGGGTACTGCTCGCCCCGGCCATTTTGCTGAGTCCAAGATTCAGACCCTCTGCGAGAACAACATTCAGCATGCCAAGCCTGTCTTTGCACGGTGCCCCGGTACGCAGATGGGTGAAGGCGTCAATGAACCCTGTGTCATTGGCCACCTCCGTGAGCATATCTGTGATCCGCACTTCTGGCAGGCGACGATAGAGGTCCAGGATCAGGCTATCGGCTTCAGCGGGAACGTCAGCTTCAAGGCGTTCGACGCGCAATCGCCCATCCTCGATGATCCCGCCTGGGAGGGCGCCGTTCCTGACTGCCTTGGCAAGCCTGTGCAGCCCGTCGTCCAGCCGTTGTTTTCGATCTGCAAGCCAGACTTCCGGCTTCAATGGCATCGACAATCCCATAGTCTGCGCGGCCTCGACCGGAACCAGAGCCTGTTTCAGGTCGCTGTAGCGGCGAGAATGAGCAAGCCAGACATCACCGGATCTGAAGGCCTCACGCAGATGGAACAGCACCGCGACAACCCAGAGACGGTCCCGGTTCGTTTCGGGGTCGCTGAGATGCCCTCGCCATTTTGATCGGGGCTGAAGAAATGGCGCAGAGCGGCTTGGAATATCTTGCCTGTCGCGGATCACATCGGCCGCCGCAAGCAAAGGCTGAGCCACACTGGCCCCTGTGATGTCCAATGTTGCCAGCATTCGGGGGGCATAGAGCTTGAACCGATGATACCCCTGCTCGACATAAGCCAGTGCACCCGCCTTGACGGTCTTACTGAGTGACCTTGCTGTTGCAACGAGGTTTTCCAGAGCATCCCAGCCACAAGATGCATCCACGGCACCGGCGATAGCCACCTCATCTCCCTTGGCGATCAACAATGTCGTGCCCAGAGTCTCAAACCCGGCCAGGGTCGCCGCGATCTCCGATTGCGCCGCGGTAACACGGGCATCGCAAATCCTCTTTGCCTCCCGCCAGATTGAGCCAACGATCCGGTCATGTGTTTCGACAACGGTATCTGCGATGGCAGCCGACCACTCAACGACGCAGGTGGCAAGGATGGCCAGTCGTCGATCACTGGTGATGTCCCGCAATCCATCCGTAAAGTAACGTTCCCCCTGGCGGCGAAGGCGTGTGACCCGATGTGCGGGAATGTCGTCCAGGATTGTTGGCGACAACGCGATCCCCTGCAGGAATTCCAGCCGGTCGAGCTGGCGGTTGATATCGGCAGAGTTCTTGCCCACCTCGAATTGTCGCAACCAGATGAAGCGGCTGATCCGGCTATCAGCGTCTTCATTGAGCAAACCGTTAAGTTTGGCTTTCATTTCGAGGTCGAGACGTGCCGCAATGCGAGCCTCGATCCGTTGTTCGGCCGCAACCAATGCGTCAGCACAGTGTCGTTCTATGACCGACAGGCCGGGCAGGACAACCTGTCGCCTGCGGCATTCCTCCACAAACCCGCGAACCAAACCCTCACTCGATTGAGCCGCCTCGGCGTGCTGGTCCAACCACCTCTGCATTTTCTTGGCATGTTTGCCAGCAAACATCTTGTAACCGTACATCTTACGCAGTGAGCCGAGATGTTCTCGTCGTGTCTTCTCACGGGCGGCATATTGCAACAGGTCATCTGGTTTCAGTCCAATTTGAGCGGCTATGAACCGGGACACAGGTTCCGGTATAACTTCGCCAGCCTTCAGCAAACGGCCCGGAAACCGAAAGGCACAAAGCTGAAGCGCAAAGCCGATTTGGTTTTCTGGTCGCCGCCGTGTGCGGATATGTTCAATGTCCTCATCATCCAGGGTGTAATGCCGCAGCAACGCCATCTCCTCTGTAGGGAGATCAAAAAGTGCCGCGCGTTGTCGCGCGGTCAGAACCGCTCGATGTGCCATCGGATTGTTCTTTCGTTAGGAGATGTGGTCTTTGAAAGTAGACATATTGAGACATCACGCTTGCCATGTCTTTTTCAATGTCTCAATATGGTTGTCGCATGAACCCTTAATATATTCGAGACCCCATGGCCAAAGTCGGATATGCCCGCGTCAGTTCAGTCGGACAATCTCTAAACGTGCAGCGTGAAAAACTGAGCGACTGTGACAAACTGTTCGAAGAAAAGCGCAGCGGCACCACCGATGCCCGCCCTCAGCTCAAGCAATGTCTGAATTATGTCCGTGAAGGCGACCAGCTGATTGTAACGCGCATCGACCGACTGGCCCGATCCACTTTGCACCTATGTCAGGTCGCGGAGACGCTGCGCGAAAAGGGCGTCGATCTTGTCGTCCTCGACCAGAACATCGACACATCCGATGCAACTGGTCGTCTGTTGTTCAACATGCTGGGTGCTATCGGCCAATTCGAGACTGAGATCCGGGCCGAACGGCAAATGGACGGAATCAAGAAGGCGAAAGATCGCGGCGTTCAGTTCGGCAAACGGCCTGCGCTCACCAATGATCAGATCGCAGAGCTCCGCGAAAAACGCGCTCAAGGTAAGCTGATCAAAGACCTCATGGCTGAATACAGCCTCTCTAAGGCCACCATCTATCGCTATCTCACCGAAAACGCGGCCTGAGCTCGACTACAGAAGCCCAATCCAGGCTTAACGCCCTATTCTGCACTCAGCCGGACTCGACCCCAAAAAGGCGAGCCACAAAATCAGCTGCATTTGGCAAGTTGAAAACACATTAAACCGGGTTTTCGAAGATGGCAGTGACGTGGTGAACAATCTCTGGAACCTGAACGAAACTACCAAGTGAAGTCGCGTTTCCCATCGGACACTTCCCGATGGCCGAACATCAAAAAAAGGAGCCTCATAATGAAGGTGCTGGTGCCTGTCAAACGCGTGATCGACTATAACGTGAAGGTTCGCGTCAAAGCGGGCGGATCGGGCGTTGATCTCGCCAACGTGAAAATGTCGATGAATCCGTTTGACGAAATTGCCGTCGAGGAGGCGATCCGACTGAAAGAGGCCGGCAAAGCCGAAGAGATCATTGCGGTCTCGGTCGGCGTAAAGCAGGCGCAGGAAACGCTGCGGACAGCTTTGGCCATGGGGGCCGACCGGGCGATCCTGATTGTCGCCGCCGACGATGTGCATACCGACATCGAACCCCTCGCCGTGGCGAAGCTGCTGAAAGCGGTGATCGACGAAGAACAGCCAGGTATCGTTCTGTGCGGTAAACAGGCCATCGACAATGACATGAACGCCACCGGGCAGATGCTTGCGGCGCTCACGGGTTGGGCACAGGCGACGTTCGCCTCCAAACTGGAGATCGACGGCGACAGCGCCAACGTGACCCGCGAAGTCGACGGCGGATTGCAAACTATCAAGGTCAAAATGCCGGCCATCGTCACCGTCGACCTGCGCCTGAACGAACCGCGCTATGCCTCGCTGCCGAATATCATGAAGGCCAAGAAAAAGCCGTTGGACGAAAAAACCGCCGCCGATTACGGCGTCGAAGTCGCCCCGCGCCTGGAAATCGTCAGCACGGCCGAACCCGAGGCCCGCGCCGCTGGGATCATCGTCGGCTCGGTCGACGAACTGGTCGAGAAACTCAAAGAAGCGGGGGCTGTGTAATGGCTGTTCTTCTCCTTGCCGAAGTGAACAATGGCGAATTGTCGCTGGACGCCACCGCCAAGGCCGTGACCGCCGCCAAGGCCCTGGGTGACGTGACCGCGCTCTGTGCCGGGGGCTCTGCCGCCGCCGCGGGCGAAGCCGCCGCCAAGATCGACGGCGTGTCCAGAGTGCTGGTCGCCGAAGACGCAAGCCTCGGCCACCGCCTGGCGGAATCCACCGCTGCGCTGATCGTGTCGCTGGCCGGTGATTACGAGCATATCGTTGCGCCCGCCACCACCGACGCCAAGAACGTGATGCCGCGTGTTGCCGCACTGCTGGACGTGATGGTGATCTCAGATGCCTCGGGCGTGGTTGACGGCAACACGTTCGAACGCCCGATCTATGCCGGCAATGCCGTGCAGACGGTCCGCTCGAACGATGCCAAAAAGGTCGTCACCTTCCGCACCTCGACCTTTGATGCGGCCGGTGACGGTGGTTCGGCCCCGATCGAAACCATCTCGGCGGGTGACAATCCCGGCCTCAGCGAATGGGTCGAGGACAAGGTCGCCGAAAGCGATCGACCTGAACTGACCTCGGCAGGCGTCGTGGTCTCGGGTGGCCGCGGTGTCGGTTCCGAAGAGGACTTCAAACTGATCGAAGCCCTCGCGGACAAGCTAGGCGCCGCTGTCGGCGCGTCGCGCGCGGCGGTCGATTCGGGCTATGCCCCCAACGACTGGCAGGTCGGCCAGACCGGCAAGGTCGTGGCCCCGGACCTCTATGTTGCGGTCGGCATCTCGGGTGCGATCCAGCACCTCGCCGGCATGAAGGACTCCAAGGTCATCGTTGCCATCAACAAGGACGAAGAGGCCCCGATCTTCCAGGTCGCGGATTTCGGACTGGTCGCCGACCTGTTCACCGCCGTGCCGGAATTGATCGAAAAGCTCTGATCTGGAGTCAGAAAATGACCTATACCGCCCCCCTTCAGGACATGCGTTTCGTTCTGCGCAAGCTTTGTGATCTCGACGCGATCAGCCAGTTGCCTGGCCTTGAAGAGGCAACGCCGGATATGGTGGACGCGATCCTCGAGGAAGCCGCCAAATATGCCGGCCTAGAACTGTCGCCGCTCAGCCGGTCCGGCGACCTCGCCGGTCTGGGTTTTGAAGATCGCCGGGTGACCATGCCCGAAGGCTGGAAAACCGTCTACGACATGCTGGTCGAGATGGGCTGGAACAGCCCGTCGGCAAGCCCCGAATACGGTGGCATGGGTCTGCCCTTCGTGGTCAATGCCTGCATCCAGGAGATGTTCCACGGCGCCAACATGGCATTCCAGCTCTGCCCGATGCTGACCCAGGGCGCGATCGAGGCGCTTGAATGCTATGCTTCGGACACCTTGAAAGAGACCTACCTGCCCAAACTGGTGAGCGGCGAATGGACCGGAACCATGAACTTGACAGAACCGCAGGCAGGGTCTGATCTGGCCGCGATACGGTCAAAGGCGGTGCCCGAGGGCGATTGCTACCGGATCAGCGGCCAGAAGATCTTCATAACTTACGGCGAGCATGACCTTACTGACAACATCATCCACCTCGTGCTGGCCCGACTGCCTGATGCTCCGGCGGGCGTCAAAGGCATCTCGCTCTTCGTTGTACCGAAGGTGATGCCAGATGGCGCTCCCAATGACGTGCACTGCGTTTCGATTGAGCACAAGCTGGGTATTCATGCCAGCCCGACATGCACGTTGTCATTTGGAGATAGCGGTGGCGCCGTCGGTTACCTTGTGGGCGAGGTCAACCGTGGACTGGAGTATATGTTCGCGATGATGAACAACGCCCGGCTCAATGTGGGAATCCAGGGCATCGGCGTTGCCGAACATGCCTGCCAGGACGCGGCGGCGTATGCAGCCGACCGCCGGCAGGGCAAGGTTGACGGGGTCGAGGGGTCGGCCGCAATCATTCACCATCCAGATGTTCGCCGCATGCTGGGTATCATGAAGAGCCGCACCGAAGCCGCCCGCATTCTCGCCTACCGCGCCGCGGCGGCGCTGGATTTTGCGCATCGCGCCGTCGACCCCGAGGCCCGGGACCGTGCACAGCGCCGGGTTGATCTACTGATCCCGGTTGTCAAAGGCTGTTCGACCGAGATGTCGATCCAGACCGCCTCGCTTGGCATTCAGGTTCATGGTGGCATGGGCTATATCGAGGAAACCGGTGTAGCACAGCACCTGCGCGACGCCCGGATCACCACGATCTACGAGGGTACCACGGGCATTCAGGCACTCGACCTGACCGGGCGCAAGATCCTGCGCGACCGCGGTGCGGCGGTTCAGGAAATCATCGACGACATGCGATTGAGCGCGGCGGAACTTGCCTGCGAGAGCAGCCCGCACGGTGATTGGACGCTCTTGTCGCGCAGCGTTTCGCACGCTGCCGATACGGTGGAAACCGCTACAAGATGGCTGCTTGATGCGGGTAAGGAAACCGCACATACGCAGGCCGCGTCGGCAATGAACGTGCTAGAGCTCTTCGGCCTTTCGCTGGGCGCCTGGGCCTTGGGCGATGCGGCGCTTGCTGCCGCTGGGGAACCTGCCGCGGGTGGCCAATCCGACCATGCCGGCGCCAAGATCCGGCTGGCGGAATTCTATGCGCAGCAAGTCTTCCCCGAGGCGCTGGCACGGCTGAGCGCGGCGACGGATGGTGCGTCGAGCGTTCTGGCGCTGGCACCCTCTGATCTGCACAGCGTTGCGTGAGGTCATTGAGATGTCTGGATCTGCACGAGAAACGATAGAATATGATGTGGTGATCGTCGGCGCGGGGCCTGCGGGTCTGAGCGCCGCGGTCCGTCTCAAGCAGCTCGACAGTTCGCTTGACGTGGTGGTGCTGGAAAAGGGTTCGGAAGTGGGGGCGCATATCCTGTCCGGCGCAGTACTCGATCCCTCGGGGCTCGAGGCGCTGATCCCCGACTGGAAGGAAAAGGGCGCGCCGCTAAACGTCCCGGTGACCTCCGACAAGTTCTACATGCTGGGCGAGGCCGGTCAGATCCGGGTGCCGGGGTTTCCGATGCCGCCGCTGATGAACAACCACGGCAACTACATCGTCAGCATGGCCAATGTCTGTCGCTGGATGGCCGAGCAGGCCGAGGAGCTGGGCGTCGAGGTTTTCCCCGGCATGGCCTGTTCCGAGCTGGTTTATGACGAAAACGGCGGCGTGAAGGGTGTTGTGGCCGGTGAGTTCGGCAAGGAAGCCGATGGCACACCGGGGCCGGCCTATGAGCCCGGCATGGAGCTGCACGGCAAGTACGTGTTTCTGTCCGAGGGCGTGCGCGGGTCACTGGCCAAGGAAGTGATTGCCAAATACGACCTGTCGAAGGGCAAGGAGCCGCAGAAATTCGGCATCGGCATGAAAGAGATCTGGGAGATCGACCCGGACAAGCACAACGAGGGTGAGGTGACCCACACCATGGGCTGGCCGCTGGGAGGCAATGCCGGGGGCGGGTCGTTCATCTATCACCTCGAGAACAACCAGGTCTATGTCGGGTTCGTGGTGCACCTGAACTACAAGAACCCGCATCTCTTCCCCTATATGGAATTCCAGCGCTTCAAGCATCACCCGATGGTGGCCGAACTGCTGGAAGGCGGCAAACGCGTGGCTTACGGCGCGCGGGCGATCTCTGAGGGCGGGTTCCAGTCGATGCCCAAGATGGTGGCGCCGGGTGTGGCGCTGCTGGGCTGTTCGGTGGGCATGGTCAACGTGCCGCGGATCAAGGGCAACCATAATGCGATGCTGAGCGGCAAGGCCGCCGCCGAGGCCGCGCATGCCGCCATTGAAGGCGGACGTTCCAGCGATGAATTGAGCGACTACGAGACCGAAGTCCGCACCGGCCCCATCGGCAAGGACCTCAAGAAAGTGCGTAATGTCAAGCCGCTCTGGTCCAAGTATGGCCTGCTGGCCAGCCTGACGCTGGGCGGGTTCGACATGTGGACCAACACGCTGGGCTTCAGCCTGTTTGGTACGCTCAAACACGGCAAGACCGACGCCGCCGCGACCGAGCAGGCCAGCACGCACAAGCCCATCGAGTACCCCAAGCCCGATGGCACGCTCAGCTTTGACCGGCTGACCAATGTCAGCTTCTCGATGACCAATCACGAGGAAAGCCAGCCTGCGCATCTGCAGCTGAAAGACCCCAACGTGCCGATGTCCGTGAACATGCCGAAATATGCCGAACCGGCACAGCGGTACTGTCCTGCGGGCGTGTACGAGGTGGTTGAAGACAAATTTGTCATCAACTTCCAGAACTGTGTGCACTGCAAGACCTGCGACATCAAGGACCCCAGCCAGAACATTAACTGGGTCACGCCGCAGGGGGGCGACGGGCCGAACTATCCCAACATGTAACGCAATATCAGGAGAACCGGACTATGAACGAGCTGAACGGATATGACATCGAGGATCTCGAACCGGGCATGATCGCCACGTTTTCGAAAACCATTACCGATGCCGACATCATTCTTTTTGCGGGTGCGTCCGGCGACAACAACGCGATTCACATCAACGATGAATTCGCTAAGACCCCCCGTTCAATGGCCGTATCGCGCATGGATTTCTGACCGCCAGCACCATTTTAGCAGCGATTGCCAACAAACTGCCTGGGCCAGGAACAATCTATATTTCGCAGGCGATGAATTTCGTGGCGCCTGTGCGTCCGGGTGACACGGTTCATGCTGAAGTGGTTGTCAAGGAAATCATGCGAGGGCGCTGCCGCGCCGTCCTGCAAACGACCTGCCGCGTACGGGACCAGGTCGTCGTGGATGGCGAGGCAACGGTCAAATTGACGTCCAGCGCCAAACGGGCCGCCAAGGCCGCTTAACGCGGTGCCGGTAGTGCCGACGTTTCCTGATTCAGTCACCCAGACGGAGACACCTGTGACCGAACGTCCCATCAGCCGCTATTCGGTTCCCGACGTGAATGCGCTTCCCGAGGATCCGAAATCCATGATCCTCGGCATTCAGAAAAAGGGCGGGGGTTATTCCGAATGTGTTTCTGGCCTTTGCGCACCGACCCGCGGACTGCGCGCGTTCATGGCCTATCATGATGCATTGATGGAGAAAGAAAGCGGATTGTCTCAGGCCGACCGCGAAATGATCGTTGTGGCAACCTCCAATGACAATAGCCGCCTGTATTGCCGATTGCTCACGGGGCGATTCTCCGGATCCGCGTCAGGAACCCGATGATTGCAGACCAGGTCGCCACGAATTGTCGCAAAGCGAATATTACACCCCGGCAGGTGGCAATGCTCGATTTCGCGTTAAAAGTGTTCGATAATGCAGTTGCGATCGATGAGTTCGATTTCGAAACCCTACATGGGCACGGTTTCAACGATGAGGATATCTGGGACATCGAGGCATCACGGCGTTCGTCGGGTTGTCCAACAGGATGGCGAATGTCACCTCGATGCGCCCGAATGACGAATTCTACATGATGGGACGCGGATGATGACGCAACAGACAAATTCGACAGACAGCGCTGACATGGCAGAGGCCGCAACGGAAATGCAGGATCTGACGCTGCGCACGATGGCAGTTTTGTCACAGCTCCACGAGCGCGCCCTCAAGAAAGCCAGCGGGTCGGAGTATTCCCTGATGGACACCCAAACGCTTGCCAAAGCCTATGGAACTTTCTGGGGCGACATGCTGCAGAACCCGGGAAAGTTGTTTGATGCACAGATGAAAGCGGGCACGGCAATCTTGTCCTCCTGGCAGGCGATGTTGCGCGACACCGGGGAAGAGGGCAGCGTGCAGGACCGCCGTTTCAGTGACCCCAATTGGGACAAGGACCCGGTATCGCGCATCTATCGCGACATGTTCCTGGCGGTCGAAGACGCGACCAATGACCTGTTGGAAAAGCTTCCAAAAGACTTCAGGGATCATATGCGCGTCAGTTTCTACACCCGGCAGATGCTGAGTGCTCTGTCGCCCAGCAACTACCTGCTGACAAGCGCTCCGGCGCGCAAGATGTTCATCGAAACCGACGGCACGAGTTTCCGAAAGGGGCTGTCCAACATGCTCGACGATCTCGAGCGCGGCGAGGGGCGTCTGGACATCGCTACCAACGATTCAACGGCTTTCCAGGTGGGCGAAAACCTTGGTACGACCGAAGGTGAGGTCGTATTCCAGAACGACCTGATGCAACTGATCCAGTACCATCCGCGCACTCCGGAACAGCATAGCGTGCCAATCCTGTTTGTCCCAGCCTGGATCAACAAGTTCTACATTCTGGACATGCAGCCAAAGAACAGCCTGGTGCGCTACATGCTGGATCGAGGACATTCCGTGTTCGTGATATCCTGGGTTAATCCAACCAGCGAACACGCGGACAAAGATTTTGCCGACTACATGACCCTCGGCCCGCTGGCCGCTCTTGATGCCATTCGCGACATCACCGGAGAAGAAAAGGCCAATATCCTCGGCTTCTGCATCGGCGGCATCCTGGTGACGGCGACGCTGGCTTACCTCGCAGGCATTGGTGATGACCGGGTCAATAGCGCCACAACACTGGCCACCATGGTCGATTTCAAGGACGTGGGAGAAATCGGCGTCTTCATTGATGAGAACCGGCTGGAAGTTCTGCGCGCGCATATGGAAGAGAAAGGTTATCTTGAAGCCTATCACCTGCAGGACATGTTTTCGATGCTGCGCGAGAACGACCTGATCTGGTCGTTCTTCGAGGCGAATTACCTGCGCGGCAGGAAACCTCGCGCTTTCGACCTTCTGTATTGGAACTCGGATTCCACCCGTTTACCGGCGGCGATGCTGCTTTGGTATCTCAAAGAGATCTATCTCGAGAACCGGCTTCGCCAGCCCGGCGGATTGGAAATGAACGGCATCAAGATCGACCTGAGCAAAATAGAAACGCCGGTTTTCGTACTTGCCACGTCCGAGGATCACATCGCCCCCTGGACCTCGATTTATCCAGCGACGCAGATACTCGGCGGCGAGGTTGAATTTGTCCTTGGCGGCTCGGGCCATATTGCCGGAGTCATCAACCCCCCGACCGAACGTGCCAAATACGGTTTCAGAAAAAGCGACACCTATCCGCCAGAACCAGCGAATTTTCTGACCAAGGCCACGGAAATGCCGGGGTCGTGGTGGCCCTACTGGGCGGACTGGCTCGAGGCCAAAGACGGCAAGACCGTCAAGCCTCGAAAGCCCGTCAACCGCGGAAAGTACAAATCCATCGAGCCGGCACCGGGAAGCTACGTTCGGGCGAATTGAGACCGCGTTCCATGACAGGGATATGTGGTCGTTCGGTACTGCCGGAAATCGCCGCGAAACCTGAACGCCATCCCTCGTGAAGCGGAACGACCGGAAATCCTATCCCTATTGAACCAAGCATCAAACGTCTTGCATTCCTCGGCATAATCAAATGGCCGGTAGCGGATACTCCTGTGCATATGTGGGCAGGGCAACGATCTTCGTCAGATTTCACCGAATGAATTGCCCCCCAATCAACCGGCATTCCGAAATCCCGACTGTGACTGGTCTGGTTGTATGCCGAAATTGAGCGCAAAAACACAGCATTGGGTGCGCTAGGCTCGTATTCCATCGCTGACAAGTTCAAGGATCTGGTTGGCAATAACCTCAGGAGGTTCCGAACCGTCAGGGTTGTACCACTCCGGCATCTGGTTGAAGGCCGAGAACAGCACCTGCGCCAGTCTTTTTGTTGAACTTTGGCGGATCGATTTGTCTTCAATGCCGGCCTTGATGATCTCTTCAAGGAAATCCTGACCATCGCGCAGGGTCTGGCGCAGTTTGTCCTGGTTTCTGCCCGTGAGGTTGCGGCGCGCCTCGCGCATCAATGAGGAACCGAAATCACTCACAACCAATGCGGCGTAAGAACGAAAAAACACGCGCAACCTGTCAAGGCCGTTGCCAGTTGATACCTGGGCCGCGTCAAAGCAAAGCTTGACCCCTTCCAGCGACACCAATGAGCACTGCATCAGGATGTCTTCCTTGTTGCGGGCGTAGTAATAGAGTGCAGGCTTGGTCAGATCGAGTTCGGCGGCGATATCATCGAGCGAGGTTTTCTTGTAACCGACTGTCGAAAACAGTCTCGCCGCAACGTCCAACACGGCACGGCGCTTCAGTTCCTGCTGCTCTTCGACGTCTTTTGTCTTTCTATGCCACTGGATTGCAGGCACATGACCCTCGCTTGAAATTGTGCGCCGGGCGAGAATTCTTCCCGCCCGGCATCTTACCAAGTTTAGTAGTCGAGGCCCCGGGCTGCAACTGTCCAGGCGCCGTTTTCAACCTTGGCCAGGATCAGCGTTTCCACCCCCTGGTGATCTTCGGGGCCAAAGCTGATTGTTTGGCCGCCGATCGGATCGACATAGCCATTGATCGCCTCGATCGCAGCCAAGAAGCCTTCGGTGGTCAGTTCGGGGCCTGCCGCTTCAAGCGCCTCGGCCAGCAAATCGATGAAAATATAGCCCAACTGCGCCTGCGGCTCCATTTTTGTCCCATAGGTCTCTGCATAGCTTTCCAGGATGCGTTTGGCCTCGCCTTCCGAGGTCGCGACATCGGCGAAGACGAAGGGCGAAACCAGATAGAGCCCTTCCATTGCACCGTCTGCCGCCTTGGCCACAGCATCCATGTAGGGGACCATGCCCGTGACGAAGATCGGTTCGAAACCGAGCTTCTTCGAGGTGGCAACGGTCAAGATCGTGTCCTTGACGCTGCCGGCGTTGAAGACGATGTCGCAGCCTGCATTCTTCAAGGTCGTGACCGAAGACACCATGTCGGTCTCTGTGGCCGCATGCTCGGTTTTTGCAACGATCTCCATGCCGTATTCATGTAGCTGCTGTTCGACGCCAAGCGTCATCGACTCGCCCGCCTCGTTGGCGATCTGCGACACGCAGGGAGTCACAAACCCGCCATTGTCATGGAAATAGGCTACCGCCGCACGGAACTGCTCGGTATAGTTGCGAAAAAAGGCGTATTTCATCGGGTGCAGCGGCTCTGCCATCTCGGGCGCCGCGGTCATGGGAAACAGGTTGGGAACGCCGGCGTCCAATTGCTGCGGCATGACCGCGAGGTTCATCGGTGTTCCCAGCGCGCCGACCATAGCAAAGACCCTGTCGCGGCGCAGCAGTTTGTTGGCAGCCTGAATGGCGCGCGGCACCTGATACTGCGTGTCCTCGATCACGATCTCAAGCTGGCGACCGTGAATGCCGCCCGCGGCGTTGATCTCGTCCACGCGCATGCGCAGTCCGTTGGCTTCAGGTACGCCCCAGACAGCCAGCGGGCCGCTGAGATCGGTATAGCTGCCAAGCGTGATCTTATCGTCGGTCACGCCCTGCGGACCAGCAATGGCCGCACCGGTGACCAACGCGGAGAGCGCCAGTGCAGTTGCAAAATTCTTCATGATTTCCTCCCTTTCAAGTTTCAGTACATAGTTTCAATGAGGTCTTTGTATTTACGCTCGACCTCGTTGCGTTTTAGCTTCATCGTCGGCGTGAGCTCCTCGTCCTCAGCCGTCAGAAGCACATCGATCAGTCGGAACTTCTTCACTTGTTCCACCGGCGAGAATCCGGCATTCGCACGGTCCACTTCTTCGCCGATCAACTCGATGATCGGCTCACTTTCGCAGAGCGATTTGTAGTTCGAGAACGGTATGCGCTTGTCCTGGGCGTATTTCTCGACTGGTTCCTGGTCGATCATGATCAGCACGGTCAGGTACTTACGCTTGTCGCCGATGATCACGGCATCCGAGATGTAGGGCGAGAATTTCAGTTCGTTCTCCAGCTGCGACGGCGTGATGTTCTTGCCGCCGGCGGTGATGATGATGTCCTTCTTGCGGTCGAGAATGGTCAGATCGCCATTGTCGTCCATCTTGCCGACATCGCCAGTATGAACCCATCCATTCACCATGGTCTCGGCGGTCTTTTCCGGCTGGCTCAGGTAGCCAGAGAAGTTTGACCGCGCGCGTATCAGGATTTCGCCATCCTCGGCCAGTTTAACCTCTACGCCACGCATGGCCCGCCCGATCGAGCCGATTGGAGACTGGCCGGGCACGGTGGCGGTGACGATACCAACTTCGGTCTGGCCATAGGCTTCTTGCACCGAAACGCCAAGCGCGTTGAACCAACTGAGCAGCCGCGCCGAGATCGGTGCCGCGCCTGAGACGATCGTATGCGCCCGCGCCAGACCCAGTTCGACGCGGATGTTTCGCAGTACAAGGAAATCGAGCACTCTGTGCGCAAGGCCAAGGCTCAGCGGCACCTGTTTGCCCTCTGCCAATACCACCGCACGCCGTTCGGCCACTTTCAGCGCCACTTCATAGGCGAAGCGGCCAAAGGCTGTGGCTTCATTCATGATGAAACTGATGCGGGAATAGAACTTTTCCCACACCCGCGGCACCGCGAAGATGAAAGTCGGGGCCACCTCCTGAATATCGGCGTTAAAGGTCTCGCCGCTCTCGGCAATGTTGATGGTGATGCCATGCCGGATCGGGGTCGCGACCGAGATGATGCGCTCGGCGGCGTGGCACAGCGGCAGAAAAGTCAGGATCTCATCACCCGGGCCCAGCGCCATTTCCGGGTGGTTGTCGGCTTGCGCCAGAAAGAACCGGTGCGAGATCATCGCGCCTTTGGGCGCGCCGGTGGTGCCCGAGGTATAGATCAGCGTGGCGATATCCTCGCCGTTGCCGGCATCAATACGGGCTTCGAAGGCGGCATGCATGGCAGGGCCGCCATCGGCGGCAAGCTCGAGGAACGCTTCCCATCCCATGACTTTGTCGTGAGAAAATCGGCGCAGACCTTCCATGTCATAGACAATGACCTTTTCGATGCCGGGAACCTCGTCCTGTACCAGCAGGTATTTGTCGAGCTGTTCCTCGTCCTCGACGAACAACACCTTGGCGCCGCTGTCGTTGAGCTGATAGGCGACCTGTTTTTCCTGCAAGGTCGGGTAGAGCCCGTGGGTGACCGCGCCGATGCACTGGATGCCGAGATCGGAAAACACCCATTCCTTGTTGTCTTCGCTGATGATCGCCACGACGTCGCCGGCATCGACCCCCAAGGCCATCAGCGCACAACCTGCCTGACGGGACCGGTGATAGTAGTCGGTCCAGGTGTATTCTTCCCAGATGCCGAAATCCCTTTCGCGGATCGCGATCGCAGACCCGAATTTCCGGCAGTTCTGCCGAAACAGCTTGGGCAGTGTGTCGCAGCCGTCGATTTCAAAGACGGGCGGGGTCCAGTTTTGTGTAGAGATGTCGTTCATCGCCATGTCTTCCTTGCTTTCCAGCGGCGGTCGCCCCGCGCGCTGTCGGCCTTGATGCCAAGGTAAAATTCGCGGATATCGGCGCTGTTCATCAGCACGTCGCGTTCGCCTTCCATGACGATCCGCCCGGTTTCCAGCACATAGCCGAAATCGGCGGCCGGAAGCGCGACGCTGGCGTTCTGTTCCACCAGCAGCATCGTCATGCCTTCCTCGACATTGATCCGCTTGATGATTGCGAAAATCTCGGAAATCAGCCGGGGCGAGAGACCCAGCGACGGCTCATCCAGCAGCATCAGGCTGGGCCGTGCCATGAAGGCGCGTCCAAGGGCCACCATCTGCTGTTGCCCGCCCGACAGGTAGATCGCCTGCTTGTCGAGAAATTCGCGCAGGACCGGGAACCAGCCCAGCACCTTTTCGAAATCGCGCGCCACCTCGTCGCGGTCCTTGCGGCAATAGGCACCCATCATCAGGTTGTCTTTCACCGACAAAAGCGCAAACACTTCGCGTCCTTCGGGGCTATGGGCCACACCGGTGCGGGCAATCACATCCGGATCCAGGCCGGTAATGGCCTTACCCTTGAATGTGATCTCACCTTTGAACGGGTCGAGCGCCCCCGAGATGGTTTTCAGGATAGTGGTCTTGCCAGCGCCGTTCGATCCCATGACCGTGACCACGGTGCCTTCGCGCACCGAAAGGCTGACACCGCGGATCGCCATGACGCGGCCATACATGGTTTCGACATTGCGGACTTTCAGAACTTCGCTCATGCCGCTTCCCCCCCTAGATAGGCTGCCTGCACATCCGGGTCGTCCTGCACCTCCGAGGCGCTGCCGGTGGCCAGGAAGCGGCCTTCGTTGATTGCCAGAACCTTGTCCGAGACCTTGTTCACCAGCTTCATGTCGTGCTCGATCATCACCACGGTGATGCCCAGATCCTCGCGGATGTCTTCGATCACAAAGGCGGTGTCGTCGGTTTCCTCGGTGGTCAGCCCGCTGGAGGGCTCATCCAGCAACAGGATCTCGGGGCTGGCGACCAGCGCGCGCGCCATCTCGGTTTTCTTGCGCACGCCGTAAGGCAGGTCGGCGACGCGGGCGTGACGGTAGCCTTCGAGATCGAGAAACTCGATAACCTCTTCCGCCTTGCGGCGGTGCTCCAGTTCCTGGCGCAATTGGCCGGGCAGGAAGAACAGCTCGCTCAGCGGCGAGAACCGCCCATGCCGGAACCGGCCGATCAACAGGTTGTCCAGAAGTGAGGCATGCTCGAACAATTCGATGTTCTGGAAGGTGCGGGCGATGCCGTGGTTGATCACTTCGTGGGGCCTGGCCCCCAGCAGGCTTTCGCCACCAAAGCGGATATCGCCTTCCAGCGGGTCATAGATGCGGCAGATCAGGTTGAACACCGTGCTCTTGCCGGCACCATTGGGACCGATGATGGTGAATACCTTGCCCGGTTCCACCGAGAAGCTCAGGTTATCGACGGCTTTCAGCCCACCGAATGCCAGCGACACGTTTTCGACTTCAAGCCAGCTCATTTCAGACGCTCCGTCTTGAGGAAGGTCTTCTGACGTTGGAAGCTGCGGCGCTTGTACATCGGGAAGACGTTGAAATAGTGATGGATTTTGACCCAGCGGCCATAGAGCCCATCAGGTTCGAACAGGATGAAGCCAAGAAGGATCATCCCGAAGGCGAGGCTGTCGAACCCGCCGGATGTGGCTATGGCCCCGGGAAGCAGCACCTTGACCCAACTCAGGACGGTGGGCAGCAGCACGATGAAGAACGCGCCGAAGATGGCCCCGTGGATGGTGCCGATCCCACCGACAACGATCATAAGAAGCAGGCGAATGCTCTCACCCATGCCGAAAGTTTCCGGTGTAATGTAGTAGAACGCATGCGCCAGAAGCCCACCAGCCAGACCGGCGAACACCGCCGACAGGAAGAAGGCATAGGCTTTGTAGAAGGCCACATTCGTGCCCAGCGAACGGGCCGAAACTTCGCTGTCGCGGATCGCGATCAGGGCGCGGCCAGACCGTGTGCGCAACAGGTTGCGCGTCATCAGAATGGCGCCGACAAACAGGGCGAGATTTAACAGGTAGGTCTTCCAGCTCTGGTCGATGGCGATGCCGAAGATGTCGATGCCCGGAACCGGCAGGCCACGATGTCCGCCGGTAAAATCGCCGCCGCCGCCGATCAGCCGTTCGGTCACGATAGCAATCGAAAGCGTAGCGATGGCGAGATACAAGCCATGCATGCGCCCGCAGATGCGCCCGATGGCCAGCCCGACCAAACCAGTGATCAGCGCCGCCAGGGGCAGCGACAGGATCCACGGCACGCCGTAGCGGCTGAGCAGGATGGTATGAGCATAGGCGCCGATGGCAACAAAGGCGGCCTGCCCGAAACTCACTTGTCCCGAGAATCCGGTGAGGATCATCAGACCCAGGCCGGCGATGGCATAGATGTAGACAAACGACAATTCGTCCAGAAAGTAGCCGTCAAGGAACAGCGGGGCGGCAAGCGCGATACACAAGAACAGCAGATACCAGAAAGCCTGTGTGCGGTCGCGAAACAGGCGGATGTCCTGCTTGTAGGATTTGCGGAAAAGAACGCGCATGAGCCTATACCTTCTTTGCGTAGATTTGTGCCAGCAGCCCTTCGGGCCGGATCAGCAGCACGACGAACATGATCAGATAGGCGCCGATGCCCTTGAACGTCGGGAACATGATGTCGAAGAACGGCTCGGTCACGCCGATCAGCAAACAGCCCAGAACGGCGCCGGGGATCGATCCGAACCCGCCGACAATGGCGCCGGCAAAGGCTTTGAAGCCGACAAATCCCATCTGCGTCGAGACCAGCGTGACCGGGCCCAGGAGCAGGCCGGCGATGGCGCCGAAGATTGCGGACATGGCCCAGATGGACGAGGTCAGGCGCTTGACGGGGATGCCCATGTAAAAGGCCGCCAATTGGTTCAGGGACAAGGCCTGCATCGCCACGCCTTGGCGGGCATAGCGGAAGAAGGCGTAAAGCCCGCTGGCCACGATGGCGGTTACCAGGATCGCCAGAACGCTGGACCAGCCAATGATGACCGACCCAAGCGTCAGATTGCCCTCAACCGGGGCAGGCAGCGAATAGTTGCCAAAGCCCCATACAATCCCGGCCACGGCGCGCAGTGCAATTCCCAGCGCCAGCGTCAGGATAAAAACGGTGAACACCGGCTGCCCGGTGAGCCGCCGCACAACAAGCGCGTCGACCCCGTAACCGAACCCGCCCATGAACACGAGCGTCAGCAAGGCCCCCAGCCAATAAGGCAACCCCCAAAGCACGATGAACTGATAGCCTACAAAGGCCCCCAGCATCATGAACTCGCCCTGGGCGAAGTTCACCTGCTCGGTAGCCTTGTAGACCAGCACCAGGCCGATGGCGATCAGGCTGTAGAGACAGCCCTGTGACAGGCCGACCAGCAAAAGCTGTATGGCGTCGGCGAAACTCAGACCGGTCATATGGCGGCCCTCCAATGCTCTAGGATTTCGTTCATTTCGACGAAACCGGCGTCACCGGTTGTCGGAATGTCTGGCGGGGTTTGTGAGAATCGGGGGGCCGGGGCGGGCATTTCGATGCCGTCCACGGTGACAAAGCTCTCGCGTGCCCGGTTGTGCTGGTGTGTGGCAGCTTCGGCCAGTGGCACCACCGGCGCAAAGCAGGCATCGCTGCCTTCCAGCACCTCGCACCATTCGGCCTGTGTCCGGGTCAGGAACAGTTCGGTCAGGGCCTCGCGCATGGCCGGCTGCGCCTCGGGCGCATATTGGTCGGCAAAACGCGGATCATCGCTCAGCCCGGTCAGGCGCAGGAATTCGGTAAAGAACTGTGGCTCGACACAGCCGATGGATATGAACTTTCCGTCGGCGGTTTCGTAACAACGATACCACGCCACCCCGCCATTGATGAAATCGCCAGCGCGCTCGCCGCTCCAGGCCCCACCGGCCGCCAGCCCGTGTTGCATGGTCATCAAGAGGTTGACCCCATCGCACATGGCCGCGTCGACCACCTGACCCTCGCCGGTTGCGCGCGCATGGGTCAGGGCCGCGAGGATGCCGACATTCAGCATCATCGCGCCACCACCCTGATCGGCAATCAGGTTCATTGGCGCGGGCGGGGGCCGGTCGGCCTCGCCCAGCCCATGAACCGCGCCCGTGATCGCGGCATAGTTCAGATCATGCCCGGCAGCCTGTGCCAGCGGCCCGGTCTGTCCCCATCCGGTCATGCGGCCATAGACCAGCGCCGGATTGCGTGCCAGAACCGCCTCTGGAGCGAATCCGAGTTTCTCCATCTTGCCGGGGCGGAAGCCCTCGATCAGAATCTCGGCCCGCTCGATCAGCCCCCAGAGCTTTTCAGCATCATTTGCCTGCCGCAGATCGAGCACCAGACTGCGCCGCGAGCGATTGAACAGGTTGTGTTTCTCATCGATCGGCAAGGGGAAAGCCTGACCGGGGCGCGTGATCCGCACCACTTCGGCGCCCATGTCGGCCAGATGCATGGCCGCAAAGGGCGCAGGCCCGATCCCGGCCATTTCGATGACCCGAACACCTTTGAGGGGACCGTTGCGTGTCAGCATCTCGTCACCTCGCCCGCAGCCGCGTGGCGGCATCCAGACGCAGGGTCGCGCCGTTCATGTAGCTGTTTTCGATCAGAAAAGCGCAGGCATGGGCGAATTCTTCCATCCGGCCCACCCGCTTGGGGGCCTCGACGCTTTCTTCGAGCGAGGCGACGACCTCATCTCCGAGGCTCATCACCATCGGTGTGCCAAACAGTCCCGGCGCGATGGCGTTGATACGGATGCCTTTCGGCCCCAGCTCGCGCGCGGCAGGCAGGTTGAGCCCTATCACACCGGCCTTGGACGAGGCATAGGCAGTCTGCCCGATCTGGCCTTCATAGGCCGCCCCGGACGAGATGTTGACGATCACGCCACGCTCTTCCCCGTCTTCGGGCGGGTTTTCCAGCATCCGCGCGGCGGCCTGGCTCATCACGTTGAACGTGCCCACAAGGTTGATCTCGACCGTGCGGCGAAAGGCATCGAGAGACGCAGGTGCGCCCTCGCGGTCGACCACCTTCATCGGGCTGACCACACCGGCACAGTTGATGGCGACATGCAGCGCGCCAAAGCGGTCGACCACAGCCGAGATGGCCTCGGACACGTGCTCGTCGCTGGTCACATCCACCTGCCGGAACATGGCCCGGTCCGCGCCCAAACGGTCGGCCAGCGCGGTGCCCTGTTCCATGTCGCGGTCGAACATGGCCACCTGTGCACCCAGCCCGTGCAGGTATTCTGCCGTCGCAGCACCAAGTCCCGAGGCCCCGCCGGTCACGATAATGGTCTTGCCTTCTATCTTCATGACCTGGGCCCCTATTTGAACGCCGCCACACCGGTCAGGGACCGGGCGATCAGCAGTTTCTGAATCTCTGTGGTCCCGTCCGGGATCGGCCCGATGATGGCTTCGCGGGCCAGGCGTTCGACGATGAACTCGCGGGTCACGCCGTTGCCGCCATGGATCTGCACCGCCTGCCGCGTGGCGTTCACCGCGATCTCGGTGCCGTACCACTTGGCCATGGCGCATTCCGTGTCGCAGCGTTCATCGCGGTCGATCATGCCGGCGGCACGATGGGTCAGCAGGCGCGCGGCGTCGATCTCGGTTGCCATGGTGGCGATCTTGTCGGCAATCATCTGATGCCCGGCGATCTGCTTGCCATGCTGGTTGCGCTCTTGCGCGTAACGGATCGATTCCTCAAGCGCCCGGCGCGCCAGCGCGATGCCCCACATCGCCATATGCACCCGCGCGCGTTCGAACACGACCAGCGTCTGCTGCAACCCGCGCCCTTCGGCGCCGATGGTGTTCTCAACGGGCACCCGCACCTCATCGAGGAAGACCTGCGAGGTCGACTGTGCATTGAGGCCGATCTTGGGGATGTCGCGGGTTTCGAACCCGTGTTCCTTGCGGTCGACCAGGATATGCGTCAACCCCTCGCCGGTGTTGCAGGTGCAGATCAGGAAATCGGCGAAACGCCCGTTCGAAATCCAGGTCTTTTCGCCCGAAATCACCCAATCGCCGCCATCCTTGCGGGCGCGTGTCTTGACCGCCGCCACGTCCGAGCCGACACCCGGCTCAGAGATGCCGATGGCCACGGATGTCTCACCCGCCAGAAGCTGTGGGATATAGCGCGCGCGTTGTTCATCGGTTCCAAGGCGAAGCAAAAGGTCGGCGCCCACCACGTTGATCAGGATCGGCAACGCAATGTCCATCGCCGTGACGCCGACCTCTTCGAATAGCATCAGGTGCGTGGACCAATCGAGCCCCATGCCACCCGCCTCTTCGGGATGGGGGGCCGAGGTCAGGCCGAATTCGGACAGTTGCGTGAGGAACCCCTGGATCACCTCTTTTTCAAACGGCGCATCCTTGACCTTCAGGTATTCCGGTTCGATCTGGTCATCGAGGAAGCGACGCAGCATGTCGCAGGCCATTGTCTGTTCTTCGGTCTTGAACATCTCGCTCTCCTATCGTGCCAGAATCAGGACCGAGGCCACGGCCTCTTCGATCCCGATCAGCCCACCACCGTTCTCTGCAATTGCCACTTTTGCCCCTTCGACCTGGCGCGTGCCGCATTCGCCGCGCAGCTGGCTGACAAGCTCATAGACCTGCCCCAGACCGGTGGCGCCGATCGGGTGGCCCTTGCACTCCAGCCCACCCGACGGGTTGACCGGCACACGCCCGCCAATCGTGGTCTCGCCACGTTCGGAGGCTGCCGCGCCCTCACCAAAGGGAAAAAGACCAAGGTTTTCGATCTGGATCAGCTCGCCCACAGCAGTGGCGTCATGCACCTCGGCGACCGAGACGTCCTCGGGCCCAAGCCCGGCCTTCTCATAGGCGCGCCGGGCCGCCTTAGCGGTCAGATGGTTTTCAAAGTCGTCGCCATCCCGGTCCGAACCGGTCTGGATCACGCTGGCACGCAACTCGATGGCGCGGTCTAGGGAAATGCCGTGGCGCTTCATGCCCGCTTCGGTCATCAGAACCGCCGCTGCACCGCCATCACTCATCGGGGCGCACATCGGCAGGGTCAGCGGATAGGTGATCGGCGGCGCGCCCAGCACGTCGCCAACAGTGTAAGGATCGCGGAACTGCGCCTTGTCGTTTTCCACCGAATGCATGTGGTTCTTGGCCGCGATGGCCGCGAATTGCGCCTGTGTTGTCCCGAACAGGCGCATATGCGCGCGGGCAAAGGCAGCGTAGACGGCCATGAACACTGAATAGGGTTTTTCAGACTCGCTGCCCTCGGGCAGATCGATGCCATGTCCCAGCGCCAGCAGTTGTTTTTCATTCTCCTCGGCGGTCGCCAGTTCCCAGCCCGAGTCGAAAAAGCTGAACATCTTGGCTTTATCACCAGTCCACATCTTCTCGGCCCCGACGGCCAGCGCCACATTGCCTTCGCCTGCCTTCAGAAACTGGGCAGCCAGGTTCAGGGCGGTCGATCCGCTGGCACAGGCGTTTTCGACGTTCACAACCGGAATGCCCTCGATTCCCATATCGCGCAGGGCGATCTGGCCCGGGATCATCAACTGGCCTTCCAGATGCCGCTGGGTGGCGTTCGAGAAATAGGCGGCTTCGACCGCACCGGCGGAAATCCCGGCATCAGCCAGGGCCCCGGTGACGGCCTCGCGGGACAGCGACTTCACAGTCGCCCCGTCCAGGCGTCCCATGCGCGTCATCGCCACGCCGGTTATGTAAACCTTGTCCATCTTGGTCCTCATCAGTTTCCGGCAAAGACCGGTTTGCGTTTCTCGGAGAACGCCGCCAGCCCTTCGGCAGCGTCGTTTGATGTCAGGTGGTCGCGCAGAACCGACAATTCCCAGGCCAGAGCTTCGGCTTGCGACATCTCGACTGACGCGTTGGCGACCGCTTTCATGCGCGACAGAACCAGAGGACTTTTGTCAGCCAGTTCTCTTGCGAACGCGTCCAGACGAACCTCAAGCGCATCATCGGCAACCACTTCCTGCACAAGCCCCATGCGCAACCAATCGCGCGCCGGCAGACTGCGGCCGGAAAACAGCAGGTATTTGGCGTTCGGCAAGCCAATCCGAGAGGGCAGGACAGCAGCGCCTCCCGCCCCCGGAAAGACCCCAAAATTGGCATGCGCATCGCCGATCTTCGCGCTTTCTGCGGCGATCAGTACGTCGCAGCACATGGCCAGTTCCAGACCGCCAGCGACGGTCACGCCGTTCAGGCCACCAATGACGGGTTTGGGAAAATCGCGGAGAATCTGAAAAACCTCCGCTACGGCATCAAGGAAATCGCCGTCTTCGGATCGCTCCTGTGACAGACCCGCTTGCACCGCCTTGAGATCAGCGCCCGCACAGAACGCCCGGCCGCTGCCGGTGAGCACCACAACGCGCAGCTTTTTGTCACGAAGAATGCGCTCAAGTGCCGCCCCAAGCTCCAAAACCATGTCCCGCGAAAGAGCGTTCAACTCGGTGGGTCTGTTCAGGCGCAACCAGGCCGCCGATCCCCGCGTCTCCAAAATGACATTTACATGTTGTACATGTTGCATTTTCATACCTTTTGTACTTGGAAGAAACGCTCGAATGGGGGTTCATAAAACCTGTAAAAAACCGAGAATCAGAGTGACAGCTTTTTCGGGCGAGACTCGTTGTTCGCGAAGGAAATCTCACAGGAATTGCTGCCTGTCGGTAATCATGTGTGCTTGCGCTTCTGGAATGCCGAACAGGCAACACCGAACAAATTCAGTCGGCTACACATCGCAGATTTCTGACAGGTCCCGCTCCCGACAGCGGCAACGAACGTAGGAACGGAGTTGTTCGGACTCTGGGCCTCAGCGCCGGGCTCAATGATAGCTTTGGTGATGTAGGCCTGATCGCACCGAAGACTTTGCAGCACGCGATTAGGAATGCTGCGTTGGCAATAGCCAAAACCACACATGGCCCAGACGGCCTGCTCCCCGTTTGTCGAAGAAGTTTGCAGCGAAGGCGCTGCACGAAATCAAAACTTCTGGCATGGGCTGCGCGTAGGCTACCGCTTTGGCCTCTGGTCCGAGCGACGGCTTTGCGAAGAGGTTCATTTGAACCTTGCATACCGCTCGTTTCTTTAGGTGGGCATGTTTCGTCAACTCCATTTCTTGGGACTTCTCTGGATCCCGCCAGCCAATAGACGGCTGCGCGGAAAGGCCCGGCTTTCTTTGCCTGTTCTGACAACTATCTGATCGACACGGATCATGGGATCATCGTGGATGTCGATGCTTGGCGGTTGATCCGGCAGGCAGAAGTGGGCGCAATATCAAGATGATCGACCGGACGTCAGAGCGGGTCGGCCTGAAGCCAGATTGGGTGGCAGCGGACTCGGCATACGGGTATTCTGAGAACCTTGTCTGGCTGGCGCTCAAGCGCAAAATACTGCCTTTCATCCCTGTCTTTGACCACTCAAAGCGAACGGATGGAACCCGGTTGCGCACACCGGGCACATCCGGTCTGGCATTCCGATAACATCCGGTCAGTGATTCCGGTTTGATCCGGCCACGGATTCCGGGGCATCCGGTCACCCCGGACCCGGGCTGAGAGACGCCGCTGGGCGATCGTGCGGCGGGGTAGCCTTGTCTTCCGGCAGGAAGAGTTAAGAGCCCCAGAATGAACGATTGCCTATGCGGAAGATCGCCGAAGCCCTCAGGCTGAAGACCTCTGGCCTGGCAACGCGGAAGATCGCGTCGAGCCTGGGCCTTCTGATTCTCGGTTTTTTACAGGTTTTATGAACCCCCATTCGAGCGTTTCTTCCAAGGTGCTGTAATAGATAAGGAAATTTGATGTTGACAGCGCAGGCTTATTATTACTTACTGGTCAGTAAATAAAGGTATGAAAATGCAACATGTACAACATGTAAATGTCATTTTGGAGACGCGGGGATCGGTGGCCTGGTTGCGCCAGTGCGGCGCACGCCAGGTTGACGGCGCAAACGTGGCAATTGCCGAAAATGGTGGTGGGTTGATCGGGATCGAAGGGGCTGTGGCCTCGATTCTGATTCTGGCGCGATAGGAGAGCAGGATGTTCAAGACCGAAGAACAGACAATGGCCTGCGATATGCTGCGCCGCTTCCTCGAAATTGATACAAAGGACTAACCATGAATTCCTATGCCACGCCTATCGTCCCTGACACCTCCATCGACGATCTCAAGGCGCTTTTCACCTGCCAGAAAGCCGCCTCCAATGCCAACCCCTACCCGTCCTACGAAGAACGGTGCGGCAATGTCGAAAAGCTGCTGAAACTGACCGAGAAACACAAGCACGACATTTGTAATGTCATCGACAAGGATTTCGGCAACCGCTCGGTGCGCGAAACCACGCTGAGCGATTTGTTCCTTGTCATCCAGGGCGCCAAACATGCCCGCCGTCACCTGCGCAAATGGATGCGCCCGCGCCGGGTGGGCACAAGCCTGCATTCGCTGCCGGCCACATGCAAGGTGGTGCCGCAGCCCCTAGGAGTGATCGGCAATATCGCTCCCTGGAACTATCCCTATGCCATCGCGCTTCTTCCGGCGGTGCATGCGCTGGCCGCAGGCAACCGTATGATGATCAAGCCCAGCGAGGTCACGGTACATACAACCGAACTTCTGGGCAATCTCGTTTCCGACAATTTTGACGAGGACCTGTTGGCCGTCGTCACCGGCGGGGCCGAGCTGGGCAATGCCTTTGCCGAACTGCCTTTTGACCACCTGATCTTTACGGGGTCCACCGCCGTGGGGCGCAAGATCGCCCAGGCCGCGGCACCCAACCTGACGCCTGTCACGCTGGAACTGGGGGGCAAGAGCCCCGCGATCATCGACCATTCCTATAATCCGGCCAAGGCGGTCAGCTCGATCCTGCGCGGCAAGGTGCTGAACTGTGGCCAGACCTGTATCGGAGTGGACTACGTCTTTGTGCCCACCGAAAAGCTTGATGGGTTCGTCGGGGATATGAAGAAGGGCTTTACCAAGTTCTTTCCCAACCTCGATGGCAACGTAGACTACACCACGATCGTTTCGGACCGCCATTACGACCGGCTGCGCAATCTGGTCACCGATGCCCGTGACAAGGGGGCAAAGGTGGTGACGGTCAACCCCGATGGTGGCGAGGGCAATACCAACAACCGGATTCTGCCGCTGAATATAGTGATCAACCCCAGCGACGACATGGCAGTGATGCAGGAGGAAGTGTTCGGCCCGGTTCTGTCGATCAAGACCTATGACAGCCTGGATGAGGTCACGGGCTATATCAACAGCCATGACCGTCCGTTGGCGCTCTATTGGTTTGGCCATGACCGCGCCCGTGAAAAACACATGCTGCAAAACACCTGGGCCGGGGGGATGTGCGTCAACGAAACCCTGTTCCACGTGTTCCAGGAAAAGTTGCCCTTCGGCGGCATTGGGGCCAGCGGCATGGGCACCCATACCGGCAAGGCTGGGTTTGACAGTTTCAGCGCCCACAAGCCGGTCTTCCGGCAGGCGCGGCTGAACTCGGCCAACCTTCTGAATCCGCCCTACAGCAGGCTCACCGACACGCTCTTGGCGGTCATGAAGAAAATCGTCTGACACAGACACAAAAAATGGTAACAGGGAGAGTAACAATGGCAGATTATGTAGTCATTGGTGGAGGATCTTCGGGAGGAGTGGTTGCCGCGCGGCTATCCGAGGATCCGAACACTACCGTCACGCTTCTCGAGGCAGGGGGTCCGGGTAACTCGAAATTCGTTTCGATTCCCGGCATGTTCGCCGGGCTGATCCAGAACTACAAAATCAACAAGCTGAACTGGCGCTTCAACACCACGCCGCAGAAAAATCTTAACAACCGTGCGCTTTATAACCCGCGCGGCAAGATGCTGGGCGGTTCGTCCGGCATGAACGGCATGGTCTATATCCGTGGCGAATCCGGTGACTATGACCGCTGGTCCGAACTCGGCAACGAAGGCTGGAGCTATGACGAGGTGCTGCCCTATTTCCGAAAGGCCGAAAACAACGAACGCGGTGCGGATGACTATCACGGCGACAGCGGTCCCTTGCATGTCAGCAACGGCGATGCCTCGTTTGATTTCTACAACGCCTTCCTCTCCTCGGGCGAGAAGCTGGAATACCCCAAGACCCCGGATTTTAACGGCGCCAATCGCGAAGGGCTGGGCATCTACCAGTTCACCACCAAGAACGGCGAACGCGCCTCGGTCAAGTTCTGCTATCTCGACCCGATCACGGACCGCAAGAACTTGGATATCCAGGTTAAGGCCACGGTGCGCCGGATCGTCATGGAAGACGGGCGCGCGGTGGCCGTCGAATACGACCAGGGCGGCGAAACCAAGCGGGTCGGGGTGAACAAGGAGGTCATCGTCAGCGGCGGGGCCTTCGGCTCGCCGCAAGTCCTGATGCTCTCGGGCATCGGACCCCGGGCCGAGTTGGAGAAACATGGCATCAAGGTGCAGCATGAATTGCCCGGCGTGGGCGAAAACCTGCATGACCACCCGGACGTGATGTTCGTGTTCAAATCTAAGAAACGCACCGGAATTTCCCTTGGCCCACTGGGCACGCTCAAGAACCTTGGTGCCTTCTACCAGTATTTCACCAGGCGCAAAGGTTGGCTCGCCAATCCGCCCACAGCGGCGGGTGGCTTCCTGCGGTCCGAGCCGGGTAAGAACAACCCGGATTTCCAACTTCACATGGTGCCGTTGCCCTATCGCAACCATGCCCATGACTACATGTCGATGATCAAGTGGGGCTTTACCATGATTGTCAATATCGGTCACCCGCGCAGCCGGGGGCGTTTGACGCTCAAGAACGCCAACCCGGGGTCCGAGCCCAATATCGACCTGAACCTGCTGGATCACGCCGATGACCTGAAGGACATGCGCAATGCCTTCAAGGTGACGCAGGACATCCTGCACGGCTCACCGCTGAAGGATATGATCGCCAAGCCGCTTTACCCAAAGCGTTATCTCAATACCGATGCCGAGATCGACGACTACCTGCGCGCCGAGGTCAACCATGCGTATCACCCGGTCGGCACCTGCAAGATGGGCCGCGACGACATGGCCGTGGTCGATGCGCGGCTCAAGGTCAAGGGACTGGCCAATGTGCGTGTCGCCGATGCCTCAATCATGCCCGAGATCATCAACGGCAACACCAATGCCACCTGTATCATGATCGGTGAAAAAGCCGCCGACATGATTAAGGAGGACGCAGCCGCAACCTGATCAATTCGCCCGCAAGGCCAAGGATGCCGAGCATCAGCAGAAGCTGAAGCGCTGGGTGTTGCTGGATACGGCCGCGCACGAGTTCACCACCAAGAGGTATTCGGAAACGTCAATTGGCAAATTGGCCGACCTGCTCGATGTTTCCAAGCCTGCCCTCTGTTACTATGTGAAGAACAAGGAAGACATCCTGCTGCAGTGCACAATCGAATCTCCTTCTCGAAGGTGCGCAATAAAGCAACCGAACTCGTCCGTCACGTCCTGCAAGCGGATTCCGTCATACCGCGAGGTCGCCATGTCAGCGACGCGCAACAGATTGGCAGCTTTTGAGAAAGTCCATTTGACAGCCTCGTATCCGGTTTGCATTTGTAGCAACATCGCGGCATGACAATCTCTGTCATGCTGGCACATTGAAATTAACCAGCACACCCGGGAATCGACTTTCAGTTTTCGAGAGTCCATATCCTGAAGCGCCCCTGCCCTGTCACCTCGCGGATCAAACCGCTTTCTTCCATCCACGCCAGATTGCGTTGAATGGCGGCGCGACTGGCTCCGGTCACGGATTCAGCCATTGGTGCAGAGACCAATGGCCACTGAGAGAAAGCTTTACGCAAGGCGACCGGCGTGCGACCCGACAAATGCGCCATGTCGGACTCCGCCCGCGCCGCCCACCTTTCAGTATCGTCAAGTACTCGCATCGCCGATAAAATCGCGCTGTTCATTCCATCCAACCAGTGGGGCAAGCGTTCGAGTGGCAAGCCCGAGATACGCAGCCCCCCTGCCCCACCCATAGCGAGCGGTGCGAAGATGGCGCCGGTGCCATCGCTTGCCGCGATCCTGGACGCGGTGACGGCGGCTTCGATCTGGTCTCCCTGTTGTCCGAGGCCCGCGAGGCTCCAGAGATGAAAGCCCATGCAAGCCCGCGTGATTGGATGTAAGTCGACCGCAGCCGCCATGACGTCCAGCCACCCACCCGAGCGATCTTCGAAACGCTCGGCGCTGTCCTCAATAATCTCGGGATCGCGGCGATCCAGAAAGGCGGCCAGGTCAACCATCGGTCCGGGACCACCTGTCAGGCGCCGAACAGCCCATCCAACGCGTGCCAAGGCATTTGGGTCATCCTGTGCGCCTGACAACCGCATTGATACCCAGAGCGCCAAACGATCAGAACTCACCCGATCCCCGGAAAACCAGCTGAGGTCTGCCGCCTCGATCAAAGCGAGGCGGTGCCGCCAGCCTTCCGGGCCGCGCAGCAGTCGATCATCCAGAGCTCCTATGCGTCCAGACACGCGTGCCAGTCGCGCAGCGTGAACGCCTTCTGCCTTTGCCCAGTCGTCGATGACAGCAGTGTCTGGCGGTTCTGCCCGTGGCCCGGGAAGCAAATCATCCGGTTCTTCCTCGAGTGGCCCAGGCAGAAACCAGAGATCCTCTTCGTGAGCCTCTTCATCCTCCTCGATTGTGATGAAGGGGTCATCGAAATCATCAGTCAAAGCGTATGCTTGGGGCTTCATATGTGCAAAATACTAATATTATGCACATTACCCAAGTGATTTTGTGGCGGTTGCCGACGCTCTTTATATAGTACGCGCACGCGACTGCCGGCGGAACCTCTCAGATCGCGCTCAGCGAAAGGAAACCAAGGGATTGTGCACCAGCGCGACGAGAGAGCAATTACTTGCATTCGTTTATAAACGGTCGATTGGCGACGTGATCCGCATTTGTAAAGAGCCAGAGAACGGGGAGCCCGGGTGCCGGGCTTGAAAGGATAGAGAGAGTCTCATCTGGGTCCGGAGCGACAAGGACCCTGACCATGACCAAAACCTCAACCCGCCCGAAACCCACCACCTCAAAGAAGGCCGAAGCCGCCGGATCGGCAACGCCTGAGGGCGCTGCCGACATCCGCCTGATCCCGCTCAACCAGCTGGAGCCGAGTCCGCTCAACGTCCGCAAAGTAGCTGCGAGCGCCAGCGACGATGCCGAACTTCTTGCCAGCATTCGCGAGACCGGCATCAAACAGAACCTGGTGGTTCATGCGCTGTCTGAAACACGTTTTGCCGTCGATGCCGGCGGTCGCCGCCTCAAGGCGATGAAACAACTCGCCGAGGACGGTGTAATCCCCGCAGACCACCCTGTGCCCTGCCTCGTTGAAGACGAGCGAAACGCCGTCCTCACCTCCGCCACGGAAAACCTCCAGCGCGCGGCCATGCACCCCGCTGACCAATTCGAGTCCTTCGATAAGTTGATCGCCGAAGGTCGCAGTGAAGACGAGATCGCGCTCAAATTCGGTGTCTCCGTCGACCTGGTACGCCGTCGGTTGAAACTCGCCCGCGTAGCGCCCGAGATCATCGAGCAATTTCGCGCGGGCGACCTGACCCTCGAATGCGTGATGGCGTTTACGCTGACCGACGACCACGATCGGCAACTGGCGGTCTGGAACGCGGTGAAAGGCGGCTATCACATCCACCCGCAAAGCATCAAACGCCAACTGACCGAGACCGCGCATTCGGCGAACTCCGCTCTCGGGCGTTTTGTCGGCATCGAAGCCTATGAGGCGGCGGGCGGTGTTCTGCTGCGCGATCTCTTCGACGACCGCGCCAGCGCTCATATGGAAAACCCCGACCTTCTTGAGCGCCTCGCGATCGAGAAGCTCCAGGCTGCGGCCAAACCTTTTGAGGCGGCGTGGAAATGGGTCGAGGTGCATCTCTCGGTGGATTACGGTGCGTTTCGCAGTTTCGGACGGGTCTATCCGCAGGATGTCGAACCCGATCCGGATCTGCTTGCCGAGGAAGAGCGTCTCATCGCGCGCGAGGAAGAACTGGCGGCGCAGAATGACGGCGCGGATTGGACCGACGCCGAGACCGAAGAATACTACGCGATCGAGCCGCGCCTGCGCGAAATCGAGGCCCTGCAGCGTGAGCGGCAGCCTTATGCGGATGCAGATCGCACCATTGCGGGCGTGGTTTTGACCATCGGCCATGACGGCGCGCTGCGTGTCGAAAAAGGCCTGGTGCGGCCAGAAGATATCCCTGCTGCGGCAGTGCCGGGTGAGGATCGTGCTGATGGGGGTGATGCCCCCTCTCCTGCCCGCCCGCATGTGACGCCGCCGACCTCATCGTCGCCGGTGCCGACCTCCGATCCGGCCGCGACTTTGCGCAAAGCAGACGGGATTTCGGCAAGCCTCGCCGACGATCTGCGGGCGACGCGCCAGCACATCCTGCGGGCGCATCTGGCGACGGATTTCGAGGTGGCGTTCGATGCCATGCTCTATGCGCTGTGCGAGCAAACTCTGGGCCGGTCCTATAACAACGAGGCGCTCGATGTCTCGATCCGACCCTTCCAGGCGCAGAACCGCGAGGTGCTGCATGCGGACACCGTCGCCCAGAAGATGCTCGAGGCGCTGGAACAGGACCTCTCCACCGACTGGATGAAGCTGGAGAAGCCAGAGGACTTCCGGGCGATGTCGGCGTTGCCCATTGCCGACAAGCAAGCGCTTTTCGCCTGGGCAACGGGTCTCGCGGTCAAGCCGCAGCTTTCCTCCGACAATTGCCCCTCCCCGATCGTCGAGGAAATTGGGGCGCGGCTCGACGTCGATGTCGCGGCCTGTTGGCGTCCGACTGCCCAAAACTACTGGGGTCGGGTCAACAAGGAGCACGCGGTGGCAACCTCACGCAAGCTGATCGGTGACGACTACGCCGAGGATCGCAATCGCGAACGCAAAGGCGATATCGCGGCCGCAATGGAGCGGGCTTTCGCGGAATCGGCCAGCGAGACGGAAGGCTTCGACTCAGCGACGGCTGCAAAGACGAAGCGTTGGCTGCCCGACGGGATGGTGTTTGCCGGTGCGACGGAGGACGGTACCGACTTGGGCAACGATGCGCCCGAGGCCGAGGAAGGGGATGTGTCCGCCGAAGACTCTCTGACTGACGCCGAGAGCGATGAACCGTCGTCCCTGCCCACTTTCCTCAGCGAGGATGCTGCCTGACAAGCCGCGCACCAACCTGATCACGACATGAACCTTGGGCCGTCCTCACATCGAGGGCGGCCCCTTCCCGCTGACGGGTTTCACGCAGCCGGTGTCGGATCGGCTGGCCCGTCCCGGAGATATCCCATGACCACCACACTCGACCACGATCCCGTTCAGGAAGCCGAATTGATCGCCGGGCAGAATGATGCGTTTCGCCATTCCATCCTTGGAAATACGCCCGTCGCCGATGCACCGAAGGGCCAGTTCGTCATGACGCGCGGCGTTGCTGCACTTGGGCCGGACGCCCAGCTCGCGGTCACCCGCAGCGTGGCTACGTTTGACTCGTTCAACGCTGACAGCGATCCTCATGGCTGGCACGAGATGGGGGTCATCGACCTCGACGGGACCACGATCTGGTTCAAGATCGATTTGTACGACGCCGACTATCAATATGGCTCTCCCGAGCCATCCGATCCCGCGCAAACGCGCCGCGTGCTGACCCTGCTTCTGCCGTCGGAATACTGACGCCCCTCTTCACCAAGATCACCTCGGACCGTCCTTGCACAAAGGGCGGTCCTTTCGCGCTGACGGGTTCCAAGGGGCGCGATGATTGCGTTCTGCCCGCCGCAGGAGACCAGAGATGGCCAAAACACTCGACTATCAGATCACCCTCTATCCCGCACACCGCGACGGCGCCTTCGTCGTCACCCAGTTCCAGATGATGGCGAGCTACCCCGAAAAGCGCATCCAGGCCGCGGGAATGGACGACCTGATCGATCAAGTGACGCAGTTCGCCATGGAGCACGGCGAGAGCTGCAGTGCCTCGGTGCGCTGCCTCGCTCCGCGCAAACCGCCGGGGTTCAAGCGCGCGACCGAGAACCTCTATTTCAACCTCGTTGTTCGCACGACCGAGAAACGCGGCGAGGCTGCGGCCTGAAGCCCCTCATCAAACCTTCGGGGCGGCCTCGCGTAATGGTCGCCCTCCCCTTCCCTCAATTCCAAAGGACTAAGGACATGACACAAGCGAATGATTTCTACGCGCAAATGCTCGAATCCCAGAGACGGGCTGCCGAACAGCGGGTTGAGATCCGCGCGGCCCTTCTTGCCGAACTGCGTGCCCTCGGTGTGACGAGCATCGAGGTCCAATATGAGGGCTACGGCGATTCCGGTAATGTCGAAGATGTCGTCGTGAGCCCTGAAACGATCACCCTGACAAATGAGCTGCGGCGGCGCGTCGAGGACTTCGGCTGGAACTTCGCTTATGCGCTAAGCCCCGGCTTCGAGAACAACGAAGGTGGCTATGGCGAACTCACTTGGGCGCTCGAGACCGACAAGATCGATGTCAGCCACTCGAACCGCTATATCGAGACTGATACCACCGAACACGAGGGGCTCTGACATGGCGCATCCCCTTCACCACGCAGAAAGCTCGGCCCGAAAGTTTGGCGGCGTGCCAGATGACTATCAACACGTGCATGATTGGTTTGACTCATCAAAGGGGCACTTGGCGGTTTTCACGCATCGCGCACACCGGCACCACACGCTTGGGATCTTCGAGGCCGAGCGATTGTTTGGCCACAGTCTGACCAACAGCGCGGGCCGGGTCGTCCCGATCCGCTGGATTGGCGAACAACATGTGCGCGAAGACTGCCAAGGACGCATCCCGTCGCTGGCCGACTGGCTTGGACGCATTCAACCGGAACCGTGGATGGCCAACGGCCGGATCGACAACGACCCGACCCAGATCGTCGGCGATCCGCGTGCAGCCTGGACCCTCGCGGTTGCCAATCATCAGACCATTCTCGGCTTCGAGGAATGGCTGCTCAAGGTCTCGGTCGAGCACGTTCAGCATCGCCAGAACCGCGCCGCCGCCTGATCCGCAGGGCGGCGACCTCACCAACCAACTCATCCCAACCAGATCGACTCGCCTGCGCCCAATCGGCCTGGCGGGTCGTTTTCGTTTCAAGAAAGGACATCGACATGCACGACCCCGTCTATGAGGAGGCCTATTCCGGCCACACCATCAAGATTTTCCAAGACCTCGATCCCGAAAGCCCACGGGAGTGGTCCAACCTCGGCAGGCTAATCTGCTGGCATCGCCGATACCGGCTGGGTGACAGCCACCAGTTCGACAGCCCTGAAGCGTTCCTGCGCGACCTCGCGGGGGTCTCGGTGCAGATTGACCTCTCGCTGGACCAGTTGTGCGAGCGCGCCGAACGCAAGGCAATCATCTTGCCAGTGTTTCTCTATGATCATTCCGGTCTCGCGATGAACACCATCGGGTTTCATTGCCCGTGGGATTCGGGCCAGGTCGGTTACGTCTATGTGTTGCTTGAGGCGGTTCGGGAGGAGTTCGGTGCGAAACGCGTTACCAGGGCGCTGCGCGAAAAGACCGAAGACATCCTGCGCGCTGAAATCGTCAGCTACGACGCCTATCTCGGCGGCCGGGTCTATGGCTATGTAATCGAGCAGGACGGCGAGGAGATCGACGCCTGCTGGGGGTTCGTCGGCGACTACGAGACGGGCTGTTTGCCTGAGGCGCGTCACGCAGTGCCAGCACCGTCGCCTGGTCAAACACCCCAGTCCGCTGCCGCTCGAGCACAGGCTCACCCTTAGGGACCGGCACAGGTGGCACAAGCTCCCTTCTTTGCGCGAACCCCAATCGGCCTCGAGTTGCTGCAATGCAGAAAAATCATGGCCTGCCTATTGTGCGACTGCAGCAACGCCCTATCTTGAGTTTGCGATCGGTTCTCTCCTCCTCCCTGAACCGATCCGGAATAATCGGCGGCATCCACCTCCTCCCGGATGCCGCCTTTTTCTTGTTCAGAGCATTTCCTGAAGGCTATCCACGGTTTGTCGGTCGCCCCTCGGTCGAAGAGATCTTCCGTTTCGGATGCATAAGGCGAAACCGCCAAAAACTTGGGCGCGCTAGTAGTCCTTCAAGCTGGCAAGGGTTTCCGCGACAGCGCCCACAGCCCCATCCCCAGATTCTGGGGATAACTTTCCGAGGCTAAGCGGAGATCAGCAATGCCATGAAAGAGCGAGAGACAGGGTGGGAGGGGTAACCCCTCCCGGGTGAGAGAGTGCGCACGGGGCTCGGGGCCAACCCTCAAACCCGGAGATAGCCAATGAACGCTCACCCCCAGTCCGTCCCGCTTGCGACCCTTGCCGAGGCTCCTTCCCTGCCCGAGGCTGCAGGTTTTGCTCAGCACCTGATGCAGGCTGCGAAAACCCTCGTCCCCCTGTTCGAGGCCGGCAGATCCATCGACGCTGCCGTCCTCCGAACCGCGATGGAGGAGGCTTTCGGCGCCAGCGATACCAGCGGCGCTTGGGTCTGGAAAGACGCCTATGAGGCGGCCGAGGTTGCCCAGCTCCTGATGGTCGCCCGCTATGGCGCGCTGATGCAGCGCCAAGCCGCCGCGCCGCAGGCCTTCCTCTCCATGATCGAGCGTCTCGCCCGTTTGGCTCCGTCGCACACGCGACGTTCTGAGGACAGCGTGCGCCTGCAACAAATCTCAACCCCTTTGCCCCTTGCCGCCATTGTCGCGCAAGCGGCGGGTTTTCACGGGGGCGACCTGGTGCTCGAGCCTTCGGCGGGCACCGGCATGTTGGCGATCTTCGCCCGAATTGCGGGTGCGCGGTTGGCGCTCAACGAGCTTGCCGAAACCCGTCGCGCCTTGTTGGGACAGTTGTTTCCTGAGGCCGTTGTCTCAGACCACGATGCCGCCTCGATCGACGATCGCCTCGACCGCTCAGTTACGCCCTCGGTCATCGTGATGAACCCGCCGTTTTCTGTGGCCAACCATGTCGAAGGCCGGTTTCGGCAGTCGACCAGCCAGCATGTTCTTTCGGCTCTCGCCCGCGTTGCGCCGGGAGGGCGGCTAGTTGTCATTACTGGCGAGAGCTTTCGGCCTTCCACCAAGAGTTTCCAATCGACCTTTCAGCGGATCGGTCAGAGCGCCGACGTGGTCTTCTCCGCCGCCATCGACGGCAAGGTCTTCGCGCGGCATGGCACCACGATCGACACGCGGTTGACGGTGATCGACAAGCGCGAGGTTGGCGCTGGAGAAATCGCGCCGGTCGACGTCGAGGTTGCCTATCATCCCATCTGCGCGACAACGGGCGATCTTCTTTCCGCATTGCTCGCTCATTGCCCGGAACGCCGCAGCCCCCCGCCCTGCCCTACCAGTTCGGCCCTGTCTGTCCCGTCCCGTCCGACCCGCACCAACCTGCAGGCCCTCCGCAATGCCGCCCGCCAGGAAACCCGTGCCCTCGCCGAGGAACGGGCCAAACATCCCTTTGATGATGTCGTGACGGCCCCGCTCGAGTACCTACCGAAAGCCTGGAGCGAACCGGACGGCGCGCTGCAGGACACGGTTTACGAGGCTTACGATTTGCAGGCGATCTGGATCGACGGTGCGGCAGAGCATCCGACTGCGCTGGTGCAATCCTCTGCCATGGCCTCGGTGCCACCACCCGTGCCGACCTATCGTCCCATCCTGCCGAAGAGCCTCGTTCAGGACGGCCTTCTCTCCGCCCCGCAACTCGAAAGCGTTATCTATGCGGGCAATGCCCACGAGACGCTTCTCAAGGGCTGGTTCAGGCACAGCGAGATCGAGGGCCAGATGATGGCAGCGGCCGAGGGCGACGAAGGCGCCTTCCGCCTGCGCAAGGGCTGGTTCCTTGGCGATGGCACCGGCTGCGGCAAAGGGCGGCAGGTCGCGAGCATCATCCTCGACAATTGGTTACAGGGGCGCCGCCGTGCTGTCTGGGTCTCGAAAAGCGACAAGCTCATCGAAGATGCGCGCCGCGACTGGACGGCGCTCGGGGGACGTGAAAGCGATATCGTGCCGCTCTCGAAGTTCCGCCAGGGCGGCGACATCCGACTGCCCGAAGGCATCCTTTTCGTCACCTATGCCACGCTGCGCTCGGCCGAACGCGAGGGAAAAGCCTCCCGCCTCGACCAGGTCACGTCCTGGCTCGGTGCCGGGTTCGATGGGGTCATCGCTTTCGACGAAAGCCACGCCATGGCGAATGCCGCCGGCGAAAAGTCCGACCGCGGCGACAAGAAGGCCTCGCAGCAAGGTCTCGCTGGCCTCGCGCTGCAAAACGCGGTTCCCGATGCGCGCGTGCTTTACGTCTCGGCCACCGGCGCCACTGTGGTCGGCAACCTTGCCTATGCTTCGCGTCTCGGGCTTTGGGGCACAGGGGATTTCCCTTTCGTGACGCGGGCAGAGTTTGTCGCCGCGATGGAAGCCGGGGGCATCGCTGCCATGGAGATGATCTCGCGCGACCTGAAGGCGCTCGGGCTCTATCTCGCGCGATCCCTATCTTACGCCGAGGTCGAATACGAAATGCTGGTGCATGAGCTCTCACCCGCACAGATCGCGATCTATGACAGCTACGCCGATGCGTATCAGATCATCCACACCAACCTCGAGGCAGCCCTTCAAGCGTCTGGCATTTCCTCCGAGACCGGCACCTTGAACGCCCAAGCCAAATCCGCCGCTCGTTCGGCTTTCGAGAGCAACAAGCAGCGCTTTTTCAACCATCTCATCACCGCCATGAAATGCCCCTCGCTGATCCGCGCGATCGAGGCGGACCTGGCGGCAGGACATTCGGCAGTCATCCAGGTGGTCTCGACCAGCGAGGCGGTGATGGAACGCCGCCTTGAGGAAATTCCGCCCTCGGACTGGGACGATCTGCAGGTCGATTTTACGCCCCGCGAGAACATCATGGACTACCTGATGCATTCCTTCCCGACGCAACTCTTCGAGCCTTACACCGACGAGAACGGCGATCTGCGGTCGCGCCCTGCCCTCGATGGCGATGGCAATCCGATCATCTGCCGCGAGGCGGAGCGGCGGCGGGACGATCTGGTCGAGCATCTTGGGGCCCTCGCCCCGGTGCAAGGCGCGCTCGATCAGATCCTTTGGCATTTTGGAGGTGACGCGGTGGCCGAGGTCACAGGGCGCAAGCGACGCATCGTGAAGACGCGCGAAGGGCGGCTCAAGGTCGAAAATCGCCCGGCGTCCTCCAATCTCGGCGAGACGCAGGCCTTCATGGATGACGCCAAGCGCATCCTGATCTTCTCTGATGCCGGTGGCACCGGGCGCAGCTATCACGCCGATCTTGGGGCGAAGAACCAGCGCCTCCGGGTGCATTACCTTCTGGAGCCGGGCTGGAAGGCCGACAATGCGATCCAGGGGCTCGGGCGCACGAACCGCACCAATCAGGCGCAACCGCCGCTCTTCCGCCCCGTCGCGACCAATGTGAAAGGTGAGAAGCGGTTTCTCTCCACCATCGCCCGCCGCCTCGACACGCTCGGGGCCATCACCAAGGGGCAGCGCGAGACCGGGGGTCAGAACATGTTCCGCGCCGAGGACAACCTCGAGAGCCCCTATGCACGGGCGGCGCTGCGGCAGTTCTTCTACAAACTGCGCGCGGGCAAGATCGACGCCTGCTCCTACGCGAAGTTCCAGGAGATGACCGGTCTGACGCTCGATGAGGCGGATGGCACGATGAAGGAGAACCTGCCGCCGATCCAGCAGTTCCTGAACCGCTGCCTGGCACTCCGCATCGACATGCAGGACGCGATCTTCGAGGCCTTCGGTGGCTTTCTCTCGGCCATCATCGAGGACGCTCGCCAGGCAGGCACGCTCGATGTTGGGCTAGAGACCCTGCGCGCAGAGAAATTCGAGATCGTCGACCGGAAGGTGATCTTCGAGCACGAGGCGACGGGTGCGACGGCGACCGCGCTCACCGTCGAGCGCACAGATCGCAATGACCCGCTCACCCTGCCCCGGGTCAAAGCGATCTGCGCAAACATGGATGGCGCGACGCTCTGCTGGAACAAGATCTCCAAGCGCGCGGCGCTGATGGTCAAGGCGCCGGCCTTCATGGATGAGGATGGTATGCCGATCCTGCGGGTGAAACTTCTGCGGCCCATGGGAACCGAGATCCTCGCGTTCAGCGAATTTTCGACGTCGCACTGGGAGGGGGTCGATGACGCGATGTTCGAACATCTTTGGCAGACCGAGGTCGACGCTGTGCCGGAGTTCACCACCTCGAAGATCACGCTGATCTGCGGCCTCCTACTGCCGATCTGGGATCGGCTGCCCGCCGACAACATGCGCATCTACCGCCTGCAGACTGAGGACGGGGAGCGCGCCATTGGGCGTCTCGTCAGCCAGGAGCAGCTTCTCAATGTCTATGCGCGCCTTGGGCTCGACTGCCAGATCGAGATGTCGCCGCAGGAGGTGCTCGCGGCCGTGACGGAGGCCAGGACGCCCCTGAACCTCCTCGGCGGTTACCAGCTGCGCAGGTCGCTCGTTATGGGGCAGCCGAGGTGTGAGCTGATCGGCGCGTCAGGCGCGGCCCTGCCGGGGTTGAAGGCCATGGGCTGCTTCACAGAAGTGATCCAGTGGAAGACGCGGGTGTTCATCCCGGTGGAGGGCATTGACGTACTGGCGCGGGTGCTCGCCGAGCATCCGGTTGGGACCGGCGCAATGGATGCCGCCGCATGAACGCGCGGCGCAGCATTGCAGACCTCTCGGCCGATCTCGCGACCCGCGCCGAGAGTTTCTGCCTTCAGTATTTCTCCGAGGGACGCAAGCAGGGCAATTATTGGCAGGTCGGCGACACCTCGGGGGCCAAGGGGAAGAGCCTCGCGATCCGGCTACAGGCGGAAGGCGGGCGCAAGGCCGGGTCCTGGCAGGATTTCGCGACGGGTGAGTATGGCGACTTGATCGACCTGCTGCAGGAACGGCTTGGGTCCGTAACGCTTAAAGAAACGCTGAGGGAGGTCCGGTCCTTTCTCGGCGACGCCCCCTGCCCTGCCGTGCCTCGAGACACCCAAAACCGTGTGCAACCAGAGGCCGCCTTGAGCAAACGCATTGCGCGGGCGCGCAAACTCTTTGCCGCTGGCAAGCCGGTCCTTGGCACTTTGGCTGTGACCTATCTGCAGGGTCGCGGCATCTCGCGCTTCGGCCCTGCGCTGCGCTACCACCCGCGGGTCTTTCTGCGACAGGGCGAGGACGATCCCGATCCGCCGCAGAGGGCCCCTGCCCTGCTCGCAAAGATCACCGACAGTCACGGCCAGATCACCGGATGCGCGCGCACCTATCTCGACCCGTCCACAGGCAGCTTGGCCGCGATCGAGAGCCCGAAACGGATCCTGGGGCAACTGCATGGCCATGCCATCCGCTTCTGGTCCGGCGAGGCGCGCTCCGATCTCATCGTCGGCGAAGGTCTCGAGACCACCCTCTCTGTCGGCACGGCTCTGCCGGAGTTCGACCTCGCCTCCTGTCTTACTGCCACGCACCTCGGCCTCTTCATCCCGCCGCCGGGGATCAAGCGTATCTGGATCGCGCGGGACAATGACAAAGCTGGACGTAACGCATCAATGAGATTGCGTAACCAACTGGAATCGCTTGGAATTGCCTGTGGTGATCTCGTGCCGAGCATGGACGATTTCAACGACGATCTGCGAGCTTTTGGCAAGGATGCGCTGCGCCGGTCTCTTCTCAAGGCCATGAAGGCGCAAGGTCTGGAGATCGAGGACGGGTGAGCGCCTGTCTCCACTCGTGATGACTGAGGGGGCAAAGGTTCCGCGGGCTCGATCTGATTCCGTTTGGATAAGGGGAGCGATGGACCGGCGGGTCGGGGCCCAAGAAAGCTGAAAGAGGGGCCCCTCGCCCGGGCAGCAATGCGCCCCGCACCAGAAAATTCCCCTGCCCTTTCAGGGCATTCCTCGCGGGAACAATTTTCCGGCCCGGGTCACATTCTTCGCTGCGCTCCGATCCTGGCGGATGCGGCCCGGTCGCCGCCGGTCCTGTTATCGCCCCATCCAAATCGTGTCAGATCAATCAGAGGAACCAGACAATGCCCCATCAGACAGACATCCAAGAGGAAACCGGCGTGACCTCCGCCATCCTCGACCACCTCGCACTTCATGGCGCAACGCCGGGGCCCGGCGAGACCGATCATCGCCCCCTGCCCCAGCCGGACGAGGTCGAGCTCGCCATGGCGACGCTTTTCGACACCACCATCGGCCTCCTCACTGGCAGCCAGTTGGAAGACAATCTCGAAGAGATGCTCTGGTCCCTGACCTCGATCTTCCATCGAAGGCTGACCCATATCCAGAAGCTCCTTGACGACAACGAATTCGAGGTCCGGGAAAGTCTGGCCGTCCAGGACGGCTCCGAGGTCGCCTCGGTCGAGCTTGAGCGCCTTCAGATGATTGGGCTCAAGCTCTGGGATCACCGCGACGCCTTCGAGCAGATGCGTGATCTGGCCGTGGACCACTTCTCGGCCGCCACGGGTTCGCCCTGGCTGCCCCGGACAGGATCCAAGGTCTCCCATCGCGGCCTGACCTCCGCCGTGGTGGACAGCCGGGCCTACCTCTCGGCCAAGCGCCGCAAGGAGACCGAGGTGCACTGCCCCGAAGGCACGCGGATCGCGTTTTCGGGCGGGGACTATCAGGCCTACGACCTGATCTGGTCCGTCCTCGATGCCACCCTTGCGAAATACCCCGACATGGTGCTCTTGCACGGCGGCACGCCCAAGGGCGCCGAGATGATCGCTGCCCGTTGGGCAGATACCCGTGGCGTCACCCAAGTGGTCTTCAAACCCGACTGGAAGAGCCACGGCAAGGCCGCTCCCTTCAAACGCAACGACAAGATGCTCGATACGATGCCTCAGGGACTTATCGCTACCCCCGGTTCGGGCATCACCGAGAACATCGTCGACAAAGCCCGCAAGCTTGGAATCCGCATCAAGAGGATCGGGGCTTAGGCCCCGGTTCGTTTCTCAAGCGGAACGACTGACGTCCAAGGCATCCAGAATGGCCTTGCCGAGTGTTTCGTCCGACACGTCTTCCGGCAAGACAGGATCTTCATGGCCGCGAATGCCCTCCCAATGGCCCCGCCCGCGATAGCGCCATGGTGTGATTTCGATCTGACCATCCTGCAACCGTAGCGAAACATTGCCAGCGCCGTTGAAAAGCGCCTTCAAAGTCTTGACGCCAGCGCGTGCCTTGTTGGCCTCTTGTGCAGCCCTGATTTCGTCCGCTGTGGGAAACCGCATGACCGCATCCCACTCAGGGTGATCTGGCGCAATAAACCGGCTGGCCAATAGCGCCTTGCGCGCTTCGCGCCCGATATCATGCGCGTTCATCTCCGAAGGAAAGTAGTTTTCGTAGCCCTTGGGGTCGTAGCATCCCCCCCGATACACTGCTTGCGAGTTGATTTTTGTGAACTGGCGATAAGCCGTGACCTGAGCATCCTTAGACTCCTTGGCTGGCTTTGAGCGCTTTTTCCGCTCAGCCGCTTCAGCGCGCCTTTTCGCAATCCATTCTTCCGTAGTCAGGACTTTTCTCATCGGATACGGCTCACTTCTACGTCGATCCCCAAACTCTCAGCGTAGTCTATCGCGCGTTGAATTTGAGTAAACTGTTCGGGTGTCGTGTCATTTGGAATGGCGAGTTCAAGGCGTTTGAGGTCGATTTCGCCAGGGTTGATTGGAAACTCCTCTACGACATCACCATCAAACCTATCTATCTGATCAATATAGCGCTTCAATGCGCCGTAGATACGGCTGGGGCGGTCCAAATATCCCTGCGCGCGCGTGTCCAGCGTCTTTGCACTTGTCGCAATGCCTGTATCTCGGTTGAAGAAATCAAACGTCTTGAAGTTGTCAGGTGTTCTGTCTCCCAAATCCCCCGGCAGCTCCAAGTGATCTTCCCAAGGTCCGCCCTGTTCCTTGATCGGTCCGCCCCACTGGATACCGGGATTGTCGATTATGTCCCAGTCGGGATCGGATGGCAGACGACGGGCGTTTTCAGCCTCGTCCAATAGTTCGTCGCGCAAACGGTCGGGATCACTCGTATCACCGCTCCGCCCTCTGCGGCGCAACAACTTCGCGGCCAGCCCCGCAGGGGCCACGTTCAAAGCGATCAACGTATTCAGATAAGCCCGTTCCCGCGCAGCCTCTTCCACCTGAGCCAAGGTCGCGCGGCAACGGGCGTACTCGTCCATCACCATGCCGGGGCGGGTCTCAACAGCGTAGGCATATTCTGCGAACGCTTTCGCCGTTTCCGGGAAGTCACGCCAGAACGCCTTGATTTCCTCGACACGGTCTTCAACCGCTTGGCGCATTCCGTCCAATTCGGCCTGTTCTTCGTCTGAGAGCGTTCCAAACCGTTCGCGTGCCGACAGAACGCCCAATCTGGTGACCCATGCGAGGTTCTCAGGGATTTCACTCAGCGTTTGCCAAATGTCGGTCAGCGTGTCTTTGATGGCTTCCCAGACACCCGCATCCACTCCACGACCATGGGCGACCTGTGCCGCCGCGAAATCAGGCTCACATTTCGGCTCATTAAGGAGGTACGGTTCCGCAAAACACCGGCAGTTATAGGCTTGTCCGGGATGACCGGTTTCCGGCGGATTGTCCCAATCAAAGACCTTGTCATCATGTTCGGCATGTACATGGCGTACTTTGTCGTCGTCCCGGGACCGCCAGATGTACTGATCAATCCCAAGGGCGCGTTGCCTGCGTTCATTGATCAGCCCGGAGAATGACGTGATCAGGTTTTCTTCCATCGCACGGCGGACGGATTTGAAGCGGCTTGGCCGCTCGCCATGTTCGGCCCAGATCGTTTCCAGCCGCGCCGACCAGGCCTGAATCGCCGCGGCTTTGTCGCCGGAAACATCCGCCAAGTCGGCGGCGGATAGAGGGACTTGAAACCCATCGCGAGTGAACCGCAGCAGGAGGTCGCCGTTGATCTGATCGGCAAAGTCAAGATTCGTAGCAAACTGCTGCTGCAAAGCGGCGAGGCCGGGGATTTCCGCTTTGCGCGATAGCGGACGCGCGATCACGCCTTGCGTGCCTCTCGACAACACATAGCCGCCGCTCCCGCCTGACCTTAGAAATTGGGTAAATTTCGTTTCCATGAAACTCGCCGATTGACCTTCTTGAGGATAAGGCTGGGCGGTATTCCTTAATGCTGCGAAAACGGACCGAACGTCGCTCAAAAGTACCGGAGTCCCCCGGCAGTTCACTCACCTTCATTCGCGGCCGCCGCACTTCTCCCGGTGCCTGAGTTGCATGACATGCTGGTCACAGCTGTCGCCCCGTCCACAAAGGTTGTCGCCGATCTTTTTCCCCTGCCCCTGCGGGTCATTCCTCGCGGATCAAAAAGACCGGCGCCTGCCCCTCTCCGCTCACGCTTCGCCTTCGGTGTGTCCGGGCCTTGGCCAGCTGCAAGGTGACCATCATTGCAACGCAAACAAGGAGAAGAGCAATGACCACGAACTGCATCAAATTCACCAGCGCCGACATTGACACCGCCAAGGGCGTCGGCTCCATCTCGACCCTGACCTTCGACCTCGACATCACGGTCGAACCTGTCGCGAGCGCGAACCCGATGGCCCCCACGCACCGCGTCCTCGGCCGCTCCCCGCGCGGCAAGCTGGTCGAGTGCGGCGGCATCTGGAAGAAGCAGAACAAGGAGACCG
>NZ_JAKRFC010000016.1:0-104352 GCF_022348205.1 Epibacterium sp. MM17-32 | reverse complement strand
CCAGATGCACCTCATCACCCAGGCACGGGCGGATGCGCTGCGGCTGGATCGCGGTTACTGGTCCGCCCTCCGTCGGATGCTGGACCGCACCCTGAGAAAACCCACCACCGCCGGCGACATCATGAGCGTCGCCGGCCCTCGCGCCACCCCGGACACCCCGGTCGCAGCGCTTCTGCCGATGATGTCCGACGGGGAGACCGACGCGGTGCCGATCCTCAGATACGGGCGGATCGTGGGAATCGTGACCCGCACCGATCTGATCGCGGCCCTGGCCCGCTCCACTGCGCGCCAGAACGTCTAGCCGCCTTAGGCGAGGGCGCGAGATCAGATCGGCGCGCCGCTCAATGGCGCATCCCGGTCAGCCGACGATCAGCTGCTTCATCTGCAACGCCTCATATTCCAGCGCCGCGAGGCGGAAATTCACCACGTCGCCGATGGTGATCATGCCGACAAGCTGATCCTGTTCCACCACCGGCATGTGACGAAAGCGCCCGTCGGTCATCCGGCGCAGTACCTCCACCACCGATTGATCCGGCGTCGCGGTGACCACATCTGTCGACATCAGATCCTTGACCGTTTGCGGCAGGGTCTTGCCCGGCGTATCCGCAAGGCGCCGCACGATGTCACGCTCGGAGAGAATCCCCACCAGGTCTCCTTGCGGGTTCTTCACCAGCAGCGCGCCAATCCCCTTGTCGCGCAACACCTCGACCGCATGGGCCACCGTGTCATCCGGGTTGATCCAGAACAGCCCCCCGTCTTTGCTGGCCAGAACATCGCTGACCTTGGCCTCGGCGGCGGACATATTGGTGGTCAGCGTCTGGCTGCTGGTCTTTCCCTTGCTCTCGGAGCCCCGTGTTTTCGGAGTGAATGAAGCAGGCATGGCATTTCCTCCCTTTATCATCTTATACGGTATTACAATTCTCGCCCGAGTAAACGCTTTCCGATCAGAGAGGTTCCATTGATCGACGTCACCCTCACCCCCCTCAGCGCCACGCTGCTCTTTGTGATCGCCTGCCTGGCGGGGTATCGCTATCGCACCGTCTGGAAGACCGAAGGCCCCCGCAGCCATCTGTGGCTGTTTGGCGTGATCGCGGCGCTGTGCCTGCTGGTGCTGGGCTTTGTGCCGATGCGCACCACCGGCTAGCACCCGCCGCAATAGAAAAACCCCCGAAGGTGCCTTCGAGGGTCATTATGGTTTTTGGAAAACAGCGAGAGGTCGGACGTTCAGCCCTGATCCCGCTCCATCTCTTCCAGCATCTTGCGGGCCCGCGGACAGGCCAGCCGCTCGCGCAGGGGGCTGTCGGGGTCGATGTCCTTCTTGCAGACCAGGCACTGATCCGCGTCGGAAATCGCGTTCAGCCCGCCGCAGCTGCCCTTGATCGTACGGCCGCTGAACAGGACGCCAAAGGCCATGCCCAGCATCACGATCAGGAACAATCCGAAGGTCAGCAGAAAGGTCGACATTACAGGCTCCCTGAGCTCAGGCGGCGCCGGCGGACAGCACTCAGGCTGTCAGCGCCTTGAAACGGTTGGATGCGGTGGAGGTAAACCCGGTGGCACCGTTTTCAACCGCACGATCCAGGAACAGCACCGCCATATCACGCTGATTTGCGATCTCGAGGCCGCGCTCACGGCCCAGCACCAGCATTGCGGTTGCCCAGGCATCCGCCAGCATCGCGTTGTCGGTCAGCACCGTGACCGACGCGGTGTCGTGCTCGACCGGGCGACCGGTGGTGGCGTCAATGATGTGGGAATAGCGCTTGCCGTCGTGATCGAAGAAGTTGCGATAATCGCCGGAGGTCGCCATGCCCATGTCCGACAGGCCCACCACCTGGGTCACGCCGCGGTCAAAGGCCTCGGGCGTCTCGATGCCGATCTGCCAGGGCTGACCGTCGGGGTTGCGACCCGCCGTATAAAGATCGCCGCCGATCTCCACCATATAGTCGGTGATGCCATACCCCTTGAGCACGCGCGCCACCTGATCGACGCCAAAGCCCTTCCCGATGGAGGAGAGATAGACCTCTGCCCCGGCGTTGAGCTTGGTCAGACCACCGGTCTGCACGGCCACCGACTGCGCCTGACCGCAGCAGCCCATGGCGGCGGCAATATCGGCCTCGCTCGGCAGGGTGCCCGGCGTCTGACCGGCGCCAAATCCCCAGAGGTCGATCAACGCCCCCACGGTGACGTCAAAGGCACCGTCGCTGGCCATATGCACATCCTGCGCGGCCTGCATCACGTGATGCAGCTCGGACGAAACAGCGACATCCGCGCCCTGAGCCGCCGCATTGAAGCGCGAAATCTCGGAGCCCGCATCCCAGTTCGACATCTGGCGATTGACCTGCGCCAGTGCCTGATCGACAGCGCCTTGCAGCTCTGCCTTGTCGATGGATTTGCTGTGATCGACAGCGACGATCGAGTAGCTGGTGCCCATCGTCAGCCCGCTGAGTTCCAGCAGGGACCATCCTTTCTTGCAAGCCATCAGTGCAAGTGGCATGACGATGAAGCTACGGCGAGAAAGGAGAAGAGGGTTCGACAAGGGCCTACTCCGCTAATGCTGCTAGTTGTTGGACGCGTTGTTCCCGAGAGCTTCTGGGGCAGAAAGAACCCGGGTTCAACAGTAAATTGGAAAATTTCCGTCTAAAGAACTTTCAAACCGCGTCGCAGTAACGCATAAGAGCGCCGGAAAATGGACAGGACATGAAGACGTGCAGCAACATTCGTTGAAAAAAGGTCTCGATGTTCCGGTGCTGGGGGCACCTGACAACAAGATCGAAGAGGCAGCAGAAGTCCGGACCGTCGCCGTCCTCGGACAGGATTATATCGGGCTGAAACCCCGGCTTTCGGTTCAGGAAGGCGACGTCATTGCCGCAGGCGCCCCGGTGTTTGCGCATAAGGATACGCCCGAGGTTTTGGTGACCGCCCCCGCGTCGGGCCGGGTGAAGGCGATCAACCGCGGCGCTCGTCGGGTGCTTGTCAGCGTCGAAATCGAGGTCGACGACGCCGCAGCCGAAGCGGTGGATTTCTCTGCCGTCGGTGATGACAGCACGGCGCAGGGGCTGCGGGAAAAACTATGCACGGCCGGTCTCTGGACCGCATTTCGCACCCGTCCCTATTCCAAGGTGCCCGCCCCAGACAGCAGCCCGGCGGCGATCTATGTCACCGCCATGGACAGCGAACCGCTGTCGGGGGATGCCGCCACCATCATCAATGACCAGCCCGAGGCCTTTGCCAAGGGTCTGGCTGCCGTGACCGTGCTCACCGAGGGTAAGACCTATCTCTGCCAGGACAGCGGTGCGACGATCCCCGGCGCCGACCTGGCCAGCGTGACCCCGGTGGGCTTTTCCGGCCCCCACCCGGCGGGTCTGGCCGGCACCCATATGCATTTCCTGGAGCCCCCGTCGGCAGAGAAAACCGTCTGGACCATCGGCTATCACGATGTGATCGCCATTGGCCGTCTGTTGCAGACCGGCCGGCTGGACAGCAGCCGCGTGATCGCGCTCTCCGGTCCCGAATGCAGCCGCCCCCGGCTCGTGCGCAGCCGCGATGGCGCGTCGATGACCGATCTCTGCGCCGAGGACCTCTCTGGCGACACGCCGATTCGGGTGATTTCCGGCTCCATCCTGTCCGGCCGCGCCGGCGACGGTGCCACCGCCTATCTGGGGCGCTATGCCCGTCAGATCACCCTGATCAAGGAAGACCACGATCAGATCCCGATGGGCTGGATACGCCCTATGGCCTCGAAATACGCGGTGCAGCCGGTACTCGGCTCGGCCTTTTCCAAAAAGCTTTATGCGCTGACCTCGAACCTCAACGGCGGTCGCCGCGCCATGGTGCCGATCGGCACCTTTGAACAGCTGATGCCGCAGGATTTCCTGCCCACACAGCTGTTGCGGGCGCTCTTGGTGATGGACACCGATCAGGCCCAGGCGCTGGGTGCGCTTGAACTGGACGAAGAAGACCTCGGGCTCTGCGGTTTTGCCTGCCCGGCCAAATATGAATATGGCCTCGCCCTGCGCGACAGCCTCAGCAAGATCGAAAGAGAGGGATAAGACTTTGGGTCTTCGCAATTTCTTTGATCGCATCGAGCCGCAATTCCTGAAAGGTGGCCGGTACGAAAAATTCTTCCCCATCTACGAGATGGTGGAGAGCTTCATCTACACGCCCAAGACGGTGACCACCGTCGCGCCGCATGCCCGTTCCTATATCGATATGAAGCGGATCATGACCTATGTGGTGCTGGCGACCATCCCCTGCATCCTGTTCGGCATGTACAACACCGGTCTGCAGACCAATATGGCAATTGCCGAATACGGTGCATCGGGCTGGCGCGCCGCCATCATCGAGACGCTGGGCATCGGCTTTGATCCCAACAATCCCTTTGCCAATATCATGCACGGGTTGTTGTATTTCCTGCCGATCTACATCGTGACGCTGGTTGCCGGCGGTATTTTCGAGGTGATCTTTGCCGTGGTGCGCGGTCACGAGGTCAACGAAGGCTTCCTCGTCACCTCCATGCTCTACACCCTGATCCTGCCCGCCACGACGCCCCTGTGGCAGGTGGCGCTTGGCATCATATTTGGTGTGGTGATCGGCAAGGAGGTCTTTGGCGGCACCGGCAAGAACTTCCTCAACCCGGCCCTGGTCGGTCGGGCGTTCCTCTACTTTGCCTATCCCGCCTATATGTCCGGTGAATCGGTCTGGACGCCCGTGGACGGGTTTTCCGGCGCCACCGCATTGGCGATCGGCGCCTCCGAGGGCCACGCGGCCCTGCCGGAGCGCGGGATCGAATGGATGGACGCCTTTGTCGGCACCATTCAGGGCTCCTTTGGCGAAACCTCGACCCTTGCGATCCTGATCGGTCTCGCCTTCCTGCTGATCGTCAAGATTGCAAACTGGCGCCTGATCGTCGGGTGTCTGGGGGGCATGATCGCCTTTTCGACACTGCTGAACTGGATCGGTTCCGACACCAACCCGATGTTTGCGATGCCCTGGTACTGGCACCTCGTGATCGGCGGCTATGCCTTTGGCCTTGCCTTCATGGTGACCGAACCGGTCTCTGCCTCGCACACCAACCTCGGCCGCTACATCTACGGCGCGCTCATCGGGTTCATGGTGGTGATGATCCGCGTCATCAACCCGGCCTTCCCCGAAGGCATGATGCTCGCGATCCTGTTCGGCAACGTCTTTGCCCCGCTGATCGACTACTTCGTCGTGCAGGCCAACATCAAACGGAGGGCCAAGCGCAATGTCTGATGCAAACCAGCAAAAAGGCCTGATCCGCCGCTTCCTCGACGCGCCGCCGGATTCCGTTGGCAAGACCGTCTTTGTGGCTGTGACCCTCTGCCTTGTGGCCTCCATGATCGTGTCCGCCGCCGCCGTGGCCCTGCGTCCGGTGCAAGAGGAAAACAAGCTGCGCGACAAGCGCATCAACGTTCTCCAGGTCGCGGGCGTCTACGACGAAAACGTGCCGGTGGCCGAAGCCTTTGCCGCGTTTGAGCCGCATGTGCTGGATCTGTCCTCCGGGGAATACACCGACCAGTTCGACATCGAGACCTTCGATGCGCTGGCGGCCTCGGATGACCCGGCCATCGTGCGGGCGCTGGACGAAGATCCCGCTGGTCTGGGCGGCACCATGCAGGCCTATCGCATGGTCTACGTGCTGCGCGATGATGCAGGTGCGGTCGACAAGGTGGTGCTGCCGATCGAGGGCTATGGCCTGTGGTCGACGCTCTATGGCTTCATCGCGCTCGAGGAAAACGGCAACGACATCTTCGGTTTGCAGTTCTACCAGCACGGCGAAACGCCGGGCCTCGGCGCCGAAGTGGACAACCCGCGCTGGAAAGCGCTGTGGAACGGCAAGAAGCTCTTCACCGAGGATGGCCAGCTGGCGATCACCGTGGCCAAGGCCGCACCGCCCGCCGGTCAGGCGTACCACGTGGATGCGCTGGCCGGTGCAACGCTGACATCTGTTGGCGTCGACAATCTGGTGAAATTCTGGATGGGCGAAGCCGGCTATCGCGCCTTCCTTGAGCGGCTCAAAGCAGGAGAGATCGACTGATGGCACAAACCTATCGTTCGCAACTCGTCGATCCGCTGGTCGACAACAACCCGATCACGCTGCAGGTGCTTGGTATCTGTTCGGCGCTGGCCGTGACCTCCTCGATGCAGGTGGCCTTTGTGATGGCGCTGGCGGTGACCCTGGTGACGGGGTTCTCGTCCTTGTTCATCTCGATGCTGCGCAACCAGATCCCCTCCTCGATCCGGATCATCGTGCAGATGGTGATCATTGCGTCCCTGGTGATCCTGGTGGATCAGCTCCTGAAGGCCTATGCCTATGAAATCTCCAAGACGCTCTCGGTCTTTGTGGGTCTCATCATCACCAACTGTATCGTCATGGGCCGCGCCGAAGCCTTTGCGATGAAGAACCCGCCGGTGGCGAGCTTCATCGACGGGGTCGGCAACGGTCTGGGCTACGGGCTCCTGCTGATGATCGTCGCCTTCTTCCGCGAGCTGTTTGGCGCGGGCTCCCTGTTTGGCGTCACCGTTCTGGAGACCGTGAACAATGGCGGCTGGTATGTGCCAAACGGCATGCTGCTGCTGCCGCCCTCGGCCTTCTTTGTGATCGGCCTTCTGATCTGGGGCATCCGCACCTGGAAACCGGCACAGGTCGAAGAGCGTGAATATAAAATTCAGACGGTGGAGGCACACTGATGGAAGGATTGCTTTCCCTCGCGGTCAAGGCCGTATTTGTTGAGAACCTCGCCCTGTCGTTCTTCCTCGGCATGTGTACCTTCCTGGCGGTGTCGAAAAAGATCTCGACCGCGATCGGTCTGGGTATCTCGGTCATGTTGGTGCAGGGCATCACCGTGCCTGCCAACAACCTGATCCTGACCTATCTGCTGGCGCCGGGTGCGCTGGCCTGGGCCGGGTTCCCGGATGTGGATCTGACCTTCCTTGGCCTGATCTCCTATATCGGCGTGATCGCTGCCATGGTGCAGATCCTCGAGATGCTGCTCGATAAGTATTTCCCGCCGCTCTACAACGCGCTTGGGGTCTTTCTGCCGCTCATCACCGTGAACTGCGCCATCCTGGGTGGCTCGCTCTTCATGGTGGAGCGCAGCTATGACTTTGCCGAGGCGACCACCTACGGTCTGTCCTCCGGGTTCGGCTGGGCGCTGGCGATCACCGCCATGGCGGGTGTGCGCGAAAAGCTGAAATACTCCGATATTCCCGACGGGCTTCAGGGTCTCGGTATCACCTTCATCACCGCAGGTCTGATGGCGATGGCCTTCATGTCCTTCAGCGGCGTGAAACTCTGAGAGGAGCGCAGACGTGACTACATTCGGACTAGGCGTTCTCCTGTTCACACTGATCGTTGTCGCACTGGTGACGATCATTCTGGCGGCCCGTTCCAAGCTCGTCAGCTCGGGCGACGTCAACATCACCATCAACGGTGAGAAAACCATCTCTGTTCCGGCGGGCGGCAAACTGCTGCAAACGCTGGCGGCGGAGAAAATGTTCGTCCCCTCCGCCTGTGGCGGGGGCGGCACCTGTGCGCAATGCCGCGTGCGTGTGCATTCCGGGGGTGGCTCGATCCTGCCCACCGAGGAAAGCCACATCACCAAGCGCGAAGCCTCCTGTGGCGACCGCCTGTCCTGTCAGGTCGCGGTCAAGCAGGACATGGATATCGAAGTGCCCGAAGAGGTCTTCGGCGTGAAAAAATGGGAGTGCACCGTGCGCTCCAATGAAAACGTCGCCACCTTCATCAAGAACCTGGTACTTGAACTGCCCGAAGGCGAGGATGTGAACTTCCGCGCCGGTGGCTATATCCAGATCGAGGCCCCGGCGCATAAGCTGTCCTACAAGGACTTCGACGTCGAGGAAGAGTACCGCCCCGATTGGGACAAGTTCAATCTGTGGCAGTATGAATCAACCGTCGATGAACCGATCGAGCGGGCCTATTCGATGGCCAACTACCCGGACGAAAAGGGCCTGATCATGCTCAACGTCCGTGTTGCCTCGCCGCCGCCGGGCTCCACCGGTATTCCGCCGGGTCAGATGTCGTCCTACATCTTCAACCTCAAGCCCGGTGACAAGGTCACCATCTCAGGCCCGTTTGGCGAGTTCTTCGCCCGCGATACGCAAAAGGAGATGGTCTTTATCGGCGGTGGTGCCGGTATGGCGCCGATGCGCAGCCACATCTTCGACCAGCTCAAGCGTCTGGAGAACCGCGACCGCAAGATCACCTTCTGGTACGGGGCGCGTTCCAAACGCGAGATGTTCTTTGTCGAGGATTTCGATCAGCTGGCCGAAGAATTCGACAACTTCGAGTGGCACGTGGCCCTCTCGGACGCGCTGCCGGAGGACGATTGGAAAGGCTACACCGGCTTCATCCACAACGTGCTCTATGAGGAATACCTCAAGAACCACCCCGCGCCCGAGGACTGCGAGTTCTACATGTGTGGCCCGCCGATCATGAACCAGTCGGTGATCAACATGCTGCTGGAGCTGGGCGTGGACCGCGAGGATATCATGCTCGACGATTTCGGCGGCTGACACCACGCGCCGCAATCTGCGGACACGACATACGGATCATAGGGGGGCCATTGGCCCCCTTTTTCGTGGGACGACCCCATCTGCCATGGCGGACCGTGTCGCAAACAGGCTTGACGGGGGACGTATTTGACGCTGCATTATGTACACTCATAATATTATTTGTGATGTACTTAATGTGCAGCCGGCGGGACACCCGCCCTCAACCATTGGAACAGCCAGATGTCCGCCCACGCCGCTTTGTCCGCGCAGGACCATGTCCTGCTCGACCGTCCGCTCAGCCCCTTTGACATCGAACAGATTGCCAAGGGTGCCGATCTGGTGCTGTCGGATGCGGCCATCGCCCGGATCAAGGCGGCCCGCGACATCGTGGATGCGATCGTCGACCGGGGCATCCGCGGCTACGGCATCAACACCGGCGTCGGCGCGCTCTGCGATGTCATCATCGGACCGGCGGATCAGTCAGCACTGTCCCATAACATCCTGTTCAGCCACGCCTGCGGTGTTGGCGCGCCCCTGCCTCCGGATGCGGCCCGGGCGATCATGGCGGCCCAGATCAACAACTTTTGCCATGGCCGCTCCGGTGTCCGCTGGGAAACGGTGGAGACGCTGCTGGCACTGCTGAATGCCGGGATCACGCCGGTGATGCCGTCGCAGGGGTCGGTGGGCTATCTGGTGCATTCGGCCTGCATCGGATTGCTGGTGATCGGCGAAGGCGAGGCCATGCTGAACGGGGACCGGATCAGCGGCGCCCAGGCCCTGCGCCACATCGGGCGGGCACCGCTGCAGCTTGGCGCCAAGGAGGGGCTGAGTCTGGTCAACGGCACCCCCTGCGCAACCGGTCTCGCCGCGCTGGCCTTTGCCCGCCTGTCGCGCCTGGTGGATTGGGCCGATGCCGCTGCCGCCTTCAGCTATGAACTGCTGGGGCGGCAAAGCGACCCTTTCGAGGAACAGGGCCTGGGCCTGCGCATGTCGGAGGGGATGCACACCTCGGCCAATACGGTGCGGACCTGGCTCCGCGGGCGCGGCCATGTCGCGGCGGATCGCGCCCGCACCCAGGATCCGCTCAGCCTGCGCGCGGTGCCCCAGGTACACGGCAGCGTCCGCGACGAGCTGGGCAATATCGCCGAGATCCTGCGCAACGAATTGCACAGCGTCACCGACAATCCCGTGGTCTGCGGCAGCCCGGAGGCGCCGGTGGTCTCCAGCCAGGCCAATGCCGTGGGCGCGGCCATCGGTTTTGCGGCGGACCGGCTGGCGATGATCGCGGCCCAACTCGGCGCGATTTCAGAACGCCGCATCGACCGGATGGTCAATCCACTGGTCAGCGATCTGCCGCCGTTCCTCAGCGCCGATGGTGGCCGCTGCTCCGGCCTGATGATCGCGCAATATTCCGCCTCGGCCCTCTGTGGCGAAAACCGCCGCCTGTCGGTCCCCGCGAGCCTCGACGGCGGCGTCACTTCCGCCTTGCAGGAGGACATCCTGACCCACGCCACACCTGCCGCGGAAAAGGCCCTGCATGTGATGCAGAACCTGTTCTACATTCTGGCGATCGAATTGCTGTGCGGGGCGCAGGCGCGTGATCTGCATCCCCTTCGCGGCGGGGCGGAGGCCAATGCCCGACTGTACGCGCGTTTGCGCGGACGGGTGGCCGTCTATCAGGATGATCGCCCGCTCAACCGCGACATCGAAGATGTGGCGGCGCTGCTGCGCGACGAATGTGCCTGCGCCCCGGATCTTGCAGACCGCAGGCCCCTCAGATCCGGTTCAGACGGTCTTCATCATCCACCACTGTAAGATCCCCCGCGTGCCAGCGCCACAGCACCAGGTTCAGACTGCTGTCACCGGTGCCGGGGGCAAAGCTGCGCACCAAAAGGCCCGCATACCCCGCGCCAATCAGGCTCCGGGCCAGATCCTGTGTCGGGACCTTTCGCCCATCGAGCATGGCCGCACGCCAGCCCGGGTCCGCCAGCCCGGCCGGTGTCATGCCCTGCCCCGCCAGCGCCTCCGTGTCGCGACTGTCGAATACCGGTCCCAGGTCGGCCCGATACGAGACCAGAGTGGTCGGTTGCAGATCCCCCACCTGATTGGCCTCGCGCAGGGCCGTCGCCGGATCGAGCGCGGTATAAAGCGCGGCGCAGCCCTTCGGGTTGAAGCGGCCACCGTAGCGCGCCGCCCCCACACCCGAGAGCGGCTCGCGCGCATAGACCGGGTTCAGCGCGCGATAGAGCGGCCCGTTGTAGTGCCCGTCTGTCAGGGGCATCAGGCGTAGACGCCCGCATCGACCGCGTCGATATACTCCAACACCGCCTGCGCCTTGCCGTCCTGGACCAGCTGCATCGCGGTGCGCCCGTCAAAACCCGCCAGCGGTTCGGAACGATACCAGGCATAGGCCATCAGTTCGGAGCCGAACCGGGGCTGCACCTTGTTCAGCACCTCCACCAGTTCCCGCAGGCGTCGCTGGGTCTTGGCCGATTGCACCCGCGCCCGGCGCTGCAACGCATCCTTGCCAAGCCCCACGGTCATCGCCACTTCCTCGGAGGAGGTGCGCAGCACGGCTGCGATCTTGCGCGGGTCGAACAGCCCGCCATCCGCAAATTGCATGATCTGCATCTCGACCTCCATACAGTAATACTGACGTTATATAGTGTAATTTTTGACGGCAATCAAGGTATCACAGAGAGTGGAGCCCCGCACGGCAAGGATGCAGGCGACGCAGCACGGCGACAGGTCGGGCCGCAAGACGCAAACGCAGCCTTGCAATCCATCTATATTTCGATAAAACGCGAATTATGGAAACATTGATTCCCCTCCGCCTGTCCGTCCTGGGCCATCCGCAACGCCTCTCGGTGTTCCGGCTCCTGATGCGCCGGTATCCAGACCGCGTGCCCGCCAGCGAGATCGCGGCGGCCCTGGATGTGAAACCCAGTACACTGTCGTCATATTTGTCTGCTTTGATGCAGGCCGGATTGGTGACGCAAACCCGCGAGGGCACATGGCTCCACTATCAGGTCGACATGACAGGCATGCGCGAGACACTCGATGCGCTGTTTTTCGACTGCTGCCGTGGCCGTCCCGAACTCTGCTTGCCTGCACTCCCCGATGAGACCCCGGAGACCCCTGCCATGACCGACTCGAAATACAACGTCCTGTTCATCTGCACCGGCAACTCGGCCCGGTCGATCTTTGCCGAATCGATCCTGCTTGCCGAAGGCGGTGACCGGTTCAATGTCTACTCGGCCGGCACCAAACCCTATTCCGAGCTGAGCCCCTTCGCGCTTGAGGTGCTGCGCAACAAGGGACATGACACAGCCACACTGCGCGCCAAGAACGTCAGTGAGTTCACCACCGACACCGCGCCGAAGTTCGATTTTGTCTTCACCGTCTGCGACGGTGCCGCCAATGAGGAATGCCCCGCTTGGGAGGGGCAGCCCATTTCCGGCCATTGGGGCATGCCCGACCCGGTCAAGGCCGAGGGCACTGACGCCGAACGCAGCCTCGCGTTCCAGCAGGCCTATGGCACCCTCAAGAACCGCATCCGCGCCTTTGCCGCCCTGCCCTTTGCGGAACTGGACCGGATTTCACTGCAAAAGGCGGTGGATGACATCGCGCGCGACCAGTGAGGCCGCACCGCCCTGACCCTCACGGAAATATAAGGACAGCACATGACCGTCTATGCATTGAACGGCCTTGGCCGGATGGGCAAACTGGCCCTGAAACCGCTGCTGGAACGCGGCGCCCAGATCGCCTGGATCAACGATGCGGTGGGCGATGCGGCGATGCACGCCCATCTTCTGGAATTCGATACGGTGCATGGCCGCTGGGACGCGGAGATCACAAGCGATGACGACAGCATCACCGTCGATGGCACTCGCCTGCCCGTCCTGAACCAAACCCGCATCGCGGATCTGCCGCTCGACGGCGTCGATGTGGTGATCGACTGCACCGGGGTTTTCAAAACCGAGGCCAAACTCGCCCCCTATTTTGCGGCGGGCGTCAAAAAGGTCGTGGTCTCCGCCCCGGTCAAGGATGGCGACGCCGCCAATATCGTCATGGGTGTCAATGACGACATCTATGACCCGGCCCGCCACCGCATTGTGACCGCCGCAAGCTGCACCACCAATTGCCTCGCGCCGGTGGTGAAAGTGCTGCACGAGGGGATCGGCATCAAACATGGCTCGATCACCACGATCCATGATGTGACCAACACCCAAACCATTGTTGATCGCCCGGCCAAGGATCTGCGGCGGGCGCGTTCTGCGCTCAATTCCCTGATCCCGACCACCACCGGCAGCGCCACCGCGATCACGCTGATCTACCCGGAGCTCAAGGGCAAACTGAACGGCCATGCGGTGCGGGTGCCGCTGCTGAATGCCTCGATCACCGATTGCGTGTTTGAGGTGGCCCACGAGACCACCGCCGAGGAGGTGAACGCCATGTTCCAGGAGGCGGCGACCGGCGCGCTCTCCGGGATCCTCGGCTATGAGGAACGCCCGCTGGTGTCGGCGGACTACACCAATGACACGCGCTCCTCCATTGTCGATGCGCCCTCGACCATGGTTGTGAATGGCACCCAGGTGAAGATCTACGCCTGGTACGACAACGAGATGGGCTATGCGCATCGCCTGGTGGATGTGGCGCTGATGGTGGGTGCGAGCCTGTGACCTCCACGCCCGCGCAAAACGGCCTTGCCGCCTATGTGGCGGTGACGGCGGCCTATTGGGCCTTCATGCTGACCGATGGCGCGCTTCGGATGCTGGTGCTGTTGCACTTTCATACGCTGGGGTTCAGCCCGGTGCAGCTGGCCTATCTCTTTGTCCTCTACGAGATCGCGGGCATGGTCACCAACCTGTCGGCAGGCTGGATCGCGGCGCGGTTTGGCCTGACGACGACGCTTTATGCCGGGCTCGGCCTGCAAGTGGTGGCGCTGGTGGCGCTGACGCAGCTTGATCCCACCTGGCAGATCGCCACCTCGGTGGCATTCGTGATGGCGGTGCAGGGGCTGTCGGGCGTGGCCAAGGATCTGGCCAAGATGGCGTCGAAATCTGCCGTCAAATTGCTCGCCCCGCGCGAGGGCGACGGGCTGTTTCGCTGGGTGGCGGTGCTGACCGGCTCCAAGAACGCGGTCAAGGGGTTGGGTTTTCTGCTGGGCGCAGCCTTGCTTGCGCTGGCGGGGTTCACATGGGCAACGCTGGGCATGGCGATCATCCTCGGCCTGATCCTGATCGCGGTGCTGATTGCAATGCCCGCGGGCCTGCCCACCGGGCGCAAGGGCGCAAAGTTTTCCGAGGTGTTCTCCAAATCCGCCAATATCAACTGGCTGTCGGCAGCGCGGGTGTTCCTGTTTGGCGCGCGCGACGTCTGGTTCGTGGTCGGCATACCGGTCTATTTCTACGCGGTGCTGTCGGACGGCACCGAAGAGGGCAACCGCGCGGCATTCTTCATGATCGGCACCTTCATGGCGATCTGGATCATCTGCTATGGCGCCGTGCAGGCCGCCGCGCCCCGCATCCTGCGCGCGCCATCGCGCAGTGAGGCTGACCTGATCGCCGCCGCTCGCCGCTGGGCTGCAATGCTCGCGGTGGTGCCCGCCATTCTCACGGCGGCCGTGCTGATGTCGGGCGGACCTGCGCTCTGGCTCACCGTGACGCTGGTGGCAGGCCTCTTGCTGTTTGGTGCGCTTTTTGCGGTGAATTCCTCGCTCCACTCCTATCTGATCCTCGCCTTTTCCAAGGACGAACGGGTCACGATGGATGTGGGGTTTTATTACATGGCCAATGCAGGCGGGCGGCTATTGGGCACTGTTCTGTCGGGCCTCACCTATCAACTGGGCGGCGTTGCAGCCTGCCTCGGCACGGCCACGGTGATGATCGCCCTGAGCGCGCTGATCGCCGGTCGCCTGACCGCCCCAACACCAGAAAGCACCCCAGCATGAGCATCTTTGAAAAATACCTGAGCATCTGGGTGGCGCTGGCCATGGTTGCGGGCATTGCGCTTGGCAATCTCTCCCCTGCCCTCGTGGACACCATTGCCGCCGCCGAGGTCGCCAGTGTCAATCTGGTGGTGGCGGTGCTGATCTGGGCCATGGTCTACCCGATGATGATCGGCGTGAACCCCAAGAGCCTGCGGGATGTGGCACGCCAGCCCAAGGGGCTTGCGATCACGCTGGTGGTCAACTGGCTCATCAAACCCTTCAGCATGGCCGCCCTTGGTGTTCTGTTTTTCGAGGTGGTCTTTGCCCCCTTCCTGAACCCCGCAGACGCCCAGCAATATATCGCCGGGCTGATCCTTCTGGGGGCCGCGCCCTGCACCGCCATGGTGTTTGTCTGGTCGCAACTGACCAAGGGCGACGAGAGCTATACGCTGCTGCAAGTCTCGGTGAACGATCTGATCATGGTGGTGGCCTTTGCCCCCATCGTGGCCTTCCTGCTCGGGGTCACCGATATCGAGGTGCCGTGGAGCACGCTGATCCTGTCGGCGGTGTTGTTTGTGCTGCTGCCCCTTGTGGCCGGTCTCTGGACCCGGGGGCGTCTGGGGGATGAGGCGCGTATCGCCGCCTTCCTGGCACGGATCAAGCCGCTGTCGATCATCGGCCTGATCGCAACCGTGGTGATCCTGTTTGGCCTGCAAGGTCAGGTCATTCTCGACCGCCCCGCCGTGATCGCCATGATCGCCCTGCCGATCCTGATCCAGAGCTATGGCATTTTCTTCATCGCCTATGGCGCCGCCTACGCGATGCGGGTGCCGCACCGGATCGCCGCCCCCTGCGCGTTGATCGGAACGTCGAACTTCTTTGAACTGGCGGTCGCGGTGGCAATCAGCCTCTTTGGACTCAATTCCGGCGCAGCATTGGCCACCGTCGTCGGCGTGCTGGTCGAGGTGCCGGTGATGCTCACCCTGGTGGGTTTTGCCAACCGAACGCGGGCCCGGTTTGCCCCGGCGCCCGCACTGTCCCCGCGCTAAGCCCGACCCAGCTCAGGCCTCTGCCGCATCCGCTGGGTCGTCAAAGGCGTCGGGCTCCAGCTCCTGCCAGAAGGCAATGATGGCGCCGGCGTTCAGCGCCGAGCGCCACCCGTGCTGGCGGAAATGCTCGCGGTCGAGATCACTGTCGAGCCGCGACAGGAACAGGCGCTTGTCGGCATCGCGTTGCGTCGGGTTTCGCCGCGAAACCAGGGTTTCGACAATATCGAGGTGGCGCGCCCTGTCCCGCCGCTCCGCCGCCCGCGCGGCAAAGGCTGCATCCTCCGCTGCCTTTTCCGCCGCGCGCGCCTCGCGTTCCGCCGCCAGGCGCGCTTCGGTCTCCGGGTCCGGCTTGGACGGGGTCGCCCGCCCCTCTTGCGCCACGGAGTAATCACCGTTGATCGCCGCCCGCAAATAGCCGACGCGGGATTTCACCTCGCCCTGCCCCGACACATAGTCGAGCTTTTCCTGAACATAGTCCTGCCCATGTTCGGTGATCCATTGCCGCGCCAGCCGGTCCGAGACCCCCTGCCCGCGCAATGCCTTGTAGACCGGCAGATTGCGCAGCCCGTCGCTGTCATCGATCTGGAACATCGCCATCTGCGGATTTTCCTTGATCAGAAAACGGATCTCGCTGACGGCACGCCCTTTCTTGCGGGTCTGCGGCTCGATGATGATGTCGGAGCTTTTGTTGACCTCGGCCACCGCCGGTTTGATGATCTTGGCGTTGAGGTGCTTGAAACTCTCGTAATAGGCGGACCCGTCCACCCCCATCAGCTTGCGAAAGATGTCGAGACTCCACCACCCCGTCGATCCCGTCCGCACGAAGCGATAGCAGTTTTCATACAGGGCCAGCCCGTGGCCGGAGGTGAAGTTGCGCTGTATCTTTACATTGATCAGCGCGTAGATCTTCGGGTCATGCAGCTTCTGCGCCAAGGCCGGGGAATAGGCATATTCACAGACGCCGTTCTTCAGCTTGGCATAGCTCAGCAGCGCCGAGACCCCCCATTCCTGGTGGCCCTGCTCATCCAGCATGTCCCATTCCGCAACCGTTTCCGCCAGCGCCCGGAGACTGGCGCGCAGACTGTCCACATCGTTGGAGTTGTATCCCACCATCATCGCCAGCGTGCGCGCGTCGATGGTGTGGCTGCGGGCCGAGGTCAGCGTGTCGTAGGCATTCAGCAACAGCACATTCGACAGCTTGCGCTGCAACAGAGTCAGCTTGCCACTGATGTGGATTGCGGCGACATTCTTTTTCACCGTCTCTCGCGTCAACGCGCCGGTCAGCCGTTCCGCATCGAAAGCCTGCTCTGCCATGGAATCATCTGCCTTGATGTTTTTTGCAACTCTGCCACAAAAGGAACCCAGCAGACAATTACCCATGGGTTCCTTTCACGCGGCACGACAGAGGTCCTCCCTTGGCCCCAAAGGTACCCATCCACGGGATGTCCGAAGCAATTCTACCAGGAATGCGAATCATGCGCCCTCGCAACTCCACACCTCAGATCGCCAGAGCGCGGCGGAGGAAACAGGGTCTAACCCGGGCCTTCAGTGTCGAATTTCGAGTCCGAAACCGCTCCACGCGCGGCATTGGCGCTCTGTGTCATAGGTTTCGCGCCGGGGGACCCATCCCGAGAATCGGGACCTTTCCTCCCGCTCAAGGGACCTGTTCATCCTGCATACGGGTCCCTTTCGTCCTGCATATAGGCACCCATCTTCCTGTAAAGTGGCACCTTTGGCCGCTTAAGGCATTGAGTACAAATGATTTCCCCGACCTAAAGATTCTAAAGACTCTAAAAAAACTAAACGCTTTGTTGTGTTTTCATTTCTGGGTTTTTTGATGCAAGGCCGCCAAGGATGATGCCAACCCCCTACGTTTCGCCACGAAACCGCTGACAGGCACCTGAAAAATCTCCGCACCGGGTCCGTATGACCTATGCAGGCGCGGGGATGTTCTCTATTCTTGGGCATATAACAAAAAACCGCAGACATTCATCGAGATCGAGCAACCTGATGAGTACCCCTCCATTGCCCCCCTATTTCAATCTGGACCCGGAAAAAGCCGCAGGCAAGCTGCCCGATCCGATCCAGACCACCCGCTTTGCCAAAGCCGCTGCGTTGTGCACCAAGGGACGCGAGGATCTGGCCCGACGTGGTTACGCCCCCGACGGCGAAAAGCGGCTGCGCAAGTTTTCCGTCTGGGAAATCACCCGCTATCTGATCCCGGTTGCACCGCAACATCTGCGTCGGGTTCTGAAGGCGCATCCGGATCTGCCCCAGGGCGAAGGCGAAGGTGGCTCCAAATGGTTCACCCTCGAAGAAGTCCTCGCCCTGCGTCAGCATTTCGCAAGCGAGGGGATCTCGACCAAGGAATACCTGCCCTACCGGCCGGAAGGTCTGCCGGCCAAGGTCACCGCGGTTGCCAATTTCAAGGGCGGCGTGGGCAAGACCTCGACAGCCGCGCATCTGGCGATGTCGGCGGCGCTGGACGGTTACAAGGTGCTGGTGATCGACCTCGACAGCCAGGGCTCCATGACCTCGATCCTCGGCGGCACCGTGGAGGACGAATGGTCGACGGTGTTCCCGCTGGTGGCCAAGGATTACGCCAAGGCCGTGCTGGAAGAAAACGCTGTCCGCGCCGCCGCCGGCGAGCCGGAGCTGGCGCTGGATGAAACCCTGAACGAGGCGCTGACGGTTTCGCCGCGAAACGTCATCCAGAAAACCCACTGGCCCAATATCGACCTGATCGGCGCGCAGCTGAACCTCTATTGGGCGGAGTTCCAGATTCCGGTCTGGCGCATGGGGCTGCGGAGCTGGCCGCTCTGGGATGCGTTGAGCAACTTTCTTCAGGACGAAGGTATCCTCGACGAGTACGACATCGTCTTTCTCGATACGCCGCCGGCGCTTGGCTATCTGACCATCAACGCGCTGGCCGCTGCCGATATCCTGCTGGTGCCGCTGGGGGCATCGTTTCTGGAATTCGACAGCACGGGGCGGTTCTTTGACATGCTCTATTCGACCTTTGCGTCGATCGAGGAGGGCGAGAACGTTGCGCAGCGTGCGGCCGGTTTGCCTGAAATTAAGTTCGAATGGGATGTAGTAAGGGCGCTGATCACGCGCTTTGACGCCAGTCAGCAGACGGATATGGCGAATGTGATCCAGGCTTACTTCGGCGATTTCATGAATGCCTACCGTCAGGATGTCACGGCCCTCGTGGGCCAGGCGGGAGAGCAGGTAAATGGGATCTATGAAGCGGATTATCGCGACTTCAACCGCGATACCTATGTACGCGGGCGGGAAACCTTTGATCGCACCTATGCCGAGTTCAAGGAACTCCTCATCGGCAGCTGGTGGCGCGATGCCCGGATGGCAGGGGACCAGCAGGATGGCTAAACGCAGACGACTGACCGCACCGGATGCCTCGGAGATCGAGGCGCTGGAAGAGGGTTTCGCGACGAAACCAAGCGTCAACCCGTTCGAAACAGGCACCCAGAGCGCGCCGCCGATCGCCAAGGTCTCGGCCGAAACCGCCAAGCTGCGCGGCATGGCGGCGGTGACCGACCGGGTGGAGATGGCCCGCGACAAGGCCGATGCCGGTCGCTGGCGCAGCGCGGAAGAAGCGGGGCAGGTGGTGCAACCGGTGCCGCTGGAACAGATCGACCGCGACTACCTGCGGCGGGATCGCATGGCGGTGGACGAGGAGGAGCTTCAGGAGCTGATTGCCTCGGTGCGCCAGAACGGCTTGCGCAGCCCGGTCGAAGTGGTGGCGCTGGAGGACGGCGGCTATGGCCTGGTGTCCGGGTTCCGCCGGCTTGAAGCCTATGCGCGTCTGAACCGTGGTCACGAGGGGTTTGCCGAGATCCCCGCCTTTGTGCGTCAGGGCAGCGACAGCGCCGCGGCCTATGTCTCCATGGTCGAGGAAAACGAGCTGCGGGCCAATCTGACGCCCTATGAACGGGGCCGCATTGCGGTCCTGGTGACGGGGCAGGGGGTCTTTGCCTCGGTCGAGGAAGCGGTGGATGTCCTGTTCGCGGCGGCGTCCAAGGCAAAGCGCTCCAAGGTGCGCAGCTTTGCCGCCGTGCATGAGGGGCTGGGCGATCTGCTGCGCTATCCCAGTGCGCTGTCCGAGAAGGCCGGATTGCGGCTGGCGGCGGCGCTGCGGGCCGGGGGGCAGGCGGGTTTGCGGCAGGTCCTTGCCGGCGCCGCACCGGACAGTGAACGCGCGGAATGGAAGCTGCTGGAAACAGCGCTGAATGCCCAGGACCAGCGCGGGGCCGCTGCCGTATCCGCCCGCGGTGGGCGCCCGCGTCAGGTCACCCGGCTAAGCCCGCGCAGCCTGCAAGGGGGCGGAGATCTGAGCGCTGAGGTGTCCCCGAAAGCGGTCCGGATCGACCTCAAGGGGCGCGGGTTGTCACCAGAGCAGGTCGAAACCTTGCTGACACTGATCCAAGCCCACGTCAGCGACGCGGAGTAAGCGCAGCGGGGTCACCCCGGCGCCGGTTGTCCCTGCGCCGGATGTCGTCGTCCCAAGGCCGGGTCTGGCTGCCTGGCGGGTTTCGGCCAGGTCACGATGATCAGGGCGCAGCCGGTGATGGCGGCGGCGCGGAGAGTGTCCGGCAGCTGGTCGAGGCGGCACGCCAGGTGCTGTTCGCCGGGTTTCGCCACATCAGCCGCGATCCGAACCGGCGCCCGGCGCGGCAAACCCTGGGAGATGAGCCCGTCCCGGACGCGGCTGGCCTGTCGCACCGACATGTAGAACACAGATGTGGTTCCGGGGCCGGCATGACGGGTGCTGTCGGGCAGGGCGCTGCCGTGCTGGCAGGTGCCGGTGGTCAGGATCAGCGTATCCGCCACGCCGCGTTCCGTAAGGCTGATCTGCTGATGCGCCGCCGCAGCGCAGGCGGCGGTGATACCGGGCACGACCTCCACCGGCAGGCCGGCCAGCCGGGCGGCGGTGAGCTCTTCGGTCAGCCGTCCAAAAATGCCGGGATCGCCGGATTTGAGCCGCACCACGCGCTGGCCCTTCAGGGCTTCGGCAACGATGCAGGCGTCGATCCGGTGTTGTGGCCAGGCATGTGCGCCCACCTCCTTGCCCACGTAGATCCTGCGACAGCCGCGCCGGGCGAGGGCGATCACCTCCGGATCGACCAGCCGATCATAGAGCAGCACATCGGCGGCGCGAATGCGCGCCAGGGCCCGCAGGCTCAGCAGGTCGGCAGCGCCGGGTCCCGCGCCCACCAGGGCGACATGGGATCGTGCCCGGCGCCGGGCCAGGTCACGGGAGGGGCGCACCGTAAGAGGGGTCTGGAGCAGGCTGGCGGTCTGACGACACAGGCGCAGCCCCCAGTCGATGGCGCGGGTGGCTTGTGCGGGCAGGGCGGTCATTCTGCGGCCTCCTGGACCTGGATACGCGCCAGAAGCGCGGCGATTTCGGGTTTGCAGGAGCCACAATTGGTTCCCGCCTGAAGGGCTGCGCCGACGTCATCGACCGTCATCAGGCCGCCGGTTTCGATGGCGGTGAGGATGCTGTTCACTCCGACCGAGAAGCAGGAGCACAGGATCGGGCCCGGATCAGGCTGGTCCACCGGCGCACGGCCGGTCAGGACTGTGGCGGCTGCGGTGCCGGGCACGCCGGTCAGGTAATCGCGCATGACGGCAACGGGCTGCGGGGCGACGAACAGGGCGGCCTGCACGCACCCGCCGTGCAGGTAGGCGAGCCGGGTGGTACCGCGCGCCGGATCCGACACCAGCTGCACATCCGCCTGTGGCAGGTCAAACAGGCGGCGGGCGGTGGCGTCCCAATCGGCAATGGCGCGGCGCCCGGCAAGTTCCAGTCGCCAGCCACCCGGGGTGCGCGCCCGGGCCCAATAGTCGGCGATCTCCAGCGTGTCGCGATCAAGAGGCGTGGCAGAGACGGCAAACCCGTACCAGCGGGCCTCGAATCGCGACACGGCAACCACGCTTGCCTTGCTCTCGGGCTGGCCGGAGACCGGATCCACCACCGGAGCCACGAGATGGTCGATCCGCGCGGCGGGGGCTGTCTCTGCGGTCCAGTGGATCGGGGCAAAAACCGTGCCTGGCTGACCGTCATCGGTGATGCGCGCCCGCAGGAGGGCGCGGCCGTGGGGGCTGCTGAGTTGCACCAGATCCGCCGGTTTGATCGCCAAGCGGGCGGCGTCCTCGGGGTGAAGATCCACATAGGGTTCGGCCAGATGCGCCGAGAGCCGTGGGGACAGTCCGGTCCGCGTCATCGTGTGCCATTGGTCGCGAATGCGCCCGGTGTTGAGCCGGAACGGATAGCGCGGGCTGCGTTTGGCCACCGGCGGGCGGTGCTGAACCGGGATCATCTGCGCCTTGCCATCGGCGTGGTAGAAGCGCCCGTCGGCAAAGAAGCGCCCGCCGGACCGCTCCGCACTGCGGGGCCAGCGCCCGGGAAGGAGCGTGTCATAGGCGTCATCCTCCAGCGCCGACAGGGCCGAGATGTCGAAGTCGCGCCCCAGCGCGGCAGCCTTGCCGGAGAGCGCCGCATAGTCTCGGAAAATCGCGGCGGGGCTGTCGTAGGCGAAGGCCTGCGGCCAGCCCATACGCCGCCCCACATCGCAGAGGATCTGCCAGTCGGGGCGGGCCGACCCCGGAGGCGGGCGCAGGGCGCGCTGGCGGCTGATGGTGCGGTCGGAGTTGGTAACGGTGCCGGATTTTTCGCCCCAGGCGGCGGCGGGCAGCAATACGTCGGCGAGCCGCGCGGTATCGGTTTCCGCGCTGATGTCGCTGACGACGGTAAACGGGCAGCGGGCGATGGCCTGTGCAACCCGATCCGCATCCGGCATCGAGACAGCCGGGTTGGTGTGAATGATCCAGAGCGCCTTGATCTGCCCGGAATGGATCGCCTCGAACATGTCGACGGCCTTGAGCCCGGGGGCGGCGGGCAGGGTGGGTGCGGCCCAGTGATCCTGCACGATGGCCCGGTGATCGGGGGTGTCCAGATCGAGATGACAGGCAAGCATATTGGCCAGCCCGCCGACCTCGCGCCCGCCCATGGCGTTGGGCTGTCCGGTGACGGAGAAGGGGCCGGATCCGGGGCGTCCGATGCGTCCGGTGGCGAGATGGCAATTCAGGATCGCGTTCACCTTGTCGGCACCAGCGGCGGATTGATTGACGCCCTGGCTGTAGAGGGTGACGACGCGCGGGGTCTCGATCCACATCCGGCAGAAGCGGTCGATCTCTTCGGGCGGCAGGCCGGTAGCGTCCGGATTGTCGTCCTGCGCCGCGGCGAGGGTTTCGTCCAATCCATTGACATTGCGCAGAAAATCAGGATTGAGCGCAGCAGACTGCGCGATCCGGGACAAGAGGTGGTTGAACAGGGCGACATCCGACCCGATGCGGAGTTTCAGGTGCAGATCGGCGGTATCGCAGCTTGCCGTGTGGCGGGGGTCTATGACCACGATGCGGGTGCCGCGCGCCGCGCGGGCCGCCAGCAGTCGCTGGTGCAGCACCGGGTGGCACCATGCCAGGTTGGAGCCCACCAGCACCACCAGGTCGGCCTCGTCAATATCCTCATAGGTGCCGGGCACCGTATCGCTGCCAAAGGCGCGTTTGTGGCCGGCGACCGAGGACGCCATGCAGAGCCGCGAATTGGTGTCGATATTGGCGGAACCGATGAAGCCCTTCATCAGCTTGTTGGCCACATAGTAATCCTCGGTCAGCAGCTGGCCGGAGACGTAGAAGGCGACGCTGTCGGGACCATGGGCGGCAATCGTCTCGCGGAACCGGGTGGCGACCAGATCCAGGGCGCTGTCCCAATCGGTGTCGGCGCCGTGAAGGCGGGGCGCGCGCAGGCGGCCCTCCAGCCCGGTGGTTTCCGCCAGCGCCGCGCCTTTGGAACACAGCCGCCCCCGGTTGGCGGGGTGGTCCGGGTCTCCCTTGACCTCCAGCCCGTCCGGGCCACCCCGCCGCATCAGGACTCCACATCCAACGCCGCAATAGGGGCAGGTGGAGCGGGTCCAGCTCTGTTGATCCTGCGCGGGCGATGTCATGCGGCGTCCCGCTTGCCAAGTTCGGTGGCATCCATCAGCAGGCGCCCGCCTTCGATCCGCACGGAGTAGGTGGCGACCTGGCCCTGATCCGCGCCCTGTGCGGCGCCGGTTTCGAGGGAAAACACCCAATTGTGCAGCGGGCAGGTCACCTGTTTGCCGTGCACGATCCCATCCGACAGCGGCCCGCCCTTGTGCGGACAGCGGTCGGACAGCGCATAGACTTCGTCCTCGGCGGGGCGGAACAGCGCCACGCAGCCCAGCGGGGTCTTGACCACCCGCGCACCGCGCAGAGGGATGTCGTCCAGGGTGCCAATATCGATCCAGCTCATTCCGCGGCCTCCAGGGTCAGGTCTGCAAGGGGTTGATAGGTTTCGGCTTTTTCCTTGGCGTGCTCCGCCCAGGGGTCTTTGCGATAGATGCTCTGCGACAGCTCGAACCGCTCCACCAGGGCGCGGCGCTCTGCGGCATTGTCGACGATGCGCGCGCGCACCCACTCCAGCCCCACTTTGGCGAGCCATTTATAGGGCCGGTCCAGGTATTTGGCGTGTTCGCGATAAAGCTGGACAAAGGCGACGGTCATTTCCATCGCCTCTTCCTCTGTGGCGACATCCGCCAGCCGCTGGGTCTCCTTCAGGTCCATGCCCGCGGCGCCGCCGACGCCGATCTGATAGCCGCTGTCGACGCAGACGATGCCGACATCCTTGCAGGTGGCCTCGGCGCAGTTGCGGGGACAGCCGGAGACCGCGAGTTTGACCTTATGCGGTGTCCACGATCCCCAGAGGGCCTGCTCCAGCTTGACGCCCAGTCCGGTCGAATCCTGGGTGCCAAAGCGGCAGTGATCGGTGCCGACGCAGGTTTTGACGGTCCGGAGCCCCTTGGAATAGGCGTGGCCTGAGACCAGCCCGGCCTTGTTCAGATCGGCCCAGATCGCGGGCAGATCCTCACCCTTGATGCCCAAGAGGTCGATCCGTTGACCGCCGGTGACCTTCACCGTCTTGGCGTCGTATTTCTCGGCCGCATCGGCAATGGCCCGCAGCTCGCGCGGGTTGGTGAGGCCCCCCCACATGCGCGGCACCACCGAAAATGTGCCGTCTTTCTGAATGTTGGCATGTTTGCGCTCGTTCACGAACCGGCTTTGCGGATCGTCCTGATATTCCACCGGCCAATCGGCGAGCAGGTAGAAGTTCACCGCCGGGCGACAGACATGGCAGCCGTTGGGTGTCTTCCAGCCCAGTTCCTGCCAGACGGCGGGCTGGCTTTTCAGCGCCTTGGCCTTGATCAGGCGGCGGACGTCCTCGTGGGTGTGGTCGGTGCAGGCGCAGATCGGTTGTGCCTGTGGCGCGGCGTAGTCCTCTCCCAGCGTCACCTCCAGCAGCTGTTCCACCAGCCCGGTGCAGGTGCCGCAGGAGGCCGAGGCCTTGGTGGTTGCTTTCAGGGCGGGCAGGTCGGTTGCGCCGCCTTCGATGGCGTCGACGATGGTGCCTTTGCAAATGCCGTTGCAGCCGCAAATTTCCGCATCACGCGGCAATGCTGCAACGGCTGAGAGAGGGTCCGCGGCGGCCCCTCCCTGATAGGCGGGGCCAAAGATCAGCGTGTCTCGCATCTCGGACACATCGGTGCCATCCTTGATGAGGCCGAAGAACCAGTTGCCGTCGCTCGTGTCGCCATACATGACCGCGCCCACCAGACGGTCGCCCTCCAGCACCAGCCGCTTGTAGACGCCGCGTGCGGGGTCGCGAAACACGATGTCCTCGCGGGTGTCGCCTGCAGCGAAATCACCGGCGCTGAACAGGTCGCAGCCGGTGACCTTGAGCTTGGTCGAGAGCGATTTCTGCCGGAACGCCGCGTCCTGGCCGAGCAGGGTTTGCGCGGCCACCTTGGCCTGATCATAAAGCGGCGCCACAAGGCCGAAGATCGCGCCATCATGTTCGACACATTCGCCCACGGCCAGCACATCGGCGTCCGAGGTCAGCATCTGGTCGTCCACATGAATGCCCTTGCCCACCGCCAGACCGGCCTCGGCGGCCAGCGCGGTATTGGGGCGGATCCCCACGGCCATCACCAGCAGATCGCAGGGCAGCTCGGTCCCGTCATCCAGCACCAGTGCACGTACCTTGCCATTCGTGCCCGCGATCTCCTTTGAGTTTGCAGAGAGCCGCACGGTGATGCCCTTTTCCTCCAGCGATTTCTTCAGCAGATAGCCTGCGGCCTCGTCCAGCTGGCGCTCCATCAGGTGGCCCATGATGTGCACCACGGTGACATCGGCGCCGCGCGCCGCCATGCCGGCTGCCGCCTCAAGACCGAGGAGACCGCCGCCGATCACCACCACCTTGTTGCCCGCCTGCATCTCCATCATGCGATGGGTGTCCTCAAGGTCGCGATAGGCGATGACGCCCTCCAGATCATGACCCGGAAGCGGGATGATGAAAGGGTTGGAGCCGGTGGCGAACAGCAGCTTGTCATAGGCCAGAACCTCGCCCGTGTCGGAGGTCACGGTCTTGGCGCTGCGGTCGATCCTGGTGATTTTCTGTCCAAACCGGGTGTGCACGCCATTGGCGGCGTACCAGTCATCGGAATGGGTGATGATCTCCGCGTAGGTCTTGTCGCCAGACAGCACCGGGCTGAGCATGATACGGTTGTAATTGCCGCGGGGTTCGGCGTTGACGAGGGTGATGTCATAGGCGTCGGGGGCAGTCTCCAGCAGCTGCTCGATGACCCGGCCCGAGGCCATGCCAGCGCCGATGATGACGAGTTTTTTGGTCATGATGTCACTCCGCCGCGATCTTTTTTGCGGTTGCTGTGGGTTTCGGTTTGGCGCCGTGTTCGTATTCCTCGAGGAAATCGAGCACGTCCTGGCGGTAGGCGTAGTAATCCGGGTGTTCGAGCAGTGCCTTGCGGGTGCGCGGGCGGGGCAGGTTCACATCGGTGATCTTGCCGATCGTGGCCTGCGGTCCGTTGGTCATCATCACCACCCGGTCGGCGAGCAGGATCGCCTCGTCCACGTCATGGGTGACACAGATCGCCGTCACCTTGGTGCGCGACCAGACCTCCATCAGCACCTCTTGCAGCTCCCAGCGGGTGAGGCTGTCGAGCATGCCAAAGGGTTCGTCCAGCAAGAGCAGTTTCGGCGACAGGGCAAAGGCGCGGGCGATGCCGACCCGTTGCTGCATGCCGTTGGACATTTCGCAGGCGGGCTTGTCCATCGCCTCGGCGAGGCCGACCCGTTCGAGGTAATAGTCCACCACATCCTGACGTTCCGCCCGGCTGGCCCTGGGATAGACCTTGTCCACCCCGATGGCGCAGTTTTCCCGTGCCGAGAGCCAGGGAAACAGGTTCGGCGACTGGAACACCACCGCGCGTTCCGGGTCGGCGCCTTCGACATGTTTGCGGTCGAGTTTGATCGCGCCTTTTGAAATCGGGTTGAGACCGGCGGCCATGGTCAGCACCGTGGATTTACCGCATCCCGAATGGCCGATCAGCGAGATGAACTCGCCCTTGTTGATCTTGAGGTCGAAATCCTCGACCACGGTCAGAGGCCCCTTGGGCGTGGGGTAGATCTTGTGCAGCTGCGAAAAGTCGAGATAGCGCTCCTCGGCGAGTGTGGTCCCGGCCTCGGCAACGGCAACCGGCAGCTGGTGGATCGGCGTCACATCGGGCAGCAGCTTTGTGCCCTCGACCCGTGATTTGATCCCCACATCCATCAGGTGTCCGGTGACGGCGGCGCGCAGGTGTTTGAAACGATCATCGGTGTTCATCGCGCTGCGATCCCGGGGCCGGGGCAGGGACACCGCGAACTCCTCGCCGAGCGTGCCGTCGGGGTTCAGGGCGATGATGCGGTCGGCCAGAAGGATGGCCTCGTCCACGTCGTTGGTGATGAGCACGCAGGTCTTTTTGTCGGCCTCCCAGATCGCCTCGATCTCCTCGGCGAGATTGGCACGGGTGAGCGCGTCGAGCGCCGAGAGCGGTTCGTCCAGCAGCAGCACCTCGGGGTCCATCGCCAGGGCGCGGGCGACATTGACCCGCTGGCGCATGCCGCCGGACAATTCGGCCGGGCGGCGGTGGCGGGCATGGGACAGCCCCACCATCTGCACGTAGTGGTCGACCTTGGCGGTTTTTGCCGCCCGGTCCAGCCCGGGAAAGATCGCATCCACCGCAAGCCCCACATTGCCGGCCACGGTGAGCCAGGGCATCAGCGCGTAATTTTGAAAGATCACGCCGCGTTCCGGACCCGGTCCGGTGATCTCCCGGCCCTTGAAGGTCACGCGCCCGCTGGTGGGGCGCTCCAGCCCCGCCATCAGGTTGATCAGGGTGGTCTTGCCGGTGCCGGAAAAGCCAAGGAGAACAAGGAACTCGCCTTCTTCGACCCGGAGGTTGATGGACTTCAGCACATCGGTGGTGGTGGTGCCGGTGCCAAAGGATCTGGAGACGTCGGAAAATTCGAGAATGCTCATGACGCTCACCGGTTGTTCGAGAAGGTGAACAGGGATTGCAGCGCAAACATCACCCGGTCGAGGAGGAAGCCGATGAGCCCGATGGTCAGCACCGCGACGATGATCCGGGCCAGCGACTGGCTGGAGCCGTTCTGGAATTCATCCCAGACGAATTTGCCGAGACCGGGGTTCTGGGCCAGCATCTCGGCGGCGATCAGCACCATCCATCCAACCCCGAGGGAGAGCCGCAACCCGGTAAAGATCAGGGGCAGCGCGGAGGGCAGCACCAGTTTGGTGATCTTGGTATAGGTGTTCATTTTCAGGACCTTGGAGACATTGACCAGATCCTTGTCGATCGACGCCACGCCAAGTGCCGTATTGATCAGCGTTGGCCAGAGCGAGCACAGCGTGACGGTGATCGCGGAGACCAGAAAGCTCTTTGCAAAGAGCCCGTCCCCCGAGGCGGCGAGGGCAGACACCACCATGGTGACGATCGGCAGCCAGGCCAGCGGCGAGACCGGTTTGAAGATCTGCACCAGCGGGTTGATGGCCGCATTGGCCATCGGCGAGAGCCCGGCGAGGATGCCCAGCGGAATCGCCACCACGGAGGCCAGCAGGAAGCCGAAGAACACGGTCTGGATCGAGGTCCAGATCTGGTCGTAGTAGCTTGGCGCGCCGGTATAGGCGATGTGTTTGACCTGATCCGCGCGGCCCTGTTCGATCATGCGCTGGTTGCGCTGCTCCACCCGCTCGCGGAACTGCGCCTCCTTGGCGGCCTTGGCGCGGGCGTCCTGATGCAGGGTCAGGGTTTCCTCCCAGACCTGCACCGGGCCGGGGATGGCGCCAAGCGAGGTCTGCACCCGTGGGGCAAGCGTGCCCCAGAGCAGCAGAAAGCCGACAATGGCAAGCAGCGGCACCGCCAGAAGGCGCCAGAGCTCTCGGGCCTGGGTGCGGGGGGTGTCGCCGGCGGCGAGCTTCAGCAGCGGGGTGATCCAGGCCAGGCCGAGAACCTGAAACCAGGAATCGAGTTGGTTGATGCGTGTGAAGCGCCGGGCGCGCCGGGCTTCGGCGGAGAGGCTGTCGGGGTCGACGGTGGTCATGGCGGGATCCTTCGGATGGGGTCCTGGCGAGAACGGGCGAGAAAGAGATATGCGGCGTGCGGGAGGGGATCGGCGCTCGCTCCTGAAGGAGCCTCGCCCCGCCCGCCCTCCCGTCGGGGCGGATCAGCCCTGGACGGCCTCGCCGACGACGGTCTGACTGCCCTTCAGGCCGATGGGCAAGCTGTCGATATAGGCGTTGGGGCTGCGGCCATCGAATGGGATGCCGTCGATGATGTCGGTGGCCGGGGTGGGGGCCTTGTAGCCGTCGCTGTCCCAGGGAAAGTCGGCAGCGTCGGCCTTGCCCTCGTCGACCAGCATCCGGGCGGCCTCGAGATAGATCTCGGGCTTGTAGACGGAGCGGGCGACCTCATCGAACCAGCTGTCGGGCTTGGCGTCTGCGATCTGGCCCCAGCGCCGCATCTGGGTCAAGTACCAGACCGCGTCCGAGTAGAACGGATAGGTCGCGTTGTGGCGGAAGAATGTATTGAAATCAGGAACATCCCGCACGTCGCCCTTTTCGTATTCGAAGGTGCCGGTCATCGAGTTGGCGATCACCTCGGCATCGGCACCGACATATTCCGGGCGGCTGAGGATCTCGACCGCCTCGGCGCGGTTGGCGTTGTCGTTTTCGTCGAGCCAGATCGCCGCCCGGATCAGCGCCTTGACCACGGCGCGGGTGGTGTTGGGGTTCTGTTCGGCGAAGTCGGCCGTGATGCCGAAGACCTTTTCGGGATTGTTCTTCCACAGCTCGTAGTCGGTGATGACCGGCACGCCGATGCCCTTGAACACCGCCTGCTGGTTCCAGGGCTCGCCGACGCAATAGCCGGAGATGGTGCCGGCCTCCAGCGTGGCGGGCATCTGCGGCGGCGGGGTCACCGACAGGAAGGCCTCGGCGCCGATCTGGCCGGTGACGTTTTCAGGACTGTAGTAGCCCGGGTGCACCCCGCCGGCGGCCAGCCAGTAGCGCAATTCGTAGTTGTGGGTGGAGACCGGAAAGACCATGCCCATGTTGAAGGGCTTGCCCTCGGTCCTGAAGCGCTCGATGACCGGTTTGAGGTGCGACGCCGAGATCGGATGGGCCACCCGGCCGGTGTCATCCCGCGGCAGGTTCGGCTTCATCATCTCCCAGACCTCGTTGGAGAGGGTGATGCCATTGCCGTTCAGGTCCATGGAAAACGGGGTGACGATATGGGCTTCGGTGCCGTAGCCGATGGTGGCGGCCAGCGGTTGGCCGGCCAGCATATGGGCACCGTCGAGGCTGCCGTCGATCACGCCGTCCAGCAGCACTTTCCAGTTGGCCTGCGCCTCCAGCGTGACAAACAGGCCCTCGTCGTCGAAATAGCCCTGTTCATAGGCCACGGCGAGCGGTGCCATGTCTGTCAATTTGATAAAGCCAAAGGTCAGGACGTCTGTTTCCAGCTCCAGCATGTCTGCATGGGCGGGGCTGACAAGCGCCGCTGTGGCCGCCAGGGTCAACATCAGTTTCTTCATCGGTTCGGTCCCCTCATGGTGTGATGCGGTGGTTCAGCAGAGCGCTGAAACCAAAAAAGCCGCCGACCTTATCCGCCGGAAGGAGAGGCGGAGCGGGTCGAGCGGCTTTGCTCTTTTGAAAGTCCCATTCACTGGGAGAAATTCTGCGGCTGGCGTCGTTGCGAGCCTGGGTTCAGCATGTCAGAGGGTGGCGGTGGCCTCAAAGCCGAAACTGGCGCGGGGTGCGAAATTCTTCTGCGATGCGGCATCGCGCGGCCTATCTGCCGCTTTTTTCATCGCTGGGGCCGCTGCGGGTCGAAGATCTGACCATCGAAGAATCGATTGTCCGGGGCCGGATGGGCCCGTGTGGAGAGATTGGAGCTGTCACGCCCCTCGACTCGCTGCGGATACTGGGGGAGCTGCGGGCAGAGGTCGCCGAGTGCACCGCGGTAGAGATCGTCGCGGAACACGGGCGCGGCGGCGCGCAGGGCGACGGCCCGGTCCAGGCCGGTGCGCATCGCCAGTTGATGCGCGATCCATTGGGCCTGGCTGGTCCAGGGGTAGCTGGCGTCTCCGAGGTGGAACCGCAGAAATCCGGGCACATCGCGTTGCAGCCCCTGTGGCGTCACGGTGAGCCCGCCGGAGAGCGCACGGTCGATGATTTCCGGAGGCAGGCTCAGATAGGGCTCGCGGGCCAGCAGTTCGGCGGCCAGAAGGCGGCTTTCGGCGCTGGCGAGCCATTTGCCCGCCCGCCACACGGCGCGGATCAGGCGGTGCGCCAGCGGGGCCTCCTGCGTCAGCCAGGGGGTGCGCACGGCCAGCACCTTTTCCGGGGCGAAGGACCAGATCGCCGCGCCGGGCAGTAGCAGCGCCCCGAGGCCGTGCTCCACCACGATCGAGCCCCAGGGTTCGCCCACGCAGAAGGCGTCCACCTCGCCCGCGCGCAGGGCGTCGGCCATCAACGATGGGGGCACGGTGCGGATGTCGATGCTCTGCGGTGCGGGAAAACCAAGCGCGCTGAGCCAGTAGTAGAGCAGTTCCGCATGCATGGAGAAGGGGAAGGGCACCGCGATCCGCAGCCGGTCCGGGGCGGCTTCGATCAGGGCATGGCCCGCCGCCCGCGCATCGGCAAAGGCAAAGTCGTGACCCTGGTCGCGCATCCGGCCGGCAAGCGCGGCGCTGACGCCGATCACGGTACCATTGACCGAGAGGACGGACATCACGCTCAGCGGGCCGCCGGTATTGCCCAGCCCCATCGCCGCGGCCACCGGCACCGGGGCGAGCATATGGGCGGCGTCCACCTGGCCAAAGGCCAGCATGTCACGCAAGGAGGACCACGACGGCGCCCGTTTCAGCAGGAGATCCAGGCCTTCTTCGGCGGCAAAGCCCATTTCCTGGGCGACGATCAACGGCGCGGCGTCGACCAGGGGGATGAAGCCCACGGGGATCTGTGCCCGCTTCATGACAGCAGTTCCGCAGCGGTGACCAGCGCCTGGGCCACGTCGGCCATGCGCTTGTTCTTGTCCATTGCCGTCTTGCGCATCAGGGCATAGGCCTCTTCTTCGGTGATGCCGCGAGCCTTCATGATCATGCCCTTGGCCCGGTCGATGACCTTGCGTTCTTCGAGAGCGCGCTTGGTTTCGGCCAGCTCGGTGCGCATCCGGTGCACCATGTTGAAACGGGCGATGGTGGCATCGAGGATCGGCTTCAGCCGGGCGGGCTGCATGCCGTCGACCACATAGGCCGAGACCCCGGCTTCGATCGCCGCAGTGGACAGGCCTTCGCCCGATTGATCGACGAACATGGCGACCGGGCGCTCCAGCGGGCCGGAGGCGAGGGTCAGCTCTTCCATCATGTCGCGCGAGGGGTTTTCGAGGTCGATCAGCACCACATCGGGGTTGAGAGACCGGATCTGGCGGGCCAGCCGGGTCGGATCGGCGATCACATGCAGGCGATAGTCCCCGGCCGCGCGCAGGCTCTCGCTCACCTGGGCGGCGCGATCCGGGTCGGATTCGACAAGTATGACGGCAAGGGGCTCGGCCATGGCTCCACATACGCCGCACCGCAGCATGCCTGTAAAGCCGGCATGGCCACCTGCGGCGCTGTGGGGGAGGCGCTTGCCTGTTTTCTGTGCAACGGGCCGCCTGTGGCGCTCTTTTCAGGGCGCGGGGGCAGTCGTGCCGCCGAGTGGTCAGGTCAGTGTCGTGGACTGTAGCTCGATGGGTCCAGCGTTTCGGGGCGGCCGGGCAGGGCGAGCGTCGCCACCTGCGGCGCGGTGCGTGAAATCACCCGGCCGCGGCGGATCACCGCCAGCCGGGTGGGTTTCAGCCGCAGCGCCTCGATCGGGTCCTTCGCCTGCAAAAGCACCATGTCGGCGTGGTTGCCGGGCGCGATGCCGTAGCCGTCCAGCCCGAGGATGCGGGCGGGGATCTCGGTCACCGCATCAAAGCACCAGCGCATGTCCGCCCGCGACGACAGCTGCCCCACATGCAGGCCCATCGCCGCCACGTCGAGCATGTCCGCCGCGCCCAGCGAATACCACGGATCCATCACGCAATCGGCGCCAAAGGCCACCGGGATGCCCGCGTCGCGCAGCTCTCGCACCCGGGTGAGCCCGCGCCGTTTGGGATAGCTGTCATGGCGCCCCTGCAACATGATGTTGATGAGCGGGTTGGCGATCGCCTGCACCCCGGCCTCCTGCATCAGGGGGATCAGCTTGGACACAAAGTAATTGTCCATCGAATGCATCGAGGTCAGGTGAGAGCCCGCCACCCGGTCCTGGAGGCCGAGCCGCTGGGTCTCGAAGGCGAGGGTCTCGATATGGCGCGACATCGGGTCGTCGCTCTCGTCGCAGTGCATGTCGACGCGCAGCCCCCGCTCCGCCGCCACCTCGCAGAGCCAGGTGACCGAGCGCGCACCCTCCTGCATGCTGCGTTCGAAATGCGGGATGCCGCCCACGACGTCCACCCCCATATCAAGCGCCCGCAAGAGGGTGTCGGTGGCACCCGGGGCGCGGAACACGCCATCCTGCGGGAAGGCGACCAGTTGCAGGTCGAGGTAGTCGCGGACCCGGTCGCGAACCTCCAGCAGCGCCTGCACGGTCTTGAGGTCGGCGTCGCTCACATCCACATGGCTGCGCACGGCCAACAGGCCCTGGCTGACCGCGAGATCGCAGTACCGCAGCGCGCGGTCGATGATCTCCTCCACACTTTGCAGCGGTTTCAGCTCGCCCCAGAGCGCGATGCCCTCCAGCAGGGTGCCGGAGGTGTTCATCCGCGGGCGACCCAGCGACAGGGTGGCGTCGAGGTGGAAATGCGCATCCACAAAGGGGGGCGAAACCAGCAGCCCGCCGGCATCGATGACCTGGCCTGCGGGGGCGCTGATCCCCGGTTCGACCGCCGCGATGCGGCCCTTGTGGCAGGCGATGTCGACGCCCGTGCGCCCGTCGGGCAGCGTGGCGTTGGTGACGATCAGATCATAACTCATGCGAGCGGCTCCCGGTGGCGTTTGCCCGCCCATTCGACAGCCCCGCGCGGCGGGGATCAAGCGCAATCGCCCCGCCCGCCTGCCGCAATCCGGCGGGGCAGGGGATCAGGCCCCGGGGATGCGGGTTTCGCTTTGGGGATCGAAGGCCACCGCCTTTTCCATGTTCACGGCAAAGTCGAACATGTCTCCGGCCGTGGCCTCGGCGTCCGCACGCAGGCGGGCGATCACATCGCGCCCGCCAAGCGTGGTGGTGACAAAGGTGTCGGAACCGGCGGCCTCGGTCACCTCGATGCGGCTGCGCAGCGGGACGATATTGGCGGATTTGCGATCCGCCCCGTCCGGGTCGGTCAGCGCCTCGGGGCGCAGGCCCAGCAGGATCTCGCGACCCTCCCAGGCGGTCAGGTTTTGTTGACTGAACGGCAGCTCCGTCTGCGCCCCGTCGGAGGTGGTCACCTGCGCCATTGCGCGGCCATCGCGTACCACCACGCGGGCGGGCAGAATGTTCATCGCCGGGCTGCCCATGAAGGTGGCGACAAAGACATTGGCGGGGGTGTCGTAGATCTCCTTCGGGGTGCCCAGCTGCTGCACATGGCCCTCATACATCACCGCGATGCGGGTGGAGAGGGTGAGCGCCTCGATCTGGTCATGGGTGACATAGACCATGGTGGTCTTCAGCTTTTCGTGCAGCTTCTTGATCTCGGTGCGCATGTCGACGCGCAGCTTGGCGTCGAGGTTGGACAGCGGCTCGTCAAAGAGGAACACATCCGGGTTGCGCACCAGGGCCCGGCCCATGGCCACCCGCTGGCGCTGGCCGCCGGAGAGCTGGCCGGGCTTGCGCTCCAGCAGGGTTTCGATCTGCAACAGCTTTGCCACATCCGCCAGCGCCGCGGCGCGCTCGGCCCGGGGAACGCCGTGCATTTCCAGCCCGAAGGTGATGTTCTGGCCCACCGTCATGTTCGGATAGAGCGCGTAGCTCTGGAACACCATGGCGATGTTGCGCTGTGCGGGATGCACCCCGTTCATCACCCGCCCGTTGATCGAGATGTCGCCGCTGGAAATCTCCTCCAGCCCGGCGATCATGTTGAGCAGGGTGGATTTGCCACAGCCGGAGGGGCCGACCAGGACGAGGAATTCGCCTTCTTCAACCGCGATGTCGACGCGGTGCAGCACCTCGGTGCTGCCATAGGATTTGGTGACATTGGAGATTTCGAGAAAACCCATGAATTCAGCCTTTCACGGAGCCCGCCATCAAGCCGCGCACAAAAAAGCGCCCGGCGACGACATAGACCAGAAGAGTGGGAAGCGCGGCGAGGATGGCGCCGGCGAAATGGACGTTGTATTCCTTCACCCCGGTGGAGGATTGCACCAGGTTGTTCAGCGCCACGGTCATCGGTTGGGCGGTGCCGCCGAAGGACGCGCCGAACAGGAAATCATTCCAGATATTGGTGAACTGCCAGATCACCGAAACCACGGTGATCGGCCCCGACACCGGCAGCAGGATGCGCCAGAAGATGCGGAAGAACCCGGCGCCGTCGATCATCGCGGCGCGGATGAGTTCGGTCGGGAAGGCGGCGTAGTAGTTGCGGTAATAGAGCGTGGTGAAGCCGACGCCATAGACCACATGCACCAGCACCAGCCCGGGGATGGATCCCGCCAGCCCCAGCTTGCCCAGCACCGTGGCCATCGGGATCAGCACGATCTGGAACGGGATGAAGCAGGAGAACAGCATCAGCCCGAACAGGATGGTATCGCCGCGAAACCGCCATTTGGTCAGCACGTAACCGTTGAGCGCCCCCAGCACGGTGGAGATCGCCACCGCCGGAACCACCATCAGGATCGAGTTGAGGAAATAGGGGCGCAGGCCGGTGGGCTCGATGCCGATCTGGGCGCTGGACCAGGCGGTGAGCCAGGGCGCGATGGTCCAGTCCTGTGGCAGCGCCAGCATATTGCCGCCAGTGATCTCCGACAGCGGTTTCAGCGAATTGGCCAGCATCACGAAGAACGGCAGCAGGTAGAACAGGGCAAACAGCAACAGCACCAGATAGATCAGCACCCGGCTGGCCCGGGAGGTGCGCAGGGCGCTGTCCTGGGTGACATGGGACATCAGCGCTTCTCCTTCAGTTCGGCATAGAGATAGGGGGTCATGATCGCGGCGATGGTCATCAGCATGATAACCGCGCTGGCGGCGCCGACGCCCATCTGGTTGCGGGTGAAGGTGTAGGAATACATGAAGGTGGCGGGCAGCTCGGTGGCGCGTCCCGGCCCGCCGCCGGTGAGGGCGATCACCAGGTCATAGGATTTCACCGCGAGGTGAGACAGGATCACGAAGGCCGACAGGAAGGCCGGGCGCAGCATCGGGATGACGATGCGCCGGTAGAGGTTCCAGTTCGACGCGCCGTCGATCTGCGCCGCCTTCAGGATCTCGTTGTCGATGCCGCGCAGCCCCGCGAGGAACATCGCCATCACAAAGCCCGAGGTCTGCCAGACTGCCGCGATCACGATGGTATAGATCGCCATGTCGCGATCCTTGATCCAGCCGAACTCGAAACTCTCCCAGCCCCAGAGATGCATGGTGTTCTCCAGTCCGATGCCGGGATCCATGAACCATTTCCAGGCGGTGCCGGTGACGATGAAGCTCAGCGCCATCGGGTAGAGGTAGATCGGCCGCAGCAGGCCCTCGCCGCGGATCTTCTGGTCGAGAAAGATCGCCAGCGCCAGGCCGATGGCAATGCAGAGGCTGATGTAGAGCAGGGCAAACACCGCCAGATTGCCCACCGCCGTCCACCAGGCCGACAGCCCCCAGAGCTTTTGATAGTTCTCCAGCCCGATCAGGTCGTATTTCGGCAGCATCCGCGAATTGGTGAAGCTCAGATAGACCGTGTAGAGGATGAAGCCGTAGACGAAGGCCAGCATCATCGCGATGGTCGGTGACAGCACCAGTTTTGGAATCCAGGCCTGAAGCCGGCTGCGCAGGTCGGGTGCAGGTGTTCGGGCGGGCATCTCCGCTCCTCTGTTGGCTGGGGGCTGTGTTCGGGAACAGGGGCGACCGGCCGAGGGCAAATCCCGGCCAGCCGCATGGGGTGGCGGTCAGGAACCGCCTCCGGGGGAGATCTCTGCGGCTACTGGGCGAATTCGACCGCGTTCACCAGTTCCTCGGCGGCGGTGGCGGCGTCATATTCGCCGTTGAAATGTGCGGTCACCACGTCGTAGATCGCGTTTTTCACCGAGGCCGGCACCGAATGGCCATGCGCCATGGAGCCGAACAGACGTCCGTTGCTGCCCGCTTCGGCCAGATCCGCCATGCCTTTCTTGCCGCAGCCGTCGAAGGCATCATTGGGCACGTCGGTGCGCGCCGGCACCGAGCCCTTGACCACGTTGAAGGCGGATTGGAACGCCGGATCCATCACCGCCTTGGCCATCGCCAGCTGTGCGGCGTCGCCGTCGGCCACGTCGAACATCACGAACTGGTCGGAGTTGAAGGTGACCGCGCCCTGGGTGCCGGGAAAGCGGATGCAGACAAAATCCTCGCCCGGGGTCATGTCGGCGCGCAGGAACTCGCCCTTGGCCCAATCCCCCATCATCTGCATGCCCGCCTCGCCATTGATCACCATGGAGGAGGCCAGGTTCCAGTCCCGCCCGGAGAAATTGTCATCGACGTAGCTGCGCAGTTTGGCCATGCGCTCGAAGGCCTCGACCATCGTGTCGCCCCCAAGCGCATCGGGGTCGAGGTCGATCATCGAGGCGGTGTAGAAGTCATCGCCCAGGCTCAGCACCACCGCGTCAAAGATAGTGGCGTCCTGCCAGGCCTGGCCGCCATGGGCCAGCGGGGTGATGCCGTTCGCCTTCATCGCATCGAGCACGGCGATCAGCTCCTCCCAGCTTTGGGGCGCGTCGAGGCCGGTGGCGTCCAGCGCCGATTTGCTGATCCAGACCCAGTTGGTGGAATGCACGTTCACCGGCGCGGCGATCCAGTTGCCATCGTCCTTGGAGAAATACTGCAACGCCTCGGGCACCACCTTGTCCCAGCCTTCGGCCTCGGCCACTTCGTTGAGGTTGCCCAGAACGTCCTCGGCGGCCCAGTCCTTGATGTCAAAGCCGAGCATCTGCACCGCGGTGGGCGCGTCCCCGGCGGTGACCCTTGCGCGCAGCGTGGTCATCGCCGCCTCGCCGCCGCCGCCCGCAACCGGCATGTCGACCCAGCCGATGCCCTGGCCCTGCAAATCGTCCTTCAGCACGTTGAGCGCCGCCGCTTCGCCACCGGCGGTCCACCAGTGCAGCACTTCGACGTCCTCTGCCGCCGCGACAGAGGCCACAAGGGCCAGGCCCGCAACACCCGAATAGAGGTTCTTCAGCATGGTTTTCTCCTCCCTGAGATCTATGCTTTGCGTTTATAACGTTTTAAATCTGTCTGTGAGTCAATCGTGAATTTTTGATTATCCTGTGTCGGATCAGAATGTAGTGGCGATAAATCAATGGGATAAGGAACGTATCTGGGATGACCTGCCATTTGCGTTGCTTGTGAAAACGTTATAAATTACCATTCTCTCATCCACATAAGGACCCAGCCGGTGCCGAATCGCACGTCAGATCAGAAGCCAACACAGAAGATGATCGCCGACCGGGCGGGCATTTCCGTTGGCGCGGTGTCGCGGGCGCTGGCCAATGACCCCAAGATCGCCGAGGACACGCGCCGCATGGTGCAGGCGCTGGCGACCGAGATGGGGTATTCGCCGGACCGTGCAGCGCAGCGCCTGCGCACCGGGCGCACCCAGGTCATCAACCTGATCCTGCCGCCGCATGAGGAGATCTTCGGTTTTGGCACCTCGCTGATCCGCGGGATCACCCGGGGGCTGGAGGGATCGTCCTTCCATCTGGTGGTGATGCCGGACTTTGACGCGGATGCTGCGGGCGAGGACACCCTGCGCCGGATCGTGCGCAACCGGCTGTCGGATGGGGTGCTGTTTTCGCGGACCGAACCCGATGATGCGCGGGTGCGGTTTCTGGCAGAGGCGGGGTTTCCCTTTGTCTCGCACGGGCGCACCGAGCTGGCGACGGCGCATCCCTATGTCGACTACGATAATTATGGCTTTGCCTATGAGGCGGCGCGGCGGTTGATCGCGCGCGGGGCGCGTAGCCTGTCGATCCTGCTGCCGCCGCCGAACCTGAGTTTCCGCCAGCACCTGCTGCATGGTTTTATGACCGCGGTGCGCGAAAGCGGTGTGCGGCACGAAATCTTTCAGGGCGCTGATCTCGACAGCACGCCGGAACAGGTGCGGGCCGCGGTGGAGGCCCGGTATCGCGCCCCGGACGCGCCGGAGGGCCTGATCCTGCCCGGTGAAGTATCGGGGCTGGCGGCGCTGGCGGCGGTGCAGGACATCGGCCTGGTGCCGGATCGCGACGTCCGGCTGGTGGTCAAGCAGACCACGGGCCTGTTTGATCTGGTGCGCCCCCGGGTCGACAGCATTTTTGAAGATCTGCCCGAGGCGGGTGTCCAGATGGCGCAGCTGCTGCTGCGCCGGATTGCGGGCGAAGCGCCGGAGGCCCTGCAATATCTGCAACCGATCAGCGCGCCGGTTGCCTCCGGCCCGGACCGCTGAGCCGCGGCACAACAACAAAGGTCACACCCCATGTCCACAGCCCCAGATGACTGGATACGCAGCCCCGATCACCGGGCGTTTCTGAGTGCGGATGCGCGGCGTCAGTTTGATTTCTTCAAGGCCAGCGTGAACCCGGCGGGCGGGTTCTTCACGCTTGGCATCGACGGCGCGGCGCTGCCCTCTCCGGTGCAGGAGCTGCACAGCACCACGCGGTTGATCCATTCCTATGCCCTGGGGCAGATTGCCGGCCACCCGGGGTGCGAGGCGGTGATCGATCACGGCATGGCGTATTTGCAAAGCCACCACCTGGATCGCGAGCATGGCGGATTTCTCTGGGCGCTGTCGGGGCAGGATGTGCAGGACGGGCGCAAGCTGGCCTACGGGCATGTCTTCGTGCTGCTGGCGGCCTCCAGCGCATTGGCGGTTGCACATCCGGGCGCGCCGGCGCTGCTGGCGCAGATCGATGACATCCTCGATTCCCGGTTCTGGGACGAGGCGCGCGGGCTGTTTGTTGACGAGTGGAATCGCGACTGGACGCCGTTCTCCAGCTATCGCGGCCTCAATGCCAATATGCACGGGGTCGAGGCGCTGCTGGCGGCGTATGAGGCGACCGGGCGGGCCCGCTATCTGGAGCGCGCCGGGCGCATTCTCGATTTTCTGATCGGACGCATCGCCCCGGTGGAAGGCTGGCGCCTGCCCGAACATTATACCGAGGACTGGCAGGTGGATCGGAGCTATAGCGGCAATCCGATGTTTCGGCCCGCAGGGACGACGCCGGGGCATTCCTTTGAACTGGCCCGGTTGCTGCTGCACTATGATGCACTGTGTCCGGCGTCGGAGGAGACGCGGATCGCCACCGCGCGGACGCTGGCCTATCGCGCGCTGGAGGATGCCTGGGACGCGGAGCGCGGCGGGTTTGTCTACACGCTGGATTTCGACGGCAAGCCGGCGATCCGGGATCGCTACTGGTGGCCGGTGACCGAAGCGATCGGGGTGGTTGCGGCCTTGTTGAAGGTTGAACCGCAGGCGCAGGACGGGCGCTGGTACAGCCGCCTCTGGAACTGTGCCGAACGCCTGTTTATTGACAGCACCCGCGGCGGCTGGGTGCCGGAGGTGGACGACGCTGGCGTCGCTGTCAGTCGGCAGTTTCAGGGCAAGCCGGATATCTACCATTCGGTTCAGGCGGCGTTGTTCCCGCTGGCCCCGTCGGTGGCGGGTCACTATCGCGAACTGGCGGGTGTTCTGGCCTGCTGAATCCGGAGGAGCCCGGCCACGCGTTCTCAGGTGGAAGGCTCTATTGGCACCGGATCTGTGGTGGCTTCACAGCTGTGGTCCTGCGGGAAGATCATAGCGCGCCTCGAAACCGGAGGATCGCCCTGGCTGGGGGGCGCGCAGCGTCAGATGTCCACCTGCCTGTCGCGCAATCGTCTCCGCAATATGCAGGCCGATCCCAAACCCACCCCGATGCCCTTTGGATGTCTGGTAGCGCGTTTTGAGGCTGGCGAGCTCCGCATCGGTCATGGGGCTGCACTCATTCCGGACGATGACCCGCGCCGCCGCGTCCACTTCGATGCAGATACGCGAGGCATCAGGCGAATGTCTGAGCGCATTGTCGATCAGCACGCTTGCAAGGATGGCAAAGGAATCCGGATCGATGAAGGCCCAGACCGGGCACGGTGGCAGGGTTACGTCAATCCGAGATCGGAGGTTCGCATCGGGAACCGCCCCGTCGAGGACATGTGGGATCAACCGGCACACATCGGTTCGTCGCGGGGTTTGTGTCTGATCGGCTCTGGCGAGTTGCAACAGTCGCGTGACCAGCTTGCCCATACGCTGAAGGGCGGTTTCGATCCGTTGCAGGCCGGGGCGGACTTCGTCCGAGGCCGGGCCCTGCAACTGCTGCGCCTGGGCAAGGGCGATCGCGACCGGGGTGCGCAACTCATGTGCCGCATTGGTGGCAAAGGCCCGTTCCCGCTCCACAGCCTCTTGCAGCTTCTGCATCAGACTGTTGACGGCATTGGTGATCCCGCGAAGCTCTTTGGGTTGCGCGCTGACGTCGATCGGGTCGAGGTGCTTTTCGTTTCGCCTGCCAAGGTCCCCCCGCAGGCGGTCAACCGGAGACAGCGAGGCGCGGGCGATCCACCCCGCCGACAGATAAACCAGAGGCAAAAGCGCCAGCATGGGCAGAGCAAAGGCGATGAAGCCCCGGCGCAATACCCTGGTGCGGTCCTGTCTGCTGTCGCCGAAGGCCACGATCTTGCCGGCGGCATCGGGGGTGGTCACATAATAGACGTGGCTGTCGGTGACTTGAAAACCCGGCTGCAAGGGGTTCAGGTCCTGAGCATCCGGGACGTTCCCTGCGCTGTGCAACAGCATGCGTCCCTGGGGGTCGAACAAGGCATATCGCGGTTGCCTGAGTGATCGCGCGTCTGATCGCGTTGGTGTTGCCCCTGCCGCGGGGGCGGATGCGGGTAGGCGGGTCAGGACTGGATGCAGCGTTTCGGCGATCTCGCGCAGCCGCATGTCGCTGAACTGTTTCTGTTCCCTAGTGATGACAAACGCCGCCATGAGGATCGCCAGAAGCCAGATGACCAGGAAACCGAGGCTGGTGGTCAGGGCGACGCGGCGCCACAGGCTCATTCCACGCATTACGTCTCTCCCATGCGATAGCCAAACCCGCGCTGCGTGGTGATCGCCCCATGGCCGAGCTTGGCCCGAAGGCGGCTTATGTGGGCTTCGATCGCGTTGCTTTCGATCTCCCGGCCAAATTCATAGAGCGTGTCTTCCAGGTCAGATTTTGCCACCGCGATCTGCGGGGTGCGGCTCAACCGGTCCAGGATCGCCCATTCCCGGTTGGTGAGCGAAATAACCCGATCCCCCAACAGGACGCGCCGTGCTTGGGGAAGGATCCGCAATTGGCCAAAGATACGTTCCGGCGCGTAATCGTCGTCCTGCCGTCTGAGGATGGCATTGATCCGCGCGAGCACCTCATGGAGATCATAGGGTTTTATCACGTAGTCATCTGCGCCGGCTTCGAGGCCCTCGATCCGGTCGGAAATGCGATCATGGGCAGAGGCGATCAGGACCGGTGTAGAGTCCCTGTGATCCCGAATATGCCGCAGAAGTTGCAACCCGTTTCCGTCCGGAAGGCGCAAGTCCAGAACGATCAGCGCATAGGACACGCTGCGTACCGCAGCCATAGCATCCGCGACACAGGTCACATGGTCCACCGCATGGGCGGCCTGGCGGAAGTGATCCGTTACCGCCTGTGCCAGATCGGTTTCATCCTCAACAAGCAAAATGCGCATGCGGTTTCCTCGCGGATAGGTCAAAGCGGTATGTGACGGCGCTCCGGCCCGCACGGCCCGCGTTTACGCGTACCACACGGACACCTTGGCGCGTCAGCTCAGGTCAAAGCCCGTCTGCGGCGCAGACGTCTCCATGTCCGCGTCAGGCCCGACCAGGTCAAGGTCTGGGCGAGAATTCCCCAAAGTCCACCGGCAACGCTTTGCCACAGCGTGTGTTTTTCGGCTTCGATCCGGCTGCCGGCGACATATCCTGCGGACAGCACCGCGGCCACCTGTCCCACCCGGCTGCTGTTGAGGCAGGTTTGCAGCAATCCCGTCGCGCCGAATGCGGCGGCGGCGGTGTGCCCGGAGGGCATGCCTTTCAGGCCACCATTGGGGCGCCGGTTGATACTATGACTGCCGAGCAGATGTTTCGGGGTTTGAATGCCAAAGGTCAGCAGCACGAAGCGGCCGAGGTATTCGGGGCCGCGCCCACGGGCCACAGTGCATATCAGCGCCGCCATCGGCAGCGTCACCTGGAGACTGTCTCCGACTCTTTCGTTGGTGCCGCGTCCGGTCACCACGCACATGAGGAGGAGGACCAGGAGAATCTGCGTCATGTATCGCGCTGCCCAAGCGATGATGTGTGTGGCACGTCGGGCCGCCATTGGCCCCCATTGGAATATGCGCATCGTGAGACCCTGATGTCTGTTGTCGATCTGCGCATCTGTGTCGTGTGAAGCTTACGGCGCGCTTACGGGGGTGGGTCAGCCTGCCAATAAAGTACAGCTGCGGGTGGGCGCGGCAGGGGGCAGGCGTTCTGCGACGCGATGTCAGGCGCCACCCGACCCTACCGAACCCCGGCGTTGCAGGCGGTCCCGGTACTTTGCCAGCGCCCGGTCCAGAGCCGCGTCCGCATCGATGTCATTCTCTGCGGCAAAGGCAAGAAGGCTGAACAGAAGATCCCCCAGCTCGTCGCGCAGCGCATCGGTGGCCGCCATCGGATGCGCGCCATAGTCGGTTGCCTTGAGGATCTCCTTGCAGACTTCGCCAAGCTCGCTTTGCATATCCAGCAGCCGATGTGCGGCGGGGCAGTGTAGCCCGGCGTCGGCAATAAACTGGCTCACTTTGTCTTGCGATGATGTCATCTTGGGTCTCCTGTGCGGGGAGGGCGCGCCCTTTGCCTAGAGCGGCTCGATCAGCGGCAGGTCCGGCATGGCGGAGGGTCGGGCGCGATAGAGCTCCGGCTGTACTTGTTCGATTACCGGCGGGCTGTCCGCCTCGAGCAGGGCAAAGGCGCGCTGTACCAGCATCTTGTGCCGCTGCCGCATCATATGGACCGGAAAGCGCAGCAACTGGCCAAACGGTTCGTAGTCGAAACAGCCAAAGGCGCAGGCCGACAGCTCGTGTTCGGGCAGGGTCGCCAGAAACCGGAGCGCGCCCTCGAACACCGAGTCGGAATTGATGAACAATCCCGCCGGCAAACCGCCAAGGCGGGTGTAAAGCTCGGTGATGCTGCGGGTCGCGGCATCCAGATCGTAAGTCGAGGCCAGGATCTGGTCAGGCGCGACCCGACCGACCTGTGCGTACATTTCTTCGCTAAAGCCCGCGACCCGGTTCTTGGTCGAAGGCAGGGTCTGATCGCCGCCGAGAAAATAGATCGTATCCCGCGGACCGGGGCCCAACGTCGTGCCACGTGCGGCCATCGAGGCGATGATCTCGCGCGTCAGGATGCGCGCCCCGGTGCGGCTGTCCGTGACCACCGAAGGGGCGATGTCGCAGGGCTGGTCGACAAACACATGGGGAATGGCCGCGGCCCGGCATTGGCGGCTCAGATCATCCGGGGCGACGGAGCCGACAAAGAAGATCGCATCGATCGACCAGGAGGTGAGGTCGGCAACGGTGGAGCGTTCTTCCTCGGGATCGCGTTCGGTGGAGATGATCACGGGGCACTGATTGCGGGCCCGCACCTCGCGCGAGAAGGTCTGGGCAATGTTTGAGAAGAACCGGTTGTACTCCGGCATCAAGAGCGCCACCAGACCGGAGCGCGACGTGCGCAGGGCGCGGGCCTGAAGGTTCGCGGAATAGCCGTGTTCCCGGGCGATCGCGATAATGCGTTCGGCCGTTGCCTGTGCGATGCGACGTTTCTTCCACGTGCCATTCAACGCGGCGCTGACCGTGGAGGGTGAGGCGCCCGCGCGTTTGGCGATATCGTAGATCGTCTTTTTCTGCGTGTCCGTCATGACCATGACATAGGCGACAAATGCGCGGCTGACTATCGGATGTGAATAGCCGTTGACAGTTTGTCCTGTTTGCGTGTTACTTTGCAACATCGATTGTGCAGCCAGGAATCGCTGTTTGCCACGACCGCCGGGGAGGCGCGTGGCTTTTTTAAGCACTCGATGCGCAATCGGTTGTGCAACCTGTAACAGGTGCTGCATCAACAGCGGCACGGGCGTGGTCCGTGCAAGGGAGGAAGACATGAAAACAATGACCGGACTGGTCAGCGCATTGGCGTTGACCGTTGGAATGGCGACCACTGCGGTTGCCGAAACATCCATGGGGATCGTCGTCAAGATCGGCGGCATTCCGTGGTTCAACGCCATGGAAGACGGGATTGAACGCCGCGCCGCCGAATTGGGCGTCGATGCGGAAATGATCGGCCCGGTTTCGGCAGATCCCGCCCTTCAGGTGCAGGCGATCGAGGATCTGATCGCAAAAGGTGTCGACGTGATTGGCGTGGTCCCGAATGACGAGGCCGCATTGGAGCCCGTGCTCAAGAAGGCGCGCGATGCCGGCATCATCGTGATCTCGCACGAAGGGCCGGGGCTTGAGAATGTCGACTGGAATTTCGAACTCGCCTCGGCCGAGGGTTTTGGCGAGGCGCATGCCAAGCTGCTGTCCGACAAGACCGAAGAGGGCGGCAGCTATGCGGTCTATGTGGGGTCGCTGACGGTGCCTTTGCACAATGCATGGGCTGATGCGGCAATTGCGTGGATGGAGGAAAACCGTCCTGACATCAAGATCGTGGGGGATCGCTATGGCGTCGCGGAGAATGTCGATGACAGCCGGTCGACCGCGCTTGACCTGATTGCCGCAAACCCGGACCTCAAGGGCTTTCTTGCCTTTGGCAGCCAGGGGCCGATCGGCGCGGGCCGCGCGGTGGAGGAACGCCGCAAGACCGGTGAAATCCAGGTCATGGGTCCGTTCTCGCCGGGGCAGGGGCGTAAGATGATCCACTCGGGCGTGCTGACCGGCGGCTACATGTGGAACCCGGCACAGGCAGGCGAGGTTTTTGTCACTCTCGGCGAGATGCTGGTGGAGGGCGAAAAGATCGAGTCCGGCACCGATATTCCGGGTCTCGGCGTGGTCGAACCCGATGTCGAAGGCCGCGATATCATCACCGACAACCTCTTGGAGATCAACGCCGAGACGGTGGACGATCTGGCCGAAAAAGGGCTCTGAGCGCCTGACCATCCGGCGGATGAGGGCACAGGCGCGGCCTTGCCTTCATCTGCCCAGCAAACAGAGGTGATCCATGACACCTGCTCCGGCAGAACAATTTGCGCTGCGCTTGCACAAGGTCTCCAAGTCCTTTGGCGGGGTGCAGGCGTTGAAACAGGTCGATTTCGAAGTGCGCGCGGGCGAGGTGCATTGTCTCGCGGGCGAGAACGGCTGCGGAAAATCGACCCTTATCAAAGTGGTAACAGGGGTGCACCAGCCTGAACAGGCAGGATTGATCGAACTCTTCGGTGAGGCTGTTGAACGGATCACGCCGGTGCAGGCCCGTCAACGCGGCGTGTCGGTGATCTGGCAGGATCTCGCGCTGTTTCCACATATGAGCGTGGCGGAAAACATCGCCTTTGACGATCTGGTTGGCCTGCAACCCCGGTCGGTGCGCTATCGCGAAATGGTCGAAAGATCCGGCGAGGTTCTGTCCCGCCTAGGGGTCAACATGGATCTGGCCGCGCCGCTCAACGATCTGCCGATTGCGCAGCGGCAGGTGGTGGCGATTGCGCGGGCGTTGATGAACGACGCGCGGCTCATTTTCATGGATGAACCAACAGCGTCTTTGACCCAATCCGAAACCGACCGCTTGCTGGACATTGTGCGCAAACTCTCCGCTGCCGGGGTCGCCATTGTGTTTGTCAGTCACCGTTTGGCAGAGGTGCTCGATATTGCAGAACGGGTCACGGTGGTCCGGGATGGCAATCTGGTCGGAGTGTACCCGACCGAAGGGATGACGCAGGCCCGATTGGGGGAACTGATGACCGGGCATCTGATCGAACACGAGGTGGTCGCGCGGGATCTGCCTGACGCAGATGTCGTGTTCGAGGCCAAGGGCCTGTCGCGTCAGGGTGAATTTGCCGATGTGTCTTTTGACATTCGTGCGGGCGAGGTCCTGGGGCTGACCGGGCTGATCGGCGCCGGGCGAACCGAGCTGGCCCATGTGATGATGGGGCTGCGCCCCGCCGATACGGGAGAGATGCGGCTGGAAGGAGCATCATACCAGCCCGGTAGCATCCGCGACGCAATCAGGCGCGGGCTGGCGTATGTTTCCGAAGATCGCCTCTCGCTCGGTCTTCTTCAGAAACAATCAATTGCCGACAACACGGTGATTTCGATTTTGCAAAAACTGACCACGGCAACCGGACTGATCTCGGATCGTGACAAAGCGGCGACGGTCGGGCACTGGATCCGCGAACTCGGCGTCAAGATTGGCGCGCCCGAGGATGCGATCTCGACCCTGTCCGGCGGCAATCAGCAGAAGGTGGTGCTGGCCAAATGGCTGGCCACGGAACCGCGCCTGTTGATCCTCGACAGCCCCACCGTGGGGGTCGATGTCGGCGCGCGTGCGGGCATTTTCCGCATCGTTCGCACCTTGGCGGAAGAGGGGCTGGCGATCCTGTTGATCTCGGATGAGGTCACCGAGGTCATGTATCATTCCGACCGCATCCTGCACATGGCGGATGGCCGCATTCGCCAGACCTATGACCCGCGTGACATCACTGTCCCCCAACTTGAGGAGCGGATCTATGCGTGATCTCTTACGCCCCTATAAGATCGAGTTTCGGCTGGCCGTGGTGCTGGCGCTCATCTGTATCGCGTTGGCCGTGGCCGCGCCGCAATTTGCCACCTTGCCCAACCTGACCTCGCTCCTGAACAACAGTGCAGTGAACCTGATCTGGGCGGTTGGGCTGCTGGTTGTTCTGATTGCAGGCGGGATTGATATCTCTTTTGCGGTGGCCTCGTCGGTGGTGCAGTACATCGCCGCCAAGCTCCTGATCAGTGTCGGCGGAGGCAACTGGTTGCTGGGGTTCCTGTTTTGCGGCTCACTCGGCATCCTGCTTGGGCTGCTCAATGCGTGGCTGATCCACGGTTTCCGCATCATCTCGATCGTGGTGACAATCGCCACATTCAACGCCTTTTTCGGTCTGCTGATGTTCTTCAGCGGCGGGCGCAACATCTACGATCTGCCCGATTGGTGGACCGCGCGCATCTTCATCTTCGAGCATGAAAACGCGCAAGGCATCTGGTCGGAGCTGACACTGTCGGTCGCAGTGATGATCGGCTGCGTGATCGCCACCTGGGCACTGATCCAGCGCAGCAATATTGGCCGCCAGCTTTATGCATTCGGCGACAATCCCGAAGGTGCGCGCCGTGCCGGCGTTAATATCGCCGTGATGCAGGGGGTCGCCTTTGGCTGGATGGGGTTGATGGCGGGTATTGCCGGTCTCTGTCAGGTCAATATCGTAAAGGAGGTGGTGCCCAATGCACTGTATGGCCGCGAGTTGGAGGTCCTGGCTGCGGTTGTTCTGGGGGGTGCCCGGCTGGGCGGCGGCAAGGGGACCATTTTGGGCTGCATCCTCGGCGTCATGTTTGTCGCCATCACGCAAAACGGGCTGAACTTGCTCGGGGTGTCGCCCTTTGCCTTCCAGATGATTATCGGCGCCGCCATCCTGATCGCCATTTCAACATCCAATATCGATCTGTCGCTGCGGCCACGTCGCAAGGAGGCCCGCTCATGACCGCGCTGTTGTCACGCCTGTCCCGGATCAAAACCGGGCCGAATGGAGAAAACCTCGGGTTGTTGGCTCTGCTGGGCCTGCTGGTGTTGCTCTTCTCACTGGCCTCGCCGCGGTTCCTGAGCGGCGCAAACCTGGGGTCGATGGGATTTCAGATGCCATTGCTTGGTCTGCTGACCCTGGCGATGTTGGCACCGATCCTGTCGGGAGGCCTGAACCTCGCCATTGTGTTTACCGCGAATATCTGCGGGCTGACGCTGGCGTGGACCATCATGCAGTTCGGCGGGGCCGAAGCGGGCATCGGGGCCTTTATACTCGGGGGCGCGCTGGCCTTGCTGGTCGGAGCGCTGGCGGGCGCTGCAATGGGGGCGGTGGTCGCCTATGTGGGCGCGCATCCGATCCTTGTGTCGCTTGCGATGATGATCTTTCTGCGGGGGCTGGGCGAGTTCCTGACCCGCGGCGGCGACATATCCGGCTTTCCCGACTACATGCGTGTTCTGGGTCATGGCTCTCTGATCGGTATTCCCGTGCCGCTGATCCTGTTTGGCCTGATCGCGCTTGGATGGCATGTGTTGCTACGCCGCACGCCACATGGGTTTTCGGTCTATATGACCGGCTCCAACATGCGGGCGGCGGAGTATGCGGGCCTCAATGCCAAGCGCACGCTGGTGCTGATCTACACGCTGTCCGGGGTGCTATGCGCGATCGCGGGCATCCTGATGGCCGCGCGGTTCAATTCGGTGCGCGTGGGTCACGGTGAGGCCATGCTGCTGATTACGGTGCTGGCCTGTTTCCTCGGCGGGATTGATCCCTTTGGCGGGCATGGCCGCGTTGCCCCCGTCATCATCGCGCTGGTGATCCTTCAGGTGCTGTCTTCGGGCCTCAATCTGATCGGCGCCAATCAACATCTCGCAACGGCCGTATGGGGCCTGTTTCTGATCGCCGTCATGGTTCTGCGATCCGGCCGCCTGCGGCAAATATTCGACGTATTCTCCGGAAAGGATAAGTAATGCAAGGGTTTGGCGTACATACCAGCATGTGGACAATGAATTGGGATCGCGACGGCGCGGAGCGTGCGGTCGCGGGGGCAGAGGCCTATGGGGTCGATTTCATCGAAATCCCGATGCTGCGCCCCGCAGAGGTCGACACCGCCCATACTGCGGGTCTGCTGGACCGCAGCGGTCTGCGGGCGGTTTGTTCCCTCGGGTTGCCAGAACAATACTGGGCATCGGTCAACCCGGAGGGCGCGATCACCTATCTGAAACTCGCGATCGATAAAACCAAGGCCTGCGGCGCCGAGGCCCTGTCCGGGGTAACGTTTGGCGGGATCGGGCAGCGTACCGGCACCTATCCGACCGAAGGGGAATACGACAACATCGCCCGCGTGCTGGAGGCCTCGGCGGCTTATGCGAAATCGGTCGGGCTGCTGTTTGGCATCGAGCCGGTGAACCGCTACGAGAACCATCTGATCAATACCGGCTGGCAGGCGCGCGACCTGATCGAGCGGGTGGGCTCGGACAACATCTTTATTCACCTCGACACCTATCACATGAACATCGAGGAAAAAGGCGCCGCCAACGGCATCCTCGATGCGCGGGAGTATCTGCGCTACATCCACCTGTCCGAAAGTGATCGTGGCACCCCGGGAGAGGGATGCTGCGACTGGGACGAAGTCTTTGCCACCCTGAAAGCGATTGACTTCAAAGGCGGGCTGGCGATGGAGAGCTTTATCAACATGCCGCCCGAAGTGGGGTTTGGCCTGGCCGTCTGGCGCCCGGTGGCGCGGGACCATGACGAGGTGATGTCCAAGGGCCTGCCGTTCCTGCGCAACAAGGCTGCGCAATACCGGCTGATCTGATGGCGCATGTGGTCGATATGCAGGGCCTCTGTGCCGAGGCGCTCGCCCTGATGGCGACACCGGGACGGCGGTTTCTGGCGATTGCCGGGGCGCCGGGCTCTGGCAAGAGCACCACTGCGGCAAGGCTGCATGCGTGGCTGGAGACCCAGCGCCCCGGCGAAAGCGCTGTGCTGCCGATGGACGGGTTCCATTTTGATGATGCCGTTCTGGAAGCAATGGGGCGGCGGCCGTGGAAGGGCGCACCCGATACGTTCGACGTCGGCGGTCTGCATGCGATCTTGCGGCGGCTTCGGGATGATCACGAAGACAGGGTCGCCGTGCCGGTGTTTGATCGCGATCTGGAAATTTCACGCGGTTCGGCGCGTCTGATCGATCAACGGGCCCGGCTGGTGATCGTGGAGGGCAACTACCTGCTTCTCCGCCAATCCCCTTGGGATCGGGTGCAGGCCCTCTTTGACAGAACCGTGCTGATCGAGGTGCCAGAGCCTGTGCTGGCGGCAAGACTGCGGCAGCGCTGGCAGAGCTATCGGCTGAGCGACATCCAGATCCAACAGAAACTGGAGGCAAACGACTTGCCCAACGGGCGACTGGTGATCGCCCGGAGCGGGGTACCGGATCTGGTGCTCCGGGAGGAGGAAGAGGAAACCGTATGACCAAAGGCGACAGGATGCAGTATTTCGTCGGCGTGGATGTGGGCACGGGATCGGCCCGCGCGGGTGTTTTTGATGCCCAGGGTCATTTGTTCGGGAGTGCGAAGCGCGACCTCGACATGTATCGCTCTGATGCGGGGCATTTCGAACAATCCAGCGCCCAGGTCTGGCAAGCGGTCTGTGACTGCGTGCGCGCGGCCGTGGCCGAAGCGGCGGTCGATCCGGATCTGATCGCAGGCATCGGGTTTGACGCCACCTGTTCGCTGGTGGTGCAGGGGGCGGTGTCCGGGGTCGGTGACCCCCGTCATCCGGAGCGCGACATTATCGTCTGGTCCGATCATCGCGCCCGTGCCCAGGCGGAGCGGATCAATGCCGGCGGGCATGCCGTGCTGGATTATGTCGGTGGTCGCATTTCCCCAGAGATGCAGACGCCCAAGCTGCTCTGGCTGCGCGAAAACCTGCCGGAGGTCTATGTGTCTGCGGCGCATTTCTTTGATCTCACGGATTTCCTGACCTGGAAAGCCAGCGGCGCAACCGACCGTTCGATCTGTACCGTGACCTGCAAATGGACCTATCTGGCACATGAAAACCGTTGGGACGCGTCCTATTTCCAAAGCATCGGGCTTGGCGATCTGGCCGATCAGGGGTTTGCCCGGATCGGTACCGAGGTGGTGCCCGCGGGCACGTCGCTGGGCACCGGTCTGACGCCCGAGGCGGCGCTCGAGATGGGGCTGCGGCCGGGGGTCGCGGTCGCTGCCGGCTTGATCGATGCGCATGCAGGAGGGGTGGGCACTGTCGGGGCCAGTGGCACGCCGAATGCCGCGCAGGACACCATGGCCTATGTGTTTGGGACCTCGTCCTGCACCATGACCTCCAGCGCGACGGCATGTTTCGTGCCCGGGGTCTGGGGGCCCTATCAGTCCGCGATGGTACCGGGGTTGTGGCTCAATGAGGGGGGGCAGTCGGCGGCGGGCGCGGCGTTGGATCAGCTGACAGCCTCGCACCCTGCAAGTGCCGAAGCCGCCCAACGCGCGGCGGAGCGCGGCATGGGGCTGACGCATTGGCTGGCCGACGAGGCGCTGAGCAAGGTGGCACATCCCGGCGATGCGGTCTCGCTGGCGCGCGGGCTGCATGTGGTGCCGGAATACCTGGGGAACCGGGCGCCCTTCGCCGATCCCGGTCGCCGCGCCGTTGTGGCCGGGCTGGGGGTGCAGCGAGGCGTCGATAGTCTTGTTGCGCTTTATGTCGCCGGGCTGTGCGGGTTGGCCTACGGGCTGCGCCAGATCCTCGACGCCCAGTCCGCCCAGGGCCTGGAGGTCAGCGCGCTGTCGGTGTCGGGCGGTGCGGGCACGCACCCGCTGTCGTGTCAGGTGCTGGCGGATGCAACCGGGCTGCCGGTGGATGTCACTGAGAGCGCAGAGCCGGTCTTGCTGGGGTCGGCCATGCTGGCGGCGGTTGCGGCAGGACGATATGGCGCTTTGGCAGATGCGATGCCGCAGATGTCGCGGGTGGCCCGGCGGGCGCTGCCCGATGCCGCGCGCGTCCGGATTCACCAAGGCCGCTATGATGCCTTTGCAAGGCTGCAAGCGACGGCGGCAGACCTGACACCGCAGAGCTGACGCCGCCGCCGGGCGGTCAGCGGCTTTGCAACAGGCTGGCGACCGCTTTGGACAGGTCGATCATCGCCGCGTTGCGGGTTTCAAAGGGTGCGCGGGCATCGGCCAGGTAAATGGCGATGAAATAGGGATCATCCGCCGCGGGGGTGACCATGGCGATCAGATTGCGGGTGGTGTCGCCACTGCCGGATTTGTCCGCCACCTGCCACGTACCCGGAACGTAGGATCGCAACAGGGCGCCGGTCACGCCGCCCTCGCTCATCCAGGTCCGGAGCTGCGCCTGCGATGCTCCGGACAACACGTCACCGGTGATCAGGGCCTGCAGCGTTGCGGCCATGGCTGCGGGGGTCGAGGTGTCCTGCATCCCATCTTTGGCGGGGGTGTTCAGCTCCGGTTCACGGCGGTCGAGCCGCCCGACAGTGTCGCCGCTGTCGCGCAGGAAGCGCGTCAACGCCGCCGGCCCGCCGATGCGGTCAAGCAGCAGGTTCGCGGCGGTATTGTCGCTCATGTCCAGCGTCGCCTGGCACAGCTCCGCCAGTGACATCTCCTGGCCGACCCGGGCCTGGGTGACGGGCGCATAGGAGAGAAGGTCCTGTTCCGTAACGGTTATAGTGTCTTCCAGCTCCATCATTCCGTCATCGACGTCCTTCAGGACCTTGGCACACAACAGCACCTTGAAGGTACTGTTGAGCAGAACCCGGTCCTCCGCCCGGTGATGCCAGTGCCAATCCGAGCCGCTGTCCCGGATCACCAGCCCGATCTTTGCGTCCAGCTGCTGCTCTATGCGTCGAACGGTGTCGCTCAGTTCCGCCTCGGGGGGCTGTGCCGCGGCGGGCGAGGCCGCCAGAAGAGCGAGGGCCAGGGCCGGGAGGGCCGGATGTCGCAGGCCTCGGAGAAGATGCATGTCTTGGGTTCCTTCGTGTCGCGCGCAGGGCCGCACTCTGGCCGCGACGACGGCCAGGGGCAGAGACGGATCTGCGGATTTTGTGGGTGCGACATCACTTGATGTCATGGCAATGAGCTATAGAAAGCCGAAATGCATCACAAACGACAAATTATCACAGATGCCATAAGCTGAGGTAATGACATGGACCGTCCGGATCTGCCCTTGAACGCGCTGCGGGTTTTTGAAGTCGCAATGCGGCAGGGCAACTTCACGCGCGCGGCGATTGAGTTGCGGGTGTCGCAGGCGGCCGTCAGCCATCAGATCGCGCGGCTCGAAGATCGGCTTGGCACCGCGCTGTTCCTGCGCACATCGGCGGGGCTGGTGCCCACGGACGAAGGCCGCGCCCTGTTCCCGGTGGTCGAACACGCGCTGGACACCATGGGGCGGGCCCTGGACCGCATCACCGGTCAGCACAATGTCGAAGTGCTGAAGCTGGGTGTGGTGACCACCTTTGCCGTTGGCTGGCTGCTGCCGCGGTTGTCCGAGTTTCACCGATGCCATCCGGATATTGAGGTACGGGTTTCGACGCATAACAACCGGGTTGAGATCCTGCGCGAGGGACTGGATATGGCGGTCCGGTTTGGCGCGGGGCAGTGGACGGGGCTGGACAGTGTGCCGCTGTTGCAGACCCCGTTGGCACCGCTTTGTTCCCCCGAGATTGCAGCGCGTCTGCAGAGGCCCGAGGATCTGGGGCGTGCGCCGCTGCTGCGCAGCTACCGGAGCGATGAGTGGCCGCGGTGGTTTGCCACTGCGGGTCTGGCCTGTCCGGCGCTCACCGGGCCGACGCTGGATTCTTCTGTTGCTCTGGCGGATCTTGCGGAACGCGGTGACGGTGTCGCCTTGCTGCCTGTTGAAATGTTCCGCCAGCGTATTGAGGCCCGGCGCCTGGTCCAGCCCTTCAGTGCGACCGTGTCGACGGGCCGGTACTACCTCAGCTGGCCGAGTGATCGGCCGCTGACCCCGGCGATGAGTGTCTTCACGCGCTGGATCAGACAGATGTGCGAGGCCTGAGACGCCTGTCTCCCGCTTTGTGCGCCTATGGCGGAGGGCTGCCGGTCGTAGGCCCTCTGGCGGCACACCGCACCTTAAAAGCCTTACCGACAACTGGCGCTGCTCTTTTTTTAACATAACCAAGATTATGTGGGGGTATGCATCCTGCGCAATTTCCGACCCTCCGGCGGTCTGCGCCTAGTCGAACCACTCGCTCCAACCGGCCAGATAGTATTCCAGCAGGCGATGCGTTTGCAGGCTGTTTGAGGCCACGTCAACCGGACCGGTGTCGGCGCCAAAGGTCTGTGCCGCGGTCCAGACCTCTGGCGTCAGGTAGCCAAGCCCGTCCGGTAAACGGAGTGACCGAGGCCGTTGTGGCTGAGGTGTCGCAAGCACGAAGCCCCAAGCGCCAAAGCTTGGCACATAGGTGTGATACGGCAGGACATGAAGCCCGTCGCCGGGGGACTGCGGGTTGCGCGTGGTTCGAAGGGTCTTGACCACCGACCAGAACGCATCGCGTGCAAACAGGGGCGAGCCAGCCTGGGTGACCAGAACACCCTGCCCACTCAGCCGTTCGACCAGAAGACCATAGAACTGGCGCGAATAGAGACGCGACAAGGCCAGAGACTTTGGATCCGGAAGGTCGAGGATCACCACATCAAAGATCTGGGTGGTGTCTTCGACAAATTGCCACGCATCCTGATTGACAACCGTCACACGGGGATCCGCGAAAGCGTGGCTGTTGAGTGCTGCCAGATGGGGTTGGGTGCTGAAGATTTCGGTGACCCGGGGGTCCAGATCCACCAGGGTGACGGCCTCCACATCCCGGTGGCGCAGGACCTCGCGCAGGGCCATGCCATCGCCGCCACCAAGAACAAGCACCTGATTGCGGCGCGGCGCCATCCCCATCGCGGGGTGGACCAGCGGTTCGTGATAGCGATGTTCGTCCATACTGTCGAACTGGATCGAATAATCCAGAAACAGCCGCGTGCGGTCCCGGAAACGGGTGACCGTGATCTGCTGATAGGGCGTCGCCTCGGAGAAGATCACGTCATCCTCGAACAGCTCCGCTTCGGTCAGCGTCACCATGCGATCCGCATGAAACAATGCGACCAGGGTCACCGCGAAGGCCACTACCCAGGCCGCAAGCTGGCCGATGTTGAGATGGGATCGGAACAGCCAGATTGAAAATCCCGCCACCGCCAGGTTCAGCGCGCCAAAGGCGAGGCTGGCCGCCATCAACCCCAGATGCGGAATGACAAAGAACGGAAAGGCCAGAGACGCCACCAGCGCGCCGATATAGTCGACACTCAGAACGTTCTCGAAGCGGAATTTGGCGGCGCCTGTGTTCTCCAGCACGCGGGCGATCAGCGGGATTTCCATGCCGGAAAACACCCCCGCCAACCCCAGCAGCGTATAGAGCGGCACCGCCACGTCACCGGACCACGCATAGGTGAAGAACAGAACCGGCGCCATGAAACCGCCGCAGATCCCAAGCAGGATCTGCACCCAGACAAAGGCGCGAAAGGCGTTGTCAAAGTAGCGCGACATCCACGCGCCCAGGCCCATGGCAGACAGGAACAGGCCAATGACGATCGAGAACTGCCGCACGCTGTCGCCCAGCAGATAGCTCGACAAGGTGGCGGCGATCAGCTCGTAGATCAGGCCGGCGGCCGCGATCAGGAAGGTGGCAACAAGAAGCCAGATCTCGCGCCCGCGGGCCAGAGTCATGAGACCAGCACGGCCGCGATGATGATGGCCACGGCGATGAACAGCAGACCGATCAGGATGGCAAGTGCGATGTTCTGATCCTCCTCGATTTCCTTGATGATCGGGAAGGGTGTCAGCCAGTCGATGCATTTCCAGACCAGCCCCATCAGCGCGACACCGAGCATGGTGTAGAAGATGGTGCTGATCACTTCGGTGATCTGGATGGCAGAGAGATAATCCATGGCGGCCTCGCTGGAGTTACTGGGCGTCACTTGACGCGGGAATTGGCAGAATATCCGCCCCCGAAGGAGCCAATGCGGACGGAACGGTCGAGATCGCGGCTCTCACCACCGTAGCCCCAGTAGCCGACATAGGCAGAGGCGGACACGGCGGTGGCCACAAAGAGAAGGGCGATCAATCGGATCGGGGTCATGGCAGGTCAGTCCTCGTCGGTCCAGTCGCATCCTTGCCAGCGCCGCGCATGGTGCAGAACCTGGCGCGCGGTCATCAGCGCAAACAATGCGATAAAAAACAGTCCGCTCCTCAGCGCCCAACTGCCGCTTGTCAGCCCCTCTCGCACTGTGAGCGATACCTCTCGGATTGGAGTGCCGGGCGCTGTGGCGGGCCAGTTGCCGGCCTCTGACAGGTCGAGGAACAGCGCATGCGTTCCCGGGGTCTCTGGTCGGAACCGGACGCGGGCGGTCCGGTTGCCTTCGCTCCATCTGCCGTCCTTGTCGCTGCCGGTGTAGTATTCGATGCCGCGCCCGATCCCGAACAGCGGGTCGTCCTCCGGTCCGGTCACTTCCATGTCGAAATAGGCCCAGCTGTTGTTGACGGGGCCGGACAGTTCGATTTCCACCAGCTGGTTGGCGGTCGCAACCGCAAAGGGCACCTCCACGGGCAGGTCATTCACCGCATAGGTGGTGTTGAGCACGGTGCTGCCGCGCCCCCCGCTGAGGATCAGGGCCAGCAGCAGGCAGAGGCCGGCACCACAGAGCCAGAGACGGCGCAGGAAGTCGTGGTTGGGTCCCTTGCGCAAGGGCTGCTCCGGGTGCACCCCGGAGGGGCGCAGTCCGAGATCGGTGCCAAAGGCGTCATTGGCCTCGGCGGGGGTCACGTAGGTGCTGATTTCGACCTCGTCCTCCTGCCCGGTGCGGCTGAAGTGCAATGCAGCCCGCGCGGCCACGACGGTCACGGTGGTCACCCGGTCCGCGATTTGGGGCCGGTAGGAGAATTCCCCGGCCACATAGATCGCCTCGCTGGTGGAGGTTTCATAGTATTTGAACCACATGCCGCGAAACTTCAGCCGAGGTTGCGCAGGCGCCCGCTCCACCTCGGCGGGGGTCAGCATCCGTGATGTGCGCACGCGGCGGCTCAGCGTCAGGTGGTCGTTTTCCAGCGTCAGCCAGACATAGCCATGGGTCGGCGAATAGAGTTGGAAATCCACCCAGAGCGCGCTTTGACCGGCCCAGCGTTCGTACTGCTCGATCAGGCCGATCACGGTATAGTCGACGCCGTGGAGGTGGCAGCGCATGCCGATCTCGATCGGCGTTGAGGTCTGGCGTTTGCGATCATGCTGGCCGAGGAGCTTGTAATTGTCCTGCGCGTTCAATGTGCTGCCGCAATAGGGGCAGATGTGTACCTCCACACGCCCGCCGCCCAACACATCGAGCCCTGCCCCGCAGCAGGTGCAGTTGATCGCCACAAGCGCGGCGCTGCGAGTCATGCGCCGGCCTCCCGGATCTGGAGCTCGAACGGATCAATCCAGCAGCCGACAAACCAGGCTTCTCCGCCGGTCCAGAATTCGGCTGACAGCAGGTTGCCATCGGGCCCCTGAGCATTCACGAAGTCATGCGCGTCCTGACATCGCAGCGCCTCGTCGAAACTGCCGCGTAGCGCTTCGCAGGTGGCTGTTTCGGCCTCCACAACGCGATACCGGCTGCCGTCCAGTGTCAGGTGCTCGCCCAGTTGAAACGGCGGGCGGTGCCGGGGGCGTTTCGCCGGCGCCAGCGGCCATTGCAGGACCAGATCGCCCTCGTCCACAGACAGCCAGCAGGAGCTGCCCTCTCCGTCCAGGCCCCAGAATTCGTCCCAGAAACCGCGGCCATAGGAAAACCGGGCATGGCCCAAGACCTGCATTCTATAGCTGTGCCCCTGTTCCCAGTTGGGGAGGATCAGCTGCGCGCCCAATCCGAACATCATCGGCGCCGCGTGCATGTCGCCGGCTGTCCCCATGGGGGTGACGCCAGGCCCATCAAGAACGAGCGTTGTCCCACAGTGGGTACAGTTGGTCATCTTGATAAGCGCCAGACGCACCGCAACCGAAGATCCGCAATTGGGGCAGCTAAACTCTGTCATGGGCGCAACTTGCGCGAATGGTTCCGAATATCAAGTCTCCATTTGGCTGCGCTGGGGGTGAGATCCGGCCGCGATCACACGCGCTGCTCGCTCACCACGACACCGGCCAGGGCGCCGCGTTTGGAAGGCCCGGGTTGCTGTATTCGGCAGGGGCGAATTATCCCTTCAAGAATGGGTGCATTATCAGATCTGAAGTAATCACCAAATGTCTTCGTGCCGCAGTCTGGCGGACGCGGGCTCCTCCGGAGCGCGTGTTCCCGTGCCGGGCCTGCTGGCGCTGACCAAGGACGCTTGAACCGGCGTCGCACCAACAAGAGACATATATCATGACGCTTATCAAACGCACCAAAGCCGTGGCGCTGACCCGCTATCTGCCTGCCGATGACCCTGATGCCTTTTTCGATACGGAATTGCCGGTGACGGCGCCGACGGGACGCGAGGTGCTGGTCGAAGTGAAGGCCATCTCCGTTAACCCGGTGGACACAAAGGTCCGCGCGCCAAAGGACAAGGTGGAAACGACCCCTCGGGTGCTGGGCTGGGATGCCTCCGGTGTGGTCGTGGCAACCGGCCCGGAGGCGACGCTGTTTCAACCCGGGGATGAGGTCTACTACGCCGGAGACATCACCCGCCCAGGCTGCAACCAGCACTATCATCGCGTGGACGAGAGAATTGTGGGACACAAGCCCCGAAGCCTGACCCACGCCGAAGCCGCCGCCCTGCCCCTGACCACGATCACCGCCTACGAGGCCCTGTTTGACCGGCTGGGGATCGACCGCGACGGTGCGGATGCGGGCCAGACGGTCCTGCTGATCGGAGGCGCCGGTGGCGTCGGTTCGGTGGCGATCCAGTTGGCGAAACGCGCGGGATTGACGGTGATCGCCAGCGCCTCGCGCCCGGAAACCATCGCCTGGGTGCAGGACATGGGAGCCGACCACACGGTCAATCATCACGATGACATGGTGGCGCAGACCCGGGCGCTCGGGTTCCATCACGTCGATCACATCGCGATTTTCAACGACATGCGCCATTGGGACACGGCGGTGGAACTGATCCGCCCGCAAGGGGGGATCGTGTCGATCGATGACACCGACCTGCCAATGCCGATGGCGGGCCTGAAGACCAAGGCGGCCTCGCTGCACTGGGAGTTCATGTTCGCCCGCGCCATGCACCAGACCGCGGATATGATCGAACAGCATAAATTGCTGAGTTTCGTCGCCGCCGAGATTGATGCCGGACGCCTGCGCAGCACGGTGACGGAGGTCCTGACACCCATCAATGCCGACACCTTGCGGCAGGCGCATCAGGCGATCGAGACCGGTTCTGCCAAAGGCAAGATTGTCCTGAGCGGGTTCTGATCCCGACAGAACGTCACCTCAACCGGGCGGGAGGCGGGGGACGCCTCTCCCCTCGCCTTCGGGCTGGTGTGCGCGGGGCCTGGGGTGGCCTTGCGCCGCCTCAGACGGCGAGAAACCCGCCATCCACCGGCAGGACCGCGCCGGTGATCATGGCAGATCCCTCTGACAGCAGCAAAGCGACGCTGGCTGCGACCTCCTCCACTTCGGCGAAGCGACCGACAGGATGGCGGACCATCATGGGCTGGGATTTTTCCGGCGCGGACCATGCCTCCACCGCAAGGTCCGTGAGGGTGATGGTTGGCGCGATGCAATTGACGCGAATGCCGTGAGGGCCAAATTCCTTGGCCATGACCCGGCTGGCACCTTCCAGCCCGGCCTTTGAGGCCGCATAGCACAGGTGTTCGGCAAACCCCCGATGCCCCGCGATCGAGGTGATATTGACGATCGCGCCACCCCCACCTGCGGCGACACGCGCGCGCGCAAACGCCTGACAGGTGATGAGGGCTGCCCGCAGGTTGATGCCCAGCACCGCCTCATAGCCCGCATCGGTCATGTCGAAACTGCTCTCCAGCACGTTGATGCCCGCGCTGTTGATCAGGAAATCTGCGGGCCCTGCCTCTGCCATTGCATCACGTGCGGCCTGCGGGTCAGACAGGTCTGCCTGCACCGTTCGGCAGTCGATTTCGGCGGCGAGGCTCTGAAGGTCGGCCTGCGTCCGGCTGATCGCGATAACGCGCGCGCCCTGCCCTGCCAGATAGAGGGCGCAGGCCCGGCCGATGCCCTTGCCCGCACCGGTAATGATGACGCTTTTGCCGTCAAAACTCATGACTCTTCCTCCGCTTGATTGAGGTCACCTGTCCGCATTGTCCGAAAGGGGCGCTACATCCGCTCAAACGCGGTCGGCATCACGATCACTTCGCGCACCGTGACCTGCCGTTTGCGTGTCAGCATGAATTCCAATGCGTCGGCCACCTCTTCGGGGTCCATCAGCGCCCCGGCCTCTTTGGCCTTGCGCAGGTTTTCCTCGGGCCAATCGGCCAGCAGCGCCGAGACCACAGGGCCGGGCGACACCTGCGCGACCTTTACGCCATACGGGATCATCTGGCGGCGAATGCCCTGCATAAAGCTGGTGATCGCCCATTTAGAGCCTGAATAGACCGGCTCCCAATAGGCCGGGTAATGTCCGGCAATCGAGTTTGTCACCACGATGTCGCCGCTCTTGCGCTGCATCATATGGGGCAAGACCGCCTGAATGTTCTTCATCACCGCATTGATGTTGAGGTTCAGCATCCGGTCGATGGCCGCCGGGTCGCTCTGCCACAGGTCGCCGCCGATATATGCGCCGGCATTGCAATACAGGATGTCGATCTGAGCCACTTTGGCGAGGATCTCGGGCACCATCGCATTGCAGCTGTCCACGTCCAGCAGGTCGGTCACCTGCGCCACAGCGTGATCGCCATATTTTGCAACCAGATCCGCCAGCGCGGCGGCATTCCGGTCAACCATCACGACCTTGCAGTCATTCCTGAGAAGCATCTCGACGGCGGCCAGACCGATACCGGAGGCCGCACCGGTCACTACGGCGACCTTGCCCTTGAGCGATTGAGACATTCGCGAATTCTCCTGATTTTTGTTTTGGGGGAGATTTTGTGCAGAGGGAGCGGGCGACCACGCGGGGCCGCCCGGAGGACCTACCATTCGCGCCCGATGTAGATGGCGAGCAGGATGATAAGGCCCTTGATGACGTCCTGAAGGTAGGGGTTGATCCCCATCAGGTTGAGGCCGTTGTTGAGAATGCCCAGAAGCACCGCACCGATCAGCGTGCCGAGGATCAGCCCGCGTCCACCGGCAATCGCGGTTCCGCCCAGCACCACAGCCGCGATCGCATCCAGTTCAAAGCCAACGCCTGCGTTTGGCTGACCGGACATCAACCGCCCAGTGAGAATGAGCGCCGCAAACGCCGAGGTCAGTCCGGAAATTCCGTAGACCGAGAGCTTGATGAACTGGGTTTTCACGCCCGAGAGCTTGGCCGCGAGTTCATTGCCACCAATGGCATAGACGTGACGTCCAAAGGCCGTGCGCTGCAACAACACCCAAGCCAGGGCGTAGATCACCACCATGGCGATCACCGGAACGGGCACGATCCCGATGCGACCAATGCCAAACCAGGAAATCCACGACGGGATACCAGAGATGGGATAGCCGCCCGAATACAGCAGGCCCAATCCGCGTGCGATGCCCATGGTTGCAAGCGTCACGATAATCGCAGGCATGCGCCCCCATGCAACCATGGCGCCGTTGAACAGACCAAGGCCGACACCAACGCCCAGCCCCGCCAGGAGCCCGACCCAACCGGGCATCGCCATATTGACCATCAGTCCGGCTGCCAATGTGCCCGACAGCGCCATGACCGCGCCGACGGAGAGGTCGATCCCGCCGGTCAGTATGACAAAGGTCATACCAACCGCGAGGATGCCGACGATCGACACCTGCCTGAGCACATTCATGATATTTGAAACCGAAAAGAAGTTCTCGGAGGCAAATCCCATCAGGATGGACACCACGATCAGCCCGATCAGGGGCAGTGCCAGCGGTGAGTGCAAAATCCGGCGCAGATTGAGGGCGCGGCCTGCGCGACCTGCCTCGGCCGTAGTGGTGTTATGCGACATGTCGAACCCTCCCCGTGGTGGCATGTGTCATGATGTCTTCTGAGGTTATGGCCGCGCCCTCGACGGTGGCGACGATGCCGCCCTGCCGGAACACGCAGACCCGGTCGGACATGCCGATCACCTCGGGTAGCTCCGAAGAGATCATGATGATGGCATAGCCCTGCGCCGTGAACGCCCGCATGAGCTGGTAAATTTCGGCCTTGGCACCGACGTCGATGCCCCGTGTGGGTTCATCAAAGATCAGCACTTTCATCTGATGGTTGAGCCAGCGCGCAATCACCACCTTTTGTTGGTTGCCGCCTGACAGGGTGTCGACACGGTCCATGGGGCCTTGTGCTTTGACACGCACCTGCTGCATCGCCGTTTCGGTATCGGCGCGCTCTTTTTGCAGATCGAGGAACCAGTGCCCGCGGCGGTATTTGCCGTAGTTGTTGATGGAGATGTTTTGCAGGATCGAGAAGCTGGTAATCAGCCCCTGTTCCTTGCGGCTTTCGGGCAAGAGCCCGATCCCCCGTGCCAACGCCTCTGCCGGTTCGCGAAACCTTATGTCTTCGCCTTCGACCTGAAGCGCGCATTTCGCGGCCGGATAAGCCCCCAGCAATGCCAGCGCGGTTTCCGTGCGCCCTGACCCGACCAGCCCGGCAAAGCCGAGGATTTCACCTTCGCGCAACACAAAATCCGACACCGGCCCCCCGCGTCGCAACTGCACCTCTTGGCAGTTCAACAGGACCGGCGCATCCTGCGGGATGCTGGGTTTTTCCGGAAAACTGTTCTCGATCCGGCGGCCCACCATCATCTCGACCAGACGGTCATTGTCGGTTTCAGAGACGAGGCAATCGCCCACATATTCCCCATCGCGCAACACGGTGATGCGGTCGCAGATTTCAAAGATCTCTTCGAGATGATGCGAGATGAAAATGATCGCAACACCCTGCCGGCGCAGCTCGCGCATCACCTTGAACAGATGCGCCACTTCGGAGGGGGTCAGGGTTGCGGTGGGTTCATCCAGCACCAAAATACGGGCGTTGAGCGAGAGCGCCTTGGCGATTTCGACAAATTGCTGCTCGGCCACCGACAGTTTCCGGATCGGCACATCAAGCGGTACATCGACCTCAAGCCGGGCCATAATGTCCTCGGCGCGTTTGCGCATTGCTTTGCGGTCCAGCAGGCCAAACCGCGTGCGCAATTCGCGGGCGAGGAACATATTTTCAACCGCATCCAGATAGGGGATGAGGCTGAATTCCTGAAAAACGATGCCGATCCCTGCGGCGATGGCCTCGTCGTAATTGGCGAACTGGCGCTCCTGACCTTCTATGAGGATGGACCCTGCACTGGGCTGCAAAATGCCCGTGAGGATCTTCATCAGGGTGGATTTCCCGGCCCCGTTTTCCCCAAGCAGCGCGTGAACTTCGCCAGCGTTGACCTGAAGATCGACACCGTGCAGCACCTGAATGGTGCCAAATCTCTTTTTGATTCCGCTCAGTTGCAGCATGACGCACCTGTTGTTGGCCATTGCGGGACAAACCACCCCCGACACTGTGCCGGGGGTGGCTGGTGGTTTTACCAGCTGAAGTCAGCGGCGTTCTTTGCGTCGACGACGCGCACATCGATCGGCACTTCGCTGGGCACAACACGCGCGCCCCACTTTTGCGCCAGCGCCATGGCCAGGCCGACGCGCACCTGATCGCGCGGGAACTGGGCCGTGGTCTCGATGAAGGGTCCGCCTGCGGCAATCGCGGCCACCGCCTCGGGAGCGCCATCAACCGAGGTCAGTTTGATGTCACGGCCCGACCCCTGAATTGCAGCCAATGCGCCCATCGCGCCGCCGTCATTCACCGAGAAGATCCCGGCAAGGTTCTGGTGCGACTGGATCATGTTCTCGACCACGCCGAGGGCGACGGACCGGTCCTGACGACCGTTTTGGGTATCGACCAGCGTGATCCCGTCATATTCCGCAAGCGCGGCCTTGCAGCCTTCGACCCGCTGGAGGATCGGCACCACCGGGATACCGTCGAGGATTGCCACCTCGCCAGACCCGCCAAGCGCATCTGCCAGATACTTGCAGGATTGATACCCCGCATCGCGGTTCTTGGAGCCGACAAACGTATCCACCGGACCATTTGCGTTTGCGTCAACGGCGACGACGATCACGTCCTGCGCTTTGGCCATATGCACCGCGCTCTCGATTCCGGCGCTGTCGGTTGGATTGAGCAGCAGAATGTCGATGCCCTGGGTCAGCATGTCCTCCACATCCGAGATCTGCTTGGCCACGTCATGACCGGCGTCGGTCACGACCACCTCGGCCCCGAGATCTTTGGCGGCATCGGTCAATGCCTCCTGCATGGAGACAAAGTAAGGATTATTCATTTCCTGAAATGTCATGCCGATCTTGAGACCGTCCTCGGCCATCGCCGGCACTGCCATGGAGACGGCCATCGCCGCCGCTGATACGGCTCCTATCATCTGTTTCATTATGGTTCCTCCCAAGTTGTTCCAACAGGCACAGCCTGTCCCTTTCCGAATGGCCCCTCGCCATTCGAATTCACTAAATTCGAATTTCCGTCTGGTTCAGCCCGTTTCCGAGAACACCCCGTTCGCGGCAAAGGTTGCGCGGAACTGCGAGGGCGACATGCCCTTCAGCCGCGCAAAATGACGGTTGAAGTTGGAGAGGTTGGAGAAGCCGACATCATAGCAGATCTCGGCCACTTTGGCCTCTGGTCGGGTCAGGAGCATCTGGCAGGCCAGATCCACCCTGAGTTGGTTTTTGTATCGCACCAGCGTCGAGCCGGTGTGGCGTTTGAAGGACCGCGAGAAGGCGCTGGGGCTTTGATTGACCATCTGCGCGAGGTCTTTTTCGTCGATGTTCTCGGTCAGGTTCTCACGCAGATAGGCAATCGCCTTGTTGACGCCGTTTTCCTGCAAGGACTCTAGATCCAGCTCGTAGCTGAGACTGGCCAGCACCTCCGGTTCCGGCGCGCAGGCCAGCACGTCGAGGATCGACCAGAACAGCGCCAGACGGCGCAGGCCCCGCGCCTCGAACAGCTCCATCATCAATGGTTTGATGCGGTCGGCGGTGGCCTCGTCAAACAGCAGCCCGCGATGGCTGCGATCCAGAAGCGGACGGATCGCGTCCATCTCCGGCATGGCGGCGGCGGCATCCTCGATAAAGGTTTCCGGAAACTGGAGCACAAAGGAACGTTCCGGCACCACCTGTCCCGGTTCGACTTCGGAGATCCAGTTCTGCGGCAGGTTGGGGCCGGTCATGATCAGCTGTCCGGGACCAAATTCGCCAATGTGGTCGCCGATGTAGAAGGTGCCGTGTGTGTTGACGACCAGATGAATTTCATACTCGGGGTGAAAGTGCCACCGCACGGTCCGGAACGGATAGCCATGCATCCAGGCGGCAAAGCTCTCGCCTTTGCGAATATGCACGAGTTCCAGATCGGGTAGCATCGTTTCTCCTCCTCCGTGGCACCCCCTTCCGTCTCCACCCGGAAAGGACCACTCCCCAAACGGTAGCCCCTGCAACGCGGTGGCTCTACCTCAGAACGCGATTTTGGCAGATACTTTTTTGACCGCTGCCCTCGAATAAGCGCCCAGAGCTGGATCGCATGGGCCTGTCAGAAAAACCGAACCGCGCTGCAATGCAGCGCGGTTTGCTTGGTTACGTTGAGATCTGAGCGGTTTTCCGACGGTGCCGGGGCGTTGATGGCGTCACTCGCGCGCGGTGAAACGCACATGCCCGACTTGTACTTTTTCGGCATGCTGATCTCCTCCGGGCGCGTGGCCGCGTCGGCATGTCATTCAGGCATTGCGATCTGTAGCTTCACATCGCTGTCGCGGGCTTCCGCCGCGCGATCAAAGCCTGCGATGCTGTCTTCGAATGGCACTGTCGCCGAAATCAGCGGCGTCAGGTCCACCTTCCCCGACGCCATGAGCGCAAGCGCCCGGTCGTAGACATTGGCATAGCGGAACACCGTCTCGACGCGCAGTTCCCGCGCCTGCAACCCGACAATATCAACTGGCACCGGATCAACCGGCATGCCCACCAGAACGATGGCCCCACCGGGCCGGGCCAGTTCGTGCATGTGCAGAACCGCAGGCGCGGCGCCGGAGCATTCGAACACCACATCCGCACCCCAGCCATGTGTGGCCGTGGCAACCGCCTCTGCCAGAGGCTGGTTGCGGATGTTGACCGTCTCGATCCCGTCATAGGCGGCAATGATATCCAGTTTCGGCTGTGCCAGATCGGCCACGATCACCCGCGCACAGCCCCCCGCCAGCGCCGCCAGTGCCACCATCATGCCAATGGGACCAGCGCCGGTCACGACCGCAATGTCGCCGGGCTGAATGCGGGCCCGCAGCGCTGCCTGCATGCCAATGGCAAAGGGCTCGACCATGGCGCCTTCGGCGAAACTCACGTGATCGGGCAATTTGTAGGTAAAGGCCGCCGGGTGGATCACCTCCGGCGTCAGGCAGCCATGCACCGGCGGGGTGGCCCAGAAACGGACCGCCGGATCGACATTGTAGAGCCCAAGCTTGCTGGCGCGCGACGTGGGATCAGGAATGCCGGGCTCCATGCAGACACGATCACCCGGTTTCAGATCGACGACCGCATCCCCGCATGCCAGCACCACGCCAGAGGCCTCGTGTCCCAACACCATCGGTTCCTGCACCACAAAGTGGCCGATCCTGCCATGGGTGTAGTAGTGAACATCCGATCCGCAGATGCCCACCGTATGGGTCTTGATCCGCACCTCGCGCGGCCCGAGCGTGCCGGGGATCTCGAAATCGCGCAGGGCGAGCTTGCCCTTTTCCTCCAGAACCAACGCTTTCATCCCAACGGCCTCCATCTTGTTGTTGAGCGGCGGGCGCAGCGCGCCCTGTTTCTGTGCTCCACCGGCAAGGCGCGGCTTGTAAACCAAAACCCGCCGCGGCCTTGGCATTTTCCAGTGCCGCGGAAATTTCGTATCGGTGCGATGGCGGGAACCGCATAGCCGCGCAGATACTGCACCCTCACGACCCACGTTGCAGGGGGCGCATCCGGGCTGATTCGCGACCGGTCATGGCGGCGCCCAACGCCAGGGCAACGCCTCCCAACCGGGATCGACGTCCCGGGAAAGCGCCGCACAGATGCACCCGGGCAGTGTTTCCCCTCGACCTTTGGCGCGCTGGCGCGCATGCTGCCCCCGGGTCGCCTGATTCCGCCCGGGTCCGGTTGCATGTAGGCTTGCGTCGTTCCCCAGCCACGACAGGATAAACACCGTACTGTGCGGGCAGTGCTCTGCCCGCGACAGAACAGAACGGTCTTCATTTTGCTTGGGTGGTTTTGAGTGTCTGCACGTCCCGATTACAATCTTCTGATAACCTTGGACGCCCTCCTGAAAGAGGGCAGCGTTCTGGGCGCGGCCAACCGGTTGCAACTCAGCCCCTCCGCCATGAGCCGGTCCCTGGCCCGATTGCGCGAAACCACCGGCGATCCGCTGTTGGTGCGCACCGGGCGCAAACTGGTGCCGACGCCCCGCGCGGTGGAGTTGAGCCAGATCACCGCGCAGCTGGTTGACGAGATCGAAGCGGCCCTGAGCCCGCGCCAAGACATCGACCTGAAGAGCGTTTCCCGCGTCTTCACGTTGCGCAGCAGCGACGGGTTTGTCGAAACCTTCGGCCCGAAACTGATTGCCCGGCTGGCAACAGAAGCCCCCGGTGTCCAACTGCGGTTCGTGCAGAAAGAGGCCGACAACAACCGCCCGCTGCGTGATGGCAATGTCGATATCGAAACCGGGGTCATCAGCGAAAACACCGATCCGAACTTTCAGAGCCAGGCGCTGCTGAAGGATCATTTTGTCTATGCCATGCGCCCCGGTCACCCCTGCGCGGCGTCACCCTTGACCACCGCGCAATATGTCAGCTGCGAACATGTGGACGTCGCGCGCCATGCCGATGTCGACAACCAGCGCCGTGGTCCGATCAATGCCGCACTTGCCGACCTCGGCCACCAAAGCCGGGTCAAAGTGGTGGTCGGTGGCTTTGCCGCGGCACTGTCGCTGGCCCGCTGCACCGATCTGGTGGCAACGGTTCCCGCACATCACACCCGCAACCTGCGTCGCGACCTGTGCAGCCATGCGCTCCCCTTTGCGGTGCCTGGCATCACCGTGTCCATGCTGTGGCACCCCCGATTTGACGCGGACCCGCTGCACCGCTGGATGCGCGCGACCCTGCGCGAGATCTGCGCCCAGACCACGCAGGAGGCCCCCGGCCGATCCCCGGACATGACGTCTGATGCAGCTGTGAAGTGCAGATGACGCAACTTCTGAATAGACGAGAGAACAAGTAAGGATTGTGCCGCTCCCTCAGATTGACCGGATGTGGCCTCATGACAAAATCCTCTGCCTCTAGCATTCACCTGGACCCTATCGGCTACCTGCGCACCGGGTTTGAGACGCTGGAAGAGTGTCCGGCCTCCATGATGGGCAACGATGACAGCAGCTATATCGAACTGCTGCCGCGATACGCAGCCGGGCTTCACAACATCGAGCTGGCATCACATGTGATCGTGCTCTACTGGCTGCATCTGTCGAACCGCAAACCGCATCTGGAATCTTCGGGATGCAATGGGCGCAAACGGGGCGTCTTTGCCAGCCGCACGCCGAACCGCCCCAATCCGATCGCGATGAGCGTCACGCGTCTGATCGCCCATGACCAGAACATTCTGCAGGTCGCGGGCCTCGACTGTATCGACGGCACCGCCGTGCTCGACATCAAGCCTTACGTTCCTCAGCTCGATCACATCACCGATGCGTCGATCAGCTGGACACCCCCGCATTCTTCGCCAGCCCTCAACCGCTAGCCCATTCCCTGAACAGACGCCTTTGGAGGATTAAATGGGACCACGATTGAGACCGGCCTTTGGTGTATTGAGCCTGTGCCTGGCGATGATGGCACAGGCGCCACTGGTATCTGCCGACACTGCGGACACTGCGAACCCCAGGCGCCTGGTGATTTCCAACAGCAATACCGACTGGGGCCTGGCCACGCCTTATCTGCAGGCCCGCGGCGGCCTGGGCTATATGCTGACCCATTTTGTGTTCGACAATCTGGTGGGGCAGGACCGATCCGGGGCGTTGGCGCCGGAGCTGGCGCGCGAGTGGGAACTGTCGGACGACGGGCTGAACCTTGATATCAGGCTGGACCCCGAGGCGCGTTGGCATGACGGCACCGACATCACCAGCAGCGATGTGGCGTTCACCTTTGCCTATATGGCGCGACATCCGCATCCCTTTGTCTCGCTCGACAACATTCGCGGCACCGAGATCCTGTCGCCGGACACCCTGCGCATTACGCTGGACCGCCCCGACGCAGGCGTCCTGTCCAGTGTCATGGTCGGCATGCCGATCCTGCCCGAACATATCTACCGCGATCAGGACAATCCCCGCACCTTCTCCGAGCCGCGCGCCATGATCGGCTCCGGCCCCTATCGGCTCAGCTCCCATGAGCGCGCCAAGGGCCGCTATGTTTTCTCCGCCGTGGAAAACTACTACGGCGGCGTGCAGAAATACGATGAAGTCATGATCGCAAAGCTCCAGCCCGAGGCCGCCATTCAAGCTGCCGCCAACGGTCAGGTGAATGTGATTTCGGATCTGCCCCACCGACTGGTGGATTACGCCAAAGAACATGATCTGCAGGTGCAGACTTCGCCGTCGGGCCACCCAATCAAGCTGCGGTTCGATCATTCGGGGCCGTTTGCCTCCGCCCAGCGTCGGCAGGCGCTGGCCTACCTTCTCGACCGCGACGCTTTGGCCGCGATTGCCTATCGCGGTGGCGCCCGCAGCTCGAGCCTTGGGTATTTGCAGGACAATTCGGCCTGGTACGCCCCGGACAGCGTGCTGCGCTACCCGCATGACCCAGACCGGGCCGCTGCGCTTTTGCGCGAATCCGGCTGGACCCGCGACGACGACGGGGCATGGCAGCAGGATGACACGCCGGTCACATTGCGCCTGGTCACCAGCGGGCGCGAGGAAGCGCTGGCGCAGGTGATCAAAGACCAGCTGGAGGCCTTCGGACTGGAGCTCAGCGTGCGGGTGATGGAACGCGGCGCCTTGCGCAAACAGCAACCCGGCAAGGATTACGACCTGATCCTGGCGGGAGGCAGCACCCTGGGCGATCCGGTGACCATCCTGGAGCGGGTCTTTGGGACCCGTTGGAACAACGAGCGCTATCGCGGTGACGGCACCTTGCGGCAGCTGGCCATGGCGCAGGCTCAAAGCCTTGATCCGGACCGCCGCGCCGCCCTTTTGGCAGAGTTTCAACAGCTCTACTCCCGCGAACTGCCTGCGATCATGCTGGTCAATGTCAACCGCACCGTCGCCCATGACAGCGGAACCGAACCGTGGTTCTTTGATGAGGGCCTCGCGATCGGCATTCCCGTGGCAACGCATAAATACATGCTGCTGGAAGACTGAGCGGCCGCATGTCAGGGCACATCTCCCCCACGGCCCGGCAGGAGGCTGGCGCGGCGGCGGCGCCCGCCGGTGTCGCCCTGACGCTGCTGCGCAGCCTGGTGCATCGCATTGCCGTGTTTGGATTTCTGCTGGTGCTGATGTCGGTGCTGCCACGGCTGCTGCCCGGCGACACGCTGGATGTGCTGATGGATTCCGACGTGCAACGCGAGCTTGCGGATGACGATCTGCACGCGCTGCGCGACCGGCTCGGGTTTGGCGGCTCCTTGGCGGAACAGGTTGGCCGGGATTTGCTGCGGCTGCTGCGCGGGGATCTGGGGTATTCCCTGCTCCACGGCGCACCTGTTCGCCGATTGCTCGCGGAGGCGCTGCCCTGGACGGGTTTGCTGATCGCGGCGGCCACCCCCGTTTTCCTCGGCCTCGGGATCATGCTCGGGGTCGAGGCCGGCCGGCAGCCCGGATCACGTGCTGATCGGGTGCTGACCGCCGGGATGAGCCTTCTGGCCAGTATTCCGCCCTTTGTGACCGCCATCGCGCTGCTTCTGGTTTTTGCGATCCTGTGCCCGGTGCTGCCTGCTGGCGGGGCTGAGCCGCTGTTTCCCGCCGCAACACCCTGGCTGCGCACATTTGAGATCGCCCGCCACGCGGTCCTGCCTGCCCTCGCCCTGGCGCTGCATGAGGTGGTGCGCTATTTCTTTGTGCTGCGCGGCGAGGCTGCGGTCCTGTCGCATCGCGCCTTTGTGGTGAACGCCCGCAGCCGCGGTATCAGCGGCTGGCGCGAGCGGCGCGACTATTTCAGCCGCAACCTGCTGCCGGTGATCTGCGCCCGTCTGGGCCAGTCCGTTGCCACGCTGTTTACCGCCAGCCTCTTTGTCGAGGTGATCTTCGCCTATCCCGGTATCGGGTCGCTGACCTATCAGGCGGTGCTGGATCGCGATTACGCCTTGTTGCAGGGGGCCATTGCAGTGCTCGCCGCGCTGGTGCTGAGCCTGAACTGGCTCTTTGATGCGCTCACCGAAACGCTCGCGCGCAGAGGGTAGCCACGATGACTGCCCCGGTTTACTCGGACCACGGCACGGAACGGGCCCGACCCCGCCTCACCCTTCAGCTGCTGGGCATCGTGGCGCTGAGCACGCTGGTGCTGCTGTTGCTGATCGCGACCCTTGGCAACCTGATCCCCCCCTATCTGACCAGCACCGAGACACTGCAACCGCCGTCGCAGCGCCATTGGCTCGGAACCAATGACATCGGCCAGAGCGTGTTGACCGGCCTCCTGCGCGCCGCTCCGGTCACGATCGGGCTGGCGCTGGCCACCGCTGCACTGGCCCTCTTGATCGGGATCACCATGGCCGGGCTGGCCGTCATGTTCCCCAAAGTGGGCCGCGCGATCGTGCTGCACCTGACCGATATGGCCGAGATCGTGCCGTCGATCCTGTTGCTGCTGCTGCTGTCCGCCTGGCACCAACCCGGCGTGATCGAGATCATTCCGTTAATGGCGTTGCTGACGTGGCATGACGATGTGCGAATCCTGCGCTCCGTGCTGCTGCGCGAAATGGGGCGGGAAAACATCACGCTCACGCGGCACATGGGGGCGCGCTGGCCGTATCTGCTGCTGCATCACATCCTGCCCGCCATCCTGCCTACGCTCACCGGCCTCTACCTGCAGAACGTGGTACAGGCGACGATGCGGGTGGCGGGATTGGCGTTCCTCGGGCTGACCGCCGCAGATCTGCTGACCTGGGGCAGCATGTTGCAGGACGCGATGGGCTATCTGCATACGCCGGCCTGGACATGGCTGCTGCTGCCGCCGGCCTTCTGTCTCACCGGGTTTCTGCTGCTGCTGATGACGCTGGACCAGCAACAGGCACGTCGCAGCTCTCATCGACAAGGATCCGCCCCATGATCGAACTGCGAAACCTCTGTCTGCATGCAGGGGAGGACACGATCCTGAAGGACATCAACCTGACGGTTCGAACGGGCGAAACTCTGGCACTCATCGGCCCCTCCGGCGCGGGCAAAAGCAGTCTCGCGCGCCTGTTGCTGCGGCTGCTGGATGGTCAGGGCGTCTGCCCGCACAAGCCCCTGTCAACGCGTGCGCGGTTTCACTGGTCCGGGCAGGCATGGATCGCGGGCACCGATGTGCTCAGGGCGCGCGCTGCCGAGGTCCATGCGCTGCGGGGGCGGCACATCGGTCTCATCGTGCAACGGCTCACCGATGCCCTGAACCCGCAGTTGACGGTGCGCGCGCATATTGCCGAAGTGCTTGCCCAGCACCGGATCACCGCCCCCTCCCCCGAGGAGATTTGCGCCCGGTACAACCTGCCCCCGTGCGTTCTCGATCAGCGCCCCGCAAGCCTGAGCGGCGGAGAGACCCAGCGTGTTCTCACGGCGCTGGCCCTGTTGCCACAGCCCAGTTGCCTCATCCTCGATGAACCCACCGCAGCGCTTGATCCGGCCAATCAGGCGCTCACGCTCAAGGCCATGCAGCACGGCCGCGCGGATCGGGCACAGATCCTCATCAGCCACGATCCGGCAGTTGCGGTCTCCCTTGCCGATCAGATCGCCGTTCTGGAGCGTGGTCGCATCATAGAAACCGGCCCCGCCCGCCAGATCCTGCGTGCCCCGCAGCAGGCGCTGACCAAAGCGCTGTTGGGGCGGGCCCCGAGGTCGACGCCCCCCACCCCGCCTGCGCGGCCTGGTCCCGTCGTGCTGCGGGTGCATCGGCTGTCCCACAGCTACGGTGCGCGCCCGGTGCTGCGAAACCTGACCCTCAGCCTGCGCGCCGGGGCCTGTCTGGCTGTTGTCGGACGCAGCGGATGTGGCAAGTCCACTCTGGCAAAACTGATCGCGGGGCTGGAGCCGCTGCAATCCGGCCAGATCGACTGGCCCCGCCCGGATTTAGCCGCGCGCACCGCGCCACACCGGGTTGGCTATGTGTCGCAATTCCCGCATCGGGCGCTCACCGGGCATTTCTCCGTGGCCGAGACCCTGGCCGAAGCGCAGGCCCTGTCGCGGCACCGCCTGCGCTGGTTCCGGCGTCCCCGCCATGGTGATCCCGCGGATGAGCAGGCCATGACAGACGCGTTGAACGCGGTGTCGCTCCCCACCGGGGCGGCCTTTCGGGCGCGGCGCACCCGCGATCTTTCCGGGGGCGAGGCGCAACGGCTCTGCCTCGCGCGGGCGCTTATGGCCGACCCCACGGTCATCATCGCTGACGAACCCACCTCCGCCCTCGACGGTCGCTCCAAGGCCGAGGTGGTCCAGACCTTGCAGGATCTGAAATCACATCGGGGCAAGGCACTTCTGCTGGTGACCCATGACCCGTGGGTGGCCGACACTTTGGCCGATCAGCAGCTGGAACTGCAGCAGATGTCACTGTCGCCGCGCGCGGTAGAAATGCCGCCGCAACCGCTCCCCTCTCCCACGCAGTCCCTGTCCTGAGCCGCGCCCAGACGCACCCAGACGCGACGCGGGATCGATGATCGAGCGATTGGCTAGTCGGCGACGGCGTCTCGCAGTGGTGCATCCGCCGCCGTCAGGGACAGGCTCTGGAAAAAGCGGCCCAGCATGTCCTCGATCGGCGTGAACCTCACCCCGAGGCTGTCCCGGCGCGAAAAATCATACAGGGTGGGCAGATGTGGCACATCTCCGTTCGGCGCAGGCAGGGCCGTCGCGGGCACGTAGCGCGCGATTTCCTGGTAGATCCGGGCCCAGGTCCAACTGTCGCTCAGGGTGAAGTATCGCCCCGAAACCGCCGGCCTGTCGCAGGCGGCCAGCGCAAAACGCGCCAGATCCGCCGGATCGGTCAGGGACATGGAGCCGGAAGGCACCTGCCGATGCCAGCCCGGCTCCCCACGGGCCAGCGCGGCCAGAAACCGCAACACATGCCCCTCCATGTGCCAGGGCAACAGGGCCGGTGCGACCATCATGCTCGACAGCAGCGTGGTCAGACGCAGGCCCACCTGATCCGCCGCTTCCTGCGCGGCCTGTTCCAGTGCCGTCTTCTGCGCTTGCATGAATTTTCCCGCCGCGCGCTGATCTGCCAGCGAGGACACATCGCGCAGCTCGTTCAGGACGGGGGAGGGTGTGGCCGGCGCGGCAGAGGCGGTGCTGGAACACAGAACCGCCGCCGAGACCTCCGCCTGACCCGCGATCTGCAGGATTTGGCGGCAGGCGACCTTGGACGGGGCGACAATCTCGCGCCAGGCCCGCCCCGGCTCCAACTCCGCCACCGGGCGTCCGTCACGCCCGCTTCGCGGCGTCGGGAAACAGGCCAGAATGACCGCCTCAGCACCCGTCAGCGGTGCGATAAAACTGTCCGGCGATTCGGTATCTGCCTGAAAAATCTGCAAGCGGTCCGCGGCTCCCGGGAATTTCCGCAGCCGCTCCGCACGGTGCACATCCCGAACGGTGGCATGAACCCGATATCCCTGATGCAGGGCTTCGCGAACCATATACGCCCCGGCCAGTCCGGTTGCGCCTGCAATGCAAATGGTTTTTGGCTCCGTCATGTCAGGCACTGCCTTCTTGCTATGGTTGAATCTGTAATTTTCCACACACTAGCAAGGTTGTGCTCAATCGGGGCATCGATTTTCCTGAACGCCCGTCTCAGCAAGCCTGAAGCCGCCCGGAGCCCTGGGTGAGGCTCCCAGTTGCCGCCCTCAGAAAACCTGAAGCACGCCCTCCAATGAATCGATTGGTATTGCTGGCTGACTTCGCGCTCAATTCCAGCACCTGTGCATTGGAGTGGAGAGTGACATGGCTGATACCGCCGAAGCCAAGACCCTAATCCCTGCAGGTCGCGCTGCGACCGTTCCACGGGGGAGTCAGCTGGCCTTTGCGATCCAATCCGGCCCTCCAGACGACCCGATACAACGCCCCGCCGCGCCACGGCCCGATCTGTCGGCCCTGCGCGCGCCCTACAATGAACGCCATGGCAACCTGCACCAGCAGATCGTGCAGTGTCGCAATGCCGGAGCGCATGTTCTGCGCGCCCAGAGCTTTGCAGAGCGCGCCCGTCTGCTTTGGGATCTGCACGCCGGACTGACCGCCCTGGCCGAGGCCGAAACGGCGCAATGTCGTGCGCATCCGTCTCATGAAGGCGATACGCTGCTCTCGGATCCGGGCTTCTTGCAAGGGCTCTCCCGGATGCGGCGGTTGGCCTCCATGGCCCTGCGCAGCCTGCCCGACCAGAAGATGATCGTCTGTGATCACGCACGCCCCTGTGCCCGTGGCGGCCCCCCCTGCCCGGATCGTCAGATGCGCATGCGGCTGAAACAACCCGGCAGCGGCCTTGCCGCGCATGTGGTGGCCAATGCGGCGTCCTTTCCAAACCTGCTGGAACGGCTGAGCCTCGCCATTCTGGCCGGGCGCAGTGTTCTTCTCTGCGTGTCCGACACCGCGCAACAGGCCGCGCTTGGGCTGTGCCGCCTGCTCCGCGCCACCGGCGCGCTCCCCGATGGCGTCATGCATGTGGTGCCGGTGATCGAGGCAGAGACCCTGCTGCCGCATCTGGAACGGGGCGACGTGGTCACGCTCTGTGCCGAGCCCGGGCACACCGCTACCTTTCACGCCCACCCCAAGGTCCTGGAGGGCAGCGTGCGGTTGGGGTCGTGCCAGGCAAGCTACGCGGCGCTGCTCCTTGCACCCGAGTACGATCCCGATGCGCCTGCCTGGGACCTGTTCCTCCGGGCGGTGCAGGCGCTACATCGAAACGCCTCCTTTGCGACCTGCGTTCTGGTGCCGAAATCCCTCGAGGAAAGCGCCACGGATCGGTTGCTGACCATGTTTGACGAAGTCACCATCAGCCACGCGGAGCTGCCGATCACCCGGCCCTCTTCTGCGGCGTCGACCCGCCCCGGCAGCCCGCAGATTGCGGTGGTGCCCTATACCGACACCCGCTCGGCGCTGGAGATCCTGCGCACGTTTCCCGGCCGGCGCGATTTGACGGTTCTGTCGCGACAACACGGGTTTCTTGGCGATTTCCTCGCCACGCTGGCGCCCTGTCTGGACCAGATCAGCGTGGTCAGCCCGGAGATGGACACCGGCGCACCAGAGCTTGCCGAGGCGATGCCGGGCGGCAGCGGCGCGGATGAGAACATCCTGTCCCTGCTGGACTTCTATCTCGAGGAAAGCGAAATCACCGGCCCCGCGACGCTGCTGACCGAAGTGTCGGGCACCTGGATCGAAGGGGTGCCCGTACGCGAAGGCGAACATCCCTTCCGCAAACCGCTGTCGCGCTTGCGGGTCGGAGATCACCTGCGCAGCGCGGATCGCATTGTCAGCGCCGAGGACGTCGAGGCCTTTGGCCATCTGACCGGAGACCTGTTCTATGCCCATATGGACGAAACCGCCGCCCGCGCGCATCCGTTCTTTGACGGCAGAGTGGCGCACGGGCAATTCATCATGGCGCTGGCCAACGGGTTGTTTGTCGATCCCGAACCGGGGCCGGTGCTTGCCAATCTCGGGGCGAAGGACCTGCGGTTCCATGCGCCGGTCTACTTTGGCACATCGCTCTATGTGACGCTGACCTGCTGCACCATCGGCCCGGTGGGCAAAGGCGGCTCTGCCGAAGTGCAATGGGCCTGCCAGGTGCGACGCAGTGACGACGACACGCGCGTCGCCCAATTCGACCTGCTCACGCTGGTGGCAGCGCAATGGCCCCTGCCCGCCGCCCCGGCCGTCTAGTTTTCACCCCCGTGACCCTCCGTTAGAAAAGGACCTCGCATGACCACCAACGCCTCATCGCCCCACCCCCGCATCCTGATCGGCGCCTGCGGGTCGCTGGACCTGACGATGCTGCCGTTTTACCTGCGTGCGATAAAGGACAATATCGAATGCAGCCTGAGCCTGATGCTCACACCAAACGCGGTGAAATTCGTCAACACCGACACGCTGGCCCTTCTGGTGGATCGCTTGATCCACGGCGATCATCCGCAGAACTGGAGCACCGACAAACCGGGCCGGATCGCCGCAGAGCATGACCTGATGGCCGTCCTGCCCACCACCGCCAACACCTTGAGCGGCGTCGCGAACGGCTCCTCGCAAAACCGGCTGACCACGGTCATCCTCGCGGCAGAGTTTCCGGTCCTGTTCTTTCCGGTCATGGGCGGTCCGATGTGGGACAAGGCCTCCGTCCAGCGCAATGTGAGCCAGATCCGCGATGATGGTTATGAGGTTTTTCAGCCGGTCTGGCGCGAACACAACGACCCGCATATGCAAAAGATCCACGGGCATCATTCCCTGCCCGATCCTGCATCCGTTGTCGAAATCATCAAACATCGTCTGCCCGCAGGCGACTGAGGCCTCGGCCTCCCCGGTCCGTTTCAGGACTCCGTATGCCGGGCTTCCCCGCCCGGCCGACTCCACGCCGCGAGGATCACCCCCTTGCGGCGTTTTTTATGGTCCGGAGCGCGCTTCCATCGCCCCCATGCGCCCCATGATCTGGCCCACCAGCGCCCTTGCCTCGTTCCCGCGTGCGTGCATGGGCGGCGCACAGGTCCGGCGGGATTTGGGCACTGCAAGCGCAAGCAAAACCACGCCTGGCTGACCGGGCGTGGCTGCAACATCTGATCGCTGAACGACAGGCTGGTCAGCCGGTCACATCCTTCAGCTGAGGGCGCCCGGGCGGCAACAGGGTCGCCTGAAGCCAGGCCGCCACATATAGCCCCACACCAAAGGACAGATGCGACATCAGGCTCTTGAGTTGGGCAAAGGCGGGATCCGGACGGTTGCTTGCCATGACACCCGCGCCCATTGCCGGCTGCATCAGGAAGAAGGGAAACACAATTGTCCCCACACCGATCATCAGCGCGATAACCACGTTCGGCTGGCGCAACTGCCGCTGCCCGCCGACCCCGACATAGAATGCGGCAAAGATCACGCCAACCAGGTAATGTACCGCCCAGCCCAGCGTCGCTTCGCCGGTGATCGGGGCCGCTGCACGAATACTGTCATGGCTGAAACTGCCCTGCGGCATATGGCCAAGCCATCGGCCAACCATGGCAAAGTTGCTCTGCGGTATGGCAAATAGCGCCTCGGCGATCACGGCCCAAACGTCCATGATTGCCGCAGCGCCCACGCCGACCAGTATCACACGAAATATCAGTTGAGCTGGTGTCATCATGATGGGGGTCACTCCCTGTCTCCGGCGCGCCGACCCAGCCTCGGCCGCGTGCGCGATAAATGATCGCCCGGCCCGTGATCGGACCGGGCTGGCTCTGGGCTGGTGCTATTGCAGGACCATGGTGCTGTCGAAGCCCTCGCAGGCGTGCTGCGGAGCCGCATCGGCAGTGACCGGTTGCAGCGCGGTGTGGGCGACATGGTGACCGATCTGATAGCCCAGCATGTCGCCGACCGCATTCGACCGGCGATAGTGCACACCGCCGATCAGGCGCGATTCAGATTCTTCCTCGGCAAACTGCTGGAGGCTGTCATAGTCCTTGCTCAGATTGGCCGCGCCCTCGAACCGGATCGGAAACGGCTCGGCCCCAAAGACGGAGGTCATGACCTCCAGCGCTGCGCTGCCGCTGGTGCAGTGCTGGCAAGGGTATTCCGGATGCATCGGCGCGGGGATGCGCGATTCCCACGTCATGCCCGCCTCCAAATCGGGATGGGAATAGGTCGTGCCAAGCGCCTCGACCGCGGTCTGCGGCCGCCACAGCGCATAGCTGTACTTGGCGTTGAAACCGGCAATCAGCGCATCCGTCAGCGCAACGTTCAGCAGGGCAAGCATGCGGGTCTCTTCCAGCAGCGGCAGGGCGCAGGCGCGGCTGCTGTTGCGCGCCAGCTGGTTCCACGCGCCGGACCCCGACCCCGCGTGCAGTTTGGCGATCTCGATCTCTTCCGGCGTGGCGGGGCTGTCCTTGCCGCCACGGGTCACCACTTCCAGAAGGCCCTGCTTGTACTGGGCACTGTCGAGCGACGGCGGCGGCGGTACCCGGAAATGGGTGGCGGAGGTGAGCACGAAGGGTGTCATTTCCTTGATCTTTGGCGCCACCATCGCACGCTCCGACGTGGGCTGATAGACACCGGCGTCCGCTTTGGCGGGCGTAAAATCGAGCGAGAAATCCGCGCCATCCTCAGCCCGGACAGCCAGGACCGCAGCCGCGGCGGCACTGCCGAGACGCCGCCCGGCTTCGCGCGCGGCCTCATCACCGGCGGTATCGAAATAGGCCGCGGCCATCGCCTCGAAATCCTGCTGTTTCTCCGGCATCAGTTCCGACATTACCGACAGCGCCGCCTGCGCCACAGCGGCCTCTGCCGATGCGGAGGTGTCAACCTCGCCTTCATAGGCATAGGGCGTGTAGAGCCCCTGGGTGGCATTTGCGGCATCGAACATCGCCAGATGCAGGATGGTCAGCGTGCGTTGCCGCTCGGCCCCGGTCCATTTGGCCTCGATCAGCAGGGGCGCAACGCTGTCCTGCAGATCCGACGCCATTTCCGCCCGGGCCAGCGGCGCCGATGCGAGGGTCGCCACAGCGCTGCAAAACAGCAGAGTTTTAACTTTTTGGAATCCAGAGTTCATAATCTCACCTCAAAAGACACAGTTCCCAGCCGAGTGTGAAACGGCCCGATTGTTCGCACAAATCGAAACACCGGAGGTCTGACCCCGGGAATCTCGAAGCCTCCACGCGGCTGGGACATGCGCGTCAGATCTGGCCCAATACGGCCCACCACAGGAAATCCAGCGGCACCAGCAGGCAGAGGCTGATCGCAAACAGGGCGAGGCAAAACCGGATCACGGCACCGGCGCGCAGGTTGCCCGCCTGGATCGCCACCACCAGCGGTGGCGCCTGGAACGGCAGGAAAACATTGGAAAATGCCAGCACCTGCGTCATCAGCACCGTGCTCACCGGCAGGCCCGCGGCACTGGCCAGATCGCCGGCCATCGGAGTCATGACCGCAGGCACCCCCGGCAGGCTGGTCGCCATGGCCACCAGTGTCGACATGCCGGTCAGGACCGAGAGGTTCCACACCGGGGTGTCCGGCGACAGGTTGATCCAGTCCCCGGAGACCTGCACCAGCGCCTCTCCCAATCCGGCATGGCCGATCAGGGCCCCAAGCCCCATGATGCCCGCCACAAACAGCAGCGCCCCATAGCTGAGATCCTGGTTGATACATTTTGGTCCGGTCATCCTGAGGCTCGGCCACAGGCAGAGCAGCGCCGCCGCAAGACCGATCCAGGCGGGCGAGATCCCGTGCCAGGCATCCGCCAGCCACAGCGCCAGACACAGGGCAAGGATCGCGATCAGCATCCCCTGTTCCCGGGTGACGGGCTCTGCCTCTTGCGCATCCAGATCCGTGCGGTTCGGCAACCGGTCCGGAAAGAACACCAGTGTCAGGCCGATGATCACCCCGGATTTCAGCAGCCCCAGAACCGGGAAATGCAGCAGGAGGTAGTCGAAATAGGAGAACTCCAGACGATATTGCGCTTCGCTCATCCCGACGAGGATCATGTTGGGCGCGTTTGCAGGCAGAATGGTAAAGGCCGGCGCAAAGGTGGCAAAACACGCGGCAACCAGCATACCCGTGCGCCCGTTGGAACGGGCCTCAAACCCAAGCTGGGCCGCCAGCGCCGAAATCACCGGGAGCAGGATCATGATGCGCCCGATCGAGGACGGCACCAGGAACGCCAGCGCCACGCTGCCCGCCGCGATCCCGGCGAGGGTGCCGGTGTAGGTGCGGAACGGCAACCGGGTCAGCAGCCGCGCCACCTGCGTGTCGAGCCCGGTGAACTTGATCGCCGCGCCAAGCACAAGCCCGGCAAACAGCAGCCAGAAGGTCGAGGTTTCGAACCCCGAAAACACCGTCTCCGGCGGGGCGATCTGGGTCACCATCGCCACCAGGAAAAAGGCCAGCGCCGTCCAATACTCCGGCATCACCGCCGTGGCCCAGAACCCCAGGCACACAACCGCGATCGCCGCCACCGGGGCCAGATCGGGCGAGAGATACCTATGCGCGGTGGTCCAGGCCAGGATACCGAGCATCACGATGATAAGGATCTTCCACACCGTTGCCGACAGGACCAAAGGCGGTTTGCCGATCGGGATGCTGGCGGACGACAGGGAGACCTGCTCTGCTTTCTTGCTCATGTCACGTTCAATCCAATGCTGAATATATCAAGCAATTCTGTGTCGAGCGTGACCGTGGAAATCCAATCGATTTATCCGAGATGAGGCCCCGGCAAACCAAATGTCTCTCGCGCGCAATCTGATAAGATCCTGTAAGGTATACAAAAAGTCCCCCTGATGCTGCGCGGCATCAGGGGGACGACAGACCGTTTTCACGAAAATTCGATGACGCCGCCGAAGCGATCATCCCGATCAGGTCAATTCCCGTTGCAGTTCCCGGACCTCATGTGCCAGCCGGTCCAGCATCGGATCGGCGATGCCCTGCGATGACAGATGCTCGGCGGTGTTGAACAGATAATCGACGTTCGGGCCCCGCTCACCGGCGGCTGTCGCGATCATTCGGGCCTGTTGATCCGGGGTGAAATCCCCGTATTGCTCGTGATCGCGGTTCACCACATAGGTATACGCCTGCACCACCCGCCCGTCCTGCAACCGCAGCGGGGCGATGATTTCACGATAGGCCGGATTGAACAGCTCCCGCGCGCGGATGGAGGCCATGACCGGTTCTTCCTCGGCGGGCGGGATGGCCAGTGCCACGCCCTCGCAATAGCTGTCGTCACCGGCATCCAGCGCCAGCACCAATCCGGGGTCCGCAAAGGTGCCGCGATAGCGCAGCGAGCGCAGACAGAACCGGCGATGCCAACCGTCCAGACGCGCCACGACCTGTTCCTGCGGGACAAAGCCCGGATCCCAGATCAATGATCCATAGGCAAAGACCCAAATGCATTCACTCATGTCGCCTCCAATCGGTTGCGGTCTTGGTGTTCAGTCCAGCTTTTCATAAGCGGCAACGAGACTGCTGTAGGGCGGCAGGAACAGCGCATGCACCTCCGCGCCGACCTGCACCGGCTGGCGAATGTCATAATGCAGATGGATGGGAATTTCGGTCAGCCAGCTGTTGCTGACGGTGCCGATGCGATCCCCCTGTTTCACGCGATCCAGTGGCGCTACGGTGACGCTGTCCATATCCAGATGCACATAGCGATGCAGGGCGCCATCGGGTGACTGAACGGTTACCGCAAACCGCCCGATGTGAGAGACCACCCCGTCGGTCGCGGCGACCGTCCAGTGGACACCTTTCTCGCAGGTTGCAGGCCGCAGATCCTGCCCGCTGTGACCGCCCGAGCTGCACACCGCGATGTCGCTGCGGCGAAACTCACAGAAGTTGTCCCGCCACGGATAGCTGTAGTTGACGGCATCGCAGGAATCCCCCTCCGGGCCTTTGGCCCCGCCGATCGAAAACGCGTGCGAATTGGCATAGGCCGGGCCGCTCTCCATCGGAAACCGCATATCCGGAAAGAACACCACCGGACTCTTTACCCCTTCGCCGCTGTTCTCAAGCAGATCACCCGGCGCGTGAAAATGGGGTTCGGCGTGACCCTGGCTGGCAGCCAAGGCCACAAAGGCCGCCGCGGTCAGAGATTTACATGCCATTGGCTTGTCCTTTCACGACAAAGAGGGTTTCGGCCAGGCTGGACAGATAGTCGGGTTCCGTACAGCGGGTGTCCGTGGTCGGCGCGTCGCAGGTGATGCGCAGGGTGTAGAAGGCCCCGAACCGCTCCAGGCTGTAATCGGCACCGGTGCCGATATTCTCATAGGCGGTGGGCTGATGATGCAGTGTCAGCGCATCCCCCGCCTGCAACACGGATTTCGAACCGGAAATCGACACCTGGATGTCCTCTTCGGCGTAGAACGCCGCATAGGCCGTCCCCTGACTGACAAAACCGGGGGTCGACAACTCTGCCGCACCGCCGAACAACATCACCGGCAGCGCGGTGGGATCTGCGCTGGCGGGCAAGGCGAGAAACGCATCGGTAGCGGGTTTTTCCTGTTCGGCGGTCTGCACGGCAGCGGCCTCGGCGGCGGGCCAGTCGATGCCACGCTCGACCAGTTTGGCCTGTTGCGGCTCTGCCGCAGTCAGGGCCCCTGCCCCGGCAAGCAGCGCGATAGCGCCTGCGCACCAGGGGCTTTTGGTAATGATTTTCAACATGTTGATCTCCATTCTGTTCGGGTTTTCCACCCAATCCGCGCTCACGCGGTTTCCAGATTTCGGGACGCTTCCTTGGCCGGTTTCACCGCTGGCCGGGCCTTGCGCATCATCTGGTTCATGATATTGCGCCGATGCATTTCCTCGGTGCCGCCCACGCTGCAAAAGGCCAGCGCATCCCGCAGGAAGGTCGATACCTCGCCCTCGTGATAGCCCCGGCTGCCGTAGAGTTTGAGCAGATCCACAGCGCCCTCGGTGATCGCGCTGGCCCCCGCCAGCTTGGCGATCGAGCAGGTCATCACCGCATCGGGCGATTGCGTCAGCAACTGATGCAATGCGCCGTAGGACACCCATTTGGCGGTATCCGCGGCGATGCGCATATCGGTCAGCTTCTTCTGCACATACTGATGATCCACGATCGGCTGACCAAAGGTCTGCCGGGTCTTGGCGTAGGACAGCGCCTCGGTCAGCATCGGATCACACAGCGTCGCCGCCACCAGCCCGTAGTAGAGCCGCCCAAGCGAGACAAAGCGCACCAGGTTGCGCAGCCCTTCCCCCGGCACGCCCAGGATATGGCCATAGTGCAGCGGCACATCCTCGAACGTCAGACCGCCGGTCGGCAGGTCGAGGTTACCGAGTTTGCGATCCTGCGGGCCGATGGTCACGCCCTTGCTGTTCTGGTCCACCAGCACCAGCGAAATACCGTCACGCGCATGGCCTTCCAGTTTGCAGACCACCAGCGTGAAACTTGCGACCGGCGCATGAGCGATATTGTACTTCTGACCATTGAGCACGAATGTCTCGTTCGGACGCGGGCTCAGGAAGGTGGAGCTGGCGCGTACATCGGTGCCGGTGTCGGGATCGGCGATCGCCGTAGCGCTCAGCTGCCCGCGCAGAATGCGCCGGAAATAGTCCGACTTCTGCGCCGGTGTTCCGAACAGATCCAGCGCATAGGCCATACCCGCCTGGGCGATCACCGACAGCAACAGGCCCGGCGTGCGGATGGTCGAGGCCAACCCCTCCAGTGCCGCGGTGAAATCCCACCAGTCGCACCCGCGTCCACCGTAATCCTTCGGCACGATCATGTGCCACAGCCCGGCGCTGCCCAGTTGGTCCCAGGTTTGTTGATCAAAAGCCCGCCGCCCCAGGTGCAGCTCATCCCGGTCGGTCCGGCTGCCAAGGGACGCAAATTCCGACCGGATCGCCAGCTGCTTTGATGTCCAACTCAAATCCATTTGCGCTCTCTCCTTCTTTGATCACGCCTTGCGAGCCAGCGAGATCAGCTCTCGCCCTGAAAATTCGATACGCGGGTCTTGAAATCTTCGGGGATCGGGTAGGTGGACTGTTTTTCGTAGTCGAACATCACGTGCACCGACAGCAGCTTGGCAACCACGCGCCCGTCGGCACTGCCGTGGCGGATCTCGTGCTCCATCTCGAAACTCTTGCCACCGAACTTGGACACGGTGCTCAGCACCACAACGGTGTCACCGTAATGCGCCTGGCTGATGTACTCACAGGCGGTCTTGACCATGATGTGCGGCAGTTTCTGGTCCTTGGGCAGCTCCAGCAGCGCATGCATGTATTCCAGATAGGCCGACTGCATGTAGTCGTAGTAGATCGGGCTGCTGACGTGGCCCATGGAATCGGTATCGCGGTAGCGTACCTCGATGGCGGTCTCAAACGCGCGCTGTGTCATTGGGGGATACTCCTTTAGGGGTTGATGCAGAAACTTCGAAAGTGGCGTCGCGACAGCCCGAGTGTTTCAACGGGCCATGAATGGTGAAGCCCATGGGGACCTGGCCAAAGGCCCGCAGCACGTGCAGGCCGTGTTTCTCGGCGGCAGCCAAAGTGGTGATGCAGCCATCACCACGCCCGGCCGCGACCTCGGCAGCGGCATGCGCGTTGCTGGCGGCGTAGATGCGCTTCATCTCGGGCGGCAGCAGTTTTTCGGGGGCAGGATGTGTCTGGCAAAGGGTCGGCATCTCGCCGGTGACCGACGCCAGGACCATGTCATCGGTCATCATGATAAACACATCGAGAAGACCCAGATGCGCGATGTGCTCGTAGATGATCGAATGAAGCTGGGGATAGGCGACCACGCTGAGGAGCACCGAACAGCCGCAGGCCGCCACCTGTTCCGCCGCCAGTTCCATTGACCCATGCAGGGCCAATTCGGCATTTCGACATTTCAACGCGGCCCATTTCAAAGCGGCTTTTTCACAATTCGTGCCCGCGGGCCCAAGCGTGTGAATTGCTCTTACCCAATCATAACTATCAGAGGCTTTCTTGCTATATCGATCATCAGGATCATCCATAAGCGCGACGTCCATTCAAGATTCCTCCAAATGGGATCACCAATTGACTCATCTACATTTCACTAGTCAGGCAAACATCTGCATCGGCCGATATTTGTCTGTTTTCAATTTATCGAACCGAGCCATTTATCGCGGCCCCTGATCACATATGATCGAATGATGCACTATGTCACAATTCGGAAAACTTGAGGGCTCCCATCAGCTTTAGTGACACGGGCTCCAAACACCTGCCACAGCACAAAAAGCGCGCTCGCAACCGAGCGCGCCAAACCTCTTCCAACCAGCTGATTTCAGCGATGTGTCGCGATCAGCATCCCGCTTGTGCCCTGGGCACAGGGCTCCGGAACACAGACTGAAACGGGTGGCTTACGCCGCCAATCCGTCGCGCGCCGCAGCCCCGAACAGATCCTGACAACGCGAGAACCAACGCTGAACCGGATCATCCTTGTCCAGCAGATCCCGGGCACCAACCACCCAGCACCATTGCAGTGTTCCAAACACAATATAGTCTGGAAACAGAGGTTTATCGCCGCAGATCCAAGGCTGATCCTCCAGCGTCTTACGCAAGGGTACGAGCCTTTCGGTCAGAACCTCGCGTTCCGAATCGCCGCGTTCGGCCAGGGTTTCCAGTGAGACACCGAATCGCTCTTCGCGCTTGGCCCGAAAATACGCCTGATCCGATTCGCTCATCACGTTATACATATCCATCGCCACGATGACCGATAGCGGCGGATGCAGCATGGTCAGGCAATAGGTCTCAAAGAACCGCGCCATCCGGCGCCCTCCGTCACCTTCGAACAGGCGAGGTGCATCCGGGTAGGCCTCCTCCAGATACTCACAAATATCAAAACTATCGCCCAGCACCCGGTCTCCGTCCCGCAATACCGGGACGCTGTTAAATGCGCCGCCTTCGATTCCCTTTATCGTGGAAAAATCCACTGGTTCGATGGCAAAATCCAATTGCTTGTGATGGAGCGCCATAATTACCTTCCACACATGTGGGGAGTAGCTTTCGCCTGCTTTTCCACATAAGCTATACAGAGTTCTCATACCGGCCTCCTGCGCCAAATCATAATTTCACATGATTTTGGTTTAACGCGAAACATATCCCGCGGGACAAGCAAAACTTTTGCCATTGTTCATTTTAACTCAACAACGCAGGTATTCATGAATTGAAGCGATGCGCAGATTTCATCTGTACCCCTCGCACCAGGCGCGCGACCAGGCTGGGGCACTCCCCCGCATCCACAGGTTGACGCACCCTCAGCGCCCGTGGCCCATCAGGACCCTGTGGGATGCGCGCCTAGGCGAGTTGAAGCGCCGGCGGCTCTGCCAAGGTCCCCGATTTCATCAGATCGGAGAACAAGGCGTTGACGGCATCAATGGCGGGGTCGTTGATACGCGATGACAGAAAGCCCGACATGATACGCGCCGTCTTGCGCACCTCATGCAAGAGGGTGACATCCTCGGGTTTGGGAAACCCTTCCTCTGCATTGACATGAACCAGCCCGACACCGGCGCCACTGGCCACCAGCGTTCGGGTCACCGTCTCATCATCCACATTGATAACACGCTTGGGTTGTATGTCGTGCTGCTCCATCAGCGCCTTGGCCCAGCGGCCGCAACAACCATCCTGAGACGAGACAATCCAGACCATATCGGCGAGTTGCCCCCAATCAATCGCATTTCCGACCTGGACCACCCCCACCGGCGCCGCCAGGTGAATGCTGAAACGTGAAACTTCCGTCAATGTCAGGTCCGGCATATCGCCCTCGGGCTCGGTGAAGAATCCCATGTCCAGTGTTTCGTTGCGCAGCCCGTCGATCACCTGCGCAGAGGTCAGATGCTTGAGCTCGATTTCGAGCTCGGGAAACCGCTCTGAAATCAGGTGCAGAAAGGAACTGACAAAACCGTTGCCAGAGTGGCGCCCGGCCCCAAGCGCAAATTTTCCGACAATACTGCCTTTCAGGCGTGTCGCCTCTTGCAAAAACCGCTTGTGACGCTCCAGGAGCTGGGTCGCCTCGCCCAACAGCCGCTCTCCATCGGGGGTTACGCTCATGCCGCGGGACGTGCGCTCAAACAGGGCCAGCCCCAGCGCCATTTCGATTCCCTTGATTTGGGCGCTGACAGAGGGCTGACTGCGGCACAGGATGTCGGAGGCACGGGTGATGCTGCCTTCTTGGGCAACGGTAACAAAGACTCTTAGCTGTTGAATATCCAAAACTGTTCTCGTTCGTTTTTCACGCAAATACCCTTGATCGGTCCACGGGGTTGGCGGAGACGTTCGACCTGTTCAGCTCTGCGATGCGACCGTCCAGAGCGGACAGGCGCATGGCGTGGATGCTGATCCAGAACGTTGCACTTCACACCCCAGAATACAAGCTAAACGTGCATAACCAATGCTGCGGACAGGCACTATTCTCACGTCAACGACAATAATTGTGCATGAGATGCCGCATTTGCACGGTTTGCTGACGGCGCGCGCCAGATCACGCGAAATAGCGAGGCCGGAGCGAACGCTGCGCCGCAGCAAGGGCTGCAGGGGATAAACGCATGCGCCACGGGGCGCGGCCCGCGCGGGGCGATTGCTCCGCCGAGGGCGGGTATGGCGCTCTCGGCGATCCGCGCTCCGCCCAACCAGATACAGAAAACCGACAGGCGTTAGGCGGATCAACAGCCTGCACCGGACCTCCACCGCTTGAAGGGTCGAACTCAGCCGATGTCGGCGCGCATGGGCATTGTGCTTTGCCGCATCATCACCTCGTAGCCCAGATCGACCACGGCAGGGCCGGACCATGTGCCATTCAGCTTTGCCAGCACAATTTTCAGCGCCATCTGCCCCATGTCGAACCGACGGGTCCGAACGCTGCTGAGAGCGGGATTCGCCGCCGACATCACTTCCAGATCATTGAATCCGCAAATCCCAAGCCGATCCGGGACGGACAGCCCGGCGCGCTGTGCCTGGAACAAGGCCCCAAGCGCGAGGTCATCGTTGTTGCAGAAGATCGCATCCACGTCCGGGGCCTGCGCCAGCAGCTGCTGCAACATCTCGGCACCTTTGGTGACCGATGACGCCTCGGGCGACGTCATCACGCGATCGGTGTGAAACACTCCGGCTGCCGTGGCTTCGGCGCGAAACCCGTCAAACCGGCGCCGGGTGCGCGGGTCCATCCGCGCGCCCAGAAACCCGGGCCGCCGGTAGCCCTGCGCCAGGAGATGCCGAGTCGCCGCCTGCGCCGCGTGAAAATGCGAAAACCCCACGCAGGCATCGACGGGGTTTTCTCCCGTCTCCATGATCTGCACCACCGGGCAGTCGAGGCTTTCCAACAGCGCACGGGCCGCTGTGCTCTGATCGAAGCCACTGACCACAAGACCGGCGGGTTTCTGGCTGGCAAACAGCCGCAGGGCGTTTTCCTCTGTCCGGGCGCAATAGCGGGTGTTGGCCAGCTGCACGTCATAATCCGAGGGCTCCGAGGCGGCGTAGATCCCTTTCAGCACTTCGGCAAAGACGCTGTTGGTGACCGACGGGATCAACACGCCGATGACGTTCGACCGCCCCGTCGCCAGATGCCGCGCGGCGGGATTTGGCACATAGCCGAGCTCCGCCACCGCCGAATCGATCCGCTTGCGCACGGCCTCGGAAACCATGCCGGGGCGGCGCAGCGCCCGCGACACGGTGATCGCACTGACGCCGGCCAGCCGGGCCACGTCATCCAAAGTTATTCTTTTCTTTTCGGACATTGGCGGAATTTGTCTCCCTTTGGGAAATATCTTTCTTGACGAATGACAGCGCTGTCAACATCATGACAGCGCTGTCATTGAATGGTGGCGCTATCAGACGGCGATTTGCGAGGAGGCAGGCACGCAGTGCGACATATTCTGGTCATGGGCGTTTGCGGTGTGGGGAAATCCAGCGTCGCGGAGGCAATCGCCGCCGCGCTCGACGCACCCTACGTGGAGGCCGACAGCTTCCATTCGCCCGACAATGTGGCGCATATGCAGGCTGGCCGGCCGTTGACCGATGAGATGCGGCGCGACTGGCTGGAGGTCATCGGCGCGGAGCTGGCGCACCAGCCCCGGCCCGCGGTTCTGGCCTGTTCGGCTCTCAAGCAACGCTACCGTGACCTGCTGGCAGCACAGGCGGGCGAGATGATCATCATCCACCTGACCGGCGCGCGGGATCTGCTCGAACATCGGGTTGCATCCCGTCCGGGCCATTTCATGCCCCCCAGCCTCGTCCAGAGCCAACTTGACGCGCTGGAGCCGCCGTCGGGGCCTGATGTCACAGAAATCGACGTTGCGTTGTCACTGCCGCAGGTGGTGGCGCGGGCGCTCGACTTTGTCCGGAGCCGAGGAGGCGGCACCGGACGCTAAACCCAAACCTCACACAGAACACTCTCAGGGAGGAGACCCATGAACCATCTGTTCAAAGCAACCCTCGTTGCCACCACCCTTGCCGGCGGCGCCCTGGCGCAGGACTACAGCCTGCGCTTCCAGTCGTCGGACCCGGCGGGCAACCCGAACTTCCAGCTGCAAACCCGCTGGACCGAGATGGTCGAGGAAAAGACCGGCGGCAAGGTCGCCATCGAACTGTTGCCGGTGGAAAGCATCGTCGCCCATAACGAAACCCAGGACGCGATCGCGGCGGGTATCCTCGACGGTCATGTCACCGACACCTCTTATTTCTCCGGCAAGGACCCGGCCTTTGGCCTGATCGCCAACCCGGTCGGCGCCTGGAGCGCGCCGGAGGAAATGTTCACCTTCATGCGGACCGGCGGCGGCAATGAGCTGATGCAGGAGCTGCTGGCCCCCTACGGCCTGCATTTCATCGGCGCGACCACTCCGGGGCTCGAGGCCTTTGTCTCTGCCGTACCGCTGGAGGGTGTTGAAGACCTCAAGGGGCTGAAGATGCGCGCGCCCGAGGGTCTGGTGCAGCAGGTTTTTGCCGCGGCCGGGGCCGCACCGGTGAACCTGCCGGGCTCCGAGGTGTTCACTTCGCTCGACAAGAAGGTGATCGAGGCGGCGGATTACACCGTGTTCTCGACCAATCAGGCGCAGGGCATGCATGATGTGGCCAAACACCCGGTCTATCCCGGCTTCCACTCCATGCCGCTGGTCGAGATTTCGATGAACAAGGCCAAGTGGGACGCGATGCCCGCCGAGATTCAGACCGCGATCACCGAATCCGTCGAGGAATTCGCCGACCTTCAGGTCGCCACGCTGCGCGAGGCGGATCTGGCTGCGGTCGAGGCCGCCAAGGCCTCTGGTAAGGTTACAGTCCACGACTGGCCCGCCGCCGAGCGCGCCAAGTTCCGCAGCATCGCCACCGGCGAATGGGAGCAGGTCGCCAGCCGCTCCGAAAATGCGCAGAAAGTCTATGACACGCTGACCGCCTATCTGAAGGGCGCGGGCCTGTTGAACTGAGCCCGACCCCAACAGCGAGGGGGGCCGACGCGCCCTCCTCTACCATCACGCAACACCGATCATGACGGGAGGACCGGCCTTGGCCGAACAGGAACATGCAACAGCGCCGGATACCGAGGGCCCGGGTCCGATACCGCAGGCCGGGCGTCTGGGGCGCTGGATCGACCGCGGCGGGCTGGTCTTTGCCGCCGGAATCGTGCTGGCCATGCTGATCCTCATCCAGGAGGTGATCCTGCGCTATGTCTTCAACGCACCCACCATCTGGGCACATGAGACGACGATCTTCCTGTGCGGCATCGCCTTTGTCTACGGCGGCCTCTATTGCACCGCCCGCGACCGCCATATCCGCGTGGTGCTGATCTATGACGCGCTTTCGCCGCGCTGGCGGCGACGGTTCAACGTGGCGATCTCTGTCATCAGCGGTGCGGCGGCGGCAATGTTTGCCTGGGCGGCCTGGACCATGGTGGCGCGCGCGATCTTCATGCCCGACGGCAGCTTCCGGCTGGAACGCTCGGGCAGCGCCTGGGACCCGGTCTATCCGGGCCTGTCGAAGCTCTTCCTGTTTCTCGTGCTCGCCGTCATGGCGGTGCAATTCGCGGTGCTCGCGGTGAACTACCTCAAGGACAAGAAATGACCGAACTGTTTGGCTCCTTTCAGGCCCTCGGCATCGAGAGCGCAACCCTGTTGATGTTCGTCATGCTGCTCGGTCTTCTGGTCACCGGCATGCCGCTCGCCTTTGTGACGCTGCTGGTGGCGCTGATCTTTGCGCTCGGGTGGACCGGGCCGATGGTGGTGCCGCTCATCACCAGCCGGGTCTATTCCTTTGTGGCCAGTTTTGTCTTTGTCTCGGTGCCGATGTTCGTCCTGATGGCGGCCATCCTGGACCGCTCCGGCATTGCGCGGGATCTGTTCGACGCCATGCGGCTGGTCGGGGGGCGCCTGCGGGGCGGGGTCGCGATCCAGACCATTATCGTGGCGGTGATCCTGGCCGCCATGTCCGGCATCATCGGCGGCGAAGTCGTCCTGCTGGGGCTGATCGCCCTGCCCCAGATGCTGCGGCTCGGATATGATCGCAAGCTGGCGATCGGCGTGGTTTGCGCAGGTGGGGCGCTCGGCACCATGGTGCCGCCTTCCATCGTGCTCATTATCTACGGGCTGACCGCAAATGTGTCGATCGGGGATCTCTTTACCGCGTCCTTCCTGCCCGGGCTGATGCTGGCCGGGTTCTATGTCGCCTATGTGCTGATCCGTGCCTACCTGAACCCCGACGTCGCGCCGGTGGTCGAACGCGACGAGGTGCCGATGGCGGAGAAACTGCGTCTTCTCAAGGGGCTGGTGCTGCCCCTTCTGGTGGTGGCGATGGTGCTGGGCTCGATCTACGGCGGCATCGCCAGCGTCACCGAAGCCTCTGCCGTGGGGGTGGCCGGCGTCATCCTGTCGACGCTGGTACGTGGCGAGTTTTCCGTGGAGCTGTTGAAAGGCGCCGCCCTTCAGACGCTTCAGACCGTTGGCATGATCGTCTGGATCGGGATCGGTGCCTCGGCCCTCGTGGGGGTGTTCAACTTCATGGGCGGGATCAACTTTGTCTCGGCGCTGATCACCGGCATTTCGGACAATCCCCATGTGGTGATCCTGTTCATGATGGCCATTCTCTTCGTGCTGGGCATGTTCCTCGACTGGGTCGGGATCGCGCTGCTGACCATGCCGATCTTTGTGCCCATCGTGACCAAGCTCGGCTTTGATCCGGTCTGGTTCGGCGTCGTCTTCTGCATGAACATGCAGGTGAGCTTCTTATCGCCGCCCTTTGGTCCAGCGGCCTTCTACCTGAAATCGGTGGCCCCGGCGGACATAAGCCTTGGCGAAATCTTCCGGTCGCTCCTGCCGTTTATTGCGCTGCAGATCCTGGCGCTGGCCATGCTGATCGCCTTCCCCGGCATCACCGGCAGATAGAGCTGAAAAGCGGGAAAACACCGAAATACGGCATTGCCGAACTCAGTCTTCGTGATGCCCGAACGACCTCCCGGCCACAGCTGCACAGCGTGGCCGGGTGCGCGTTTTTGATGTCATCCCCCTGCGTTTACTGGCCCCGCCGTGCATCCGTGCCCGCACCGGCTGGCCGTCGCAGCGGGGCCGGATCCGCAACAATTCCCCCGACCCGCAAATAAGATTGTTACTGACCCCACGTCGCGAAAGGTGTACGGAATATTAAGACGACTTAACAGATAACATTATTACTTTGCCTGGAGGCGTCCATGGCCGAAGAACCGCTCAGCGGCCCCGAGATCAAGAAGATCATTTCAAAGAGCCGCAAGAAGCCCGTGAGCTTTGCGTTCAATCCCGGCAAGGATGATGCCGACGGTTACCTGCTGCTTCACCTGAAGAAGCCCGCCAAAATGCTGGGCAAACAGGCGAAGTCCGAAGGCGACGGCGGCAAGGCCGCTTTTGGCACCTTTGAGACCGAAGGCAAGGTGATGAAGCTCGAATGCGAGCTGTCGATCCCCGCCCTCAGCAAGAAGCTGAAGAAATACCTCAAGACGCAGAAGATCAGCCTGCAGCCCGTTGTCCTTGGCGAGGAGGATCTGGAGGCCGCCCTGGCCGAACACAACGCCGATCCGGACGCATTCTATGACGAATTCGCGGATGAGGACGCAGACGACACCGCAGAGGACGATGGCCCCGACGCCGGTGCCGTCGGCACTCGCATCAAGGCCATGGTGACCGCGTTCAAGGCACTGCCCGATCCGGCACAGGCCAAGCTTGCAAAACCTGTCGAAACCGTGGTTGCTGCCTTCAAGGCCGGCAAGCTGGAGCAGGCCAATGCCGCCATCGACAAGGTGATGCCCGCCATCGAGGCCGCGCAAGCGGACTCTGGCGATCCGGTTGGCCAGACGGGCACCGCGGATCGCGCCGGGCTGGAAACCCAGCTGAAATCGCTCGCCGGGCGCGTCAAACAGCTTGAAGAACCGCAAAAGTCCAAGCTTGCCAAAGTGGTGCAAACCCTGGCCGGCACCCTGAAAGCCGGGGATCTGGACAAGACCGCTGCCGGGCTGGCCAAACTGGCACAGGCGCTTGACACCGTCGCGCCTCAATCCACCTCGGACAGCTCCGGCACCAGCCCCGAACAGGAGCGCTACAGCACGCTTTTTGCCGAAATGGAGCCGCAGGTGCAGACAGCCCTGCGCGACAACCGGTTCCCGGACGAAAAATCGCGGGGCGATTTCCTCAAGCTTTGGGAATGGGGCAACAACAACGCCGCAGACGGGATCTATGACAAGGCCGTCGCCGCGCTGACCCGGGCGCAGCCCTTGCTGGCCGCCGCAATGGCGTCCGAAGGGTCCGATTACGCCGCCGATGTGCCAGAGGATGTAAAGCCCTTCGCGATCTCACGGCTGAAATGGCAAAGCACCCTCACCACCATGCACAGCGAGCTGAAGAAGCTTCAGGACGCGATCCGAACCGTGTGCAATGGCGACCCCGAATTGCAGCCGGTGGCCGACAGCGTCGGAGAGTTGGACGCCTATCTGGATCGGCTTGACGACCGCCTGTCCGACAAGCTGGACGAGGTGGTGAACGCCGCGCCCGGCAGTGACCGGGAGGCCCTGAAAGCGCAGGCCCGCGGATTGCTGAAGGAATATCAGTCAGAACTTTCTGGCGACTTCTTTCGCGTGATCGACGCCGACAACGGCTTTGCCAATGTGGCGATCGCTTCCTCCGCTGCGTCGGCGCTCTCCGAAATCGAGAGCGCACTCAAATAACGAGGTCTTTGACCGACAGGAGTTTCCGTCATGCCCTGGGATGATCTTTCCAAACCGCAGCAGACGTTTATCAAATCGTATTTCACCACCGGCAAGGGCCTCGCCAAACTCGGCAAGAAGCGCAACCTGAAGGAAAACAAGGACCTGATCGAAGGCTATCGGGCCTATCTGAGCGCCGAACAGGCCGCCTTGTCGGCCTTGCGCGGCCTCGAAGGCTCGCCCGAGCACACCTTCTTTCACGATGAATATCTGAACGCCAAACGCATGAGCGAGGCCAACGGAACCTTTGTGATCGGTGCCGGCGATTTCCAGAATATCGCCCGCCGCGCCTTGCGTCAGGGCATCACAAACGCCCGCAAGGGCAAGGAAGGTGGCGAAAAAGCCGAACTGGCCGACGGTTTCTACCGCCAGATCCAGAGCGCCGTCAGCGAGGATCAACCCAGGCTCAAGGAGTTGGAAACCAAGGTCGAGGGTCTGGCGCAGCTTGATACCGAAAACGTGCTCCAGGTGCCGGACACCGCCTTTGCCCAGGCTCACGCCGATCTCTCCTCGCAAAAGCATAATGCCATCCGCCACGCCGTCGAGGACAAGAACCTGTCGCTTGAGGACGCGAAGCAGGCCATGGAGACGGCTCTGAAGGAGTTCCTGGCCACCCGCAAGACCCTGATGGAAAAGGTCGATGCCGCGCTCAAGGACACCGCTGCGCTCGAAACCCTGGCCGAGGCCATGCGCAAGGCGCCGGAGTTCCGCCAGACCTTGCGGGAATGCCAGACGATCGCCGACGATCTCATCGACTGGGAGGTCGACAAGGCGGATGCCTTTGCCAAGACGCTGCGCGACATCGGCACCAAGGCCGAAAAATCCCGTCGGTACGATCTGGAACTGGCCACCCTGACCAAGTGGAAGACCCAGGCCGAAAAGGCCCGCACCGACGCGGCGCAGGCCTTCGACACCGAAGCCCAGAAACACCGGACCAAGATCAACACGCTGACAAGCGGGCTGGCCGGGCTCAGCACCAAGGTGCCCGCCGCGCAGAAGGAACAACTGGCGGACCTTATCGCCATGGCGGAGCTGGTGCTGAACGAGGGCAAGAACATCGGCGCGCTCGCGCCGCTTGCGGGTCTGTTGGACAAGGCCGATAAGCTGCTCGTCGAACTGAGCCACGCCGAGGTCATCAACCAGAAGAGCGCAACCCTGATCGCCCAGATTTCCGAAGTGATCGGCAAACCCGGCGGCACCGACAAATTGCCTGCCTCGGAAATCCAGCCGACCAGATATGACGAGCTGAAAACCCGCTTCAACGAGCTGCACGAGAGCTGGCAGGAGCAATCCCCCGACACCGCCCACACCGCATTTGATGCGCTGGCCAAACAGGTCGAGGCCTTCAAGACCGCCACCGACGACATGCGGGTCTGGCGCGATGACACGTTGGTCAAATACAAGGCAGTGGAGAAAAAGGTGAACGCGCTGGCCAAGGCGATCTTTGACTATGGCAAGGAAGACCACGGCGCGGTTGCGACCATGCTGCGCAAGGCCTTTGGTGTGACCGGCGACAAATACGAGGGCGCTCTGCGCGACACCCTGACCGAGGCCCATGGCATGATCGTGGGCGAGGATCCGACGCTTCAGAACTATGCCGAGATCAAACTGACCGACGTCGAAACCAAGGCCGATGCCTGGCTCAACGCCACCGCCCGTCTGCGGGCCGCCGAGAAGGCCGGCACCACCCCGGACCCCGCGGATATGGGTGTGGTCGCCGAACTGCTGACCGATCAGCAGGCCGCCGTCGACGCGCGCGAGGAAAAAGAGCGCAAAATCAAGGACTTCGAAGCCCGCACCAAGCAGACCGCAAGCAATCTGAAAAAGCTCAAGGCCAGCGACCAAATCACCGAACAAACCCGCGAAGAATACGAGGCCATCGAAAAACTGAACGAGTCTGCGCTCAGCCAGGCCAAGGGCGGCAATCTGGAGGCGGCCGAGGAAATCCGGTCGCGCGTTCAGCACCGCATCACACGCGCCATGGGCAACCCGCCCAAACCGGTCGACAATTTCGACAAGCTCGCCGGCATCGGCAAGAGCTGGGCCTCGGCCGTCAACCGGCTCAGCCAGGATCTGGCAACCCTGGCGCGCACCGCCGGTGACGCGGTCGACGAAGACAGCGGCTTTGACGGGGATAAGGCCAGCAAGGCCAAGTCCGGCCTGACGGCGATGGAGAAGGTTGCAACCGCCTTTGACGCGACCGCCTTTGATGCCGCTGCTTCGGTGCTGGGCGACCCGGACACCGCAGGCGACGAAAAGGCGCGCAAAAAGGCCCGCGAGGATGCGCTGCGCCTGGTGCGGCTCTATCGCGGCTACATGAAGGGCAACGCGCTGGTCAAACACGCCGCCATGAACCCGTTCAAGGTCAACGGCATCGCCGTGCCCATGAACGCCATCCTGAATTACATCGAACTTGAAGTCCTGCGCGGCGTTTGAGCCGACCGACGAGGGAGGACCCCCCATGCCCATGACGCCCGAACAGACAACCTGGGTTGGCCAGGTCACCGGCGTTGCCGCCCAGGCCCAGCAGGCGGATACGGATTTCGAGCAGCGCCAGGCCGGCGCGCAGATGATCGCCGAAACCCTGACCGACGACGCCCTGCAAGAGCTGCAGGACGCCTTTGCCGCCATTCAGGTGGAATTGAAGAATGGCAAATCGATGCCGCTTCTGGACACTGCCAAGCACGATCCCTTTGCCGAAGTGGACACCTACGCCGACATGCCCGGCGCCAAACCCATCGACGGCGACAAGCTGGGGCGGCTGCAAGAGCAATACCAGAAGATCCTCGCCATGCAGGCGGAACTGGAACAGCTCGACTACTACAAGGTGCCGGAACCGGCAGATCCGGATTTCCCGACCTACGAAGAAGCGCAGGCGATCAAGGACGCCCATGACCGTATGGCGCGGGACCTGTGGCAGCCGCTGATGCGGCAGGGGATCATCCCGGAAAACATGATCAACGACCGCCACTCCGAAGTGGTCCAGACCTTTCAGGAAAGCTCCGCCCTCTACGAGGCGCGTTTGCAGGAGCATTCCAAGAACATGTCCAAGGCCGATATTTTCCTGGAAAAATTCGCCCCGGTCGAAACCATCGGCAAGGCCACGATCAACGCGGCGGGCAAGCTCACCGGCTTTGCCGGGTCGGTCGCGGCTGTGACCGAAAACGCCAAGGTGCTCACCGACACCAAGGAGGCCGCCGAGGTCATCGAGATGTGCGACGTGGTGTTTACCGCCACCTGCAAGATCGTGCCCACGGTGGTCAAGGAACGCGACGCCATCAAGGCGGTCGACATCTTCAACGAGGCCCTCGGCACCACCCTCAAGAGTGCGGGCGTGGATCCCACCGTGGCCGATTGCGTAACCAGCATCATCAATGGCGCCGCGCGATCCGCAAATGCGGGCAAACTGATTGCCGAAGGCGACCTCGAAGGGGCGTTCAACGAATTCGGCAAGGCGATCACCTCCAGCTTTGCCGCCACCGGTGACAAGCAGCTGACCGAGGTGGGCAAGCTGATCGGCGAGAATGTCTCGCGGCTCGCCACCGCCACCGGCGCCGCCAAGGCCCTGGCAGAAGATCCGCCGAAACCGGGCAAGGCGATGGATTTCATCCTCGCCGAAATCGGCAATGCCGTCGGCTCTCCCGAGGTGAAGGCCGTGATCGGCATCCTGCGCACCGGCGCGCAGGAACTGCCGGACGCCATCGCCAAGAAAGACGCCTTTGCGGTGACCGACACGCTGACCAAGATGCTGGGCCAATCCCTGACCACCGCCGGTGTCGACGCCAAGGTCGCGACCGCGATCACGGGCACCATCACCGCCGGGGCGCGCGGTGCAGCCGCCGGCAAGCATCTGGCCGAAGGCAATGTCGAAGCGGCGTTCAAATCCTTTGGCGACGGGATTGCCACCGGGCTTGCCGGGACCGGCAACAGCGATGTGGCCGCCATCGGCGAGTACATCAAGACCGGCCTTGAAACCGCCGCACAGGCCACCGCCGTCAAGCAGGCCATGGCGAAGACGCCGCCCGACACGCTGGCCGCGATGAAGGCGATGGAAGACGCCGCCGCAGGCATCATCGGGTCCAGCGGCGTCAAGGATGCCATCAAAGCGATCGCCGCCGCCGAAAACAGCGAGACGCTGGGCGAGGATCTGGAAACCGCCCGCTCCAAGCTGGAAGAAGCCACCAAGCTTGCCCAGGAGAGCACCGAGGAATACGGCAATATCGAGGGGCCGGATACCGCGCCGATCTCGATCGAGGCGATCAACAAGCTGAAGGAACAAAAGGCGCTTGAGGAAGCCGCCGCCGCCCGCTCCGAAGAGGAAAAACTGCGCGCCTTCATGGAAGAGAAGGACGCCGCCTTCGAGGAGCTGCTGGTCACCGGCTTCCCACCGCCAAGCTCCGACGCCGAGGAAATCGCCGCCGCCGAACAGAAGCGACTCGACTCGATGGAGACGCTGATCGCCATCGTTCAGCGCGACAAGATGACCTTTCAGCTGGCCCAGAAGATCGTCACCAAGGGCCCCGGGCTGATTGCCGACCTGGTGCCCGGCATGGGGCTGGTGCAGGCCTGCGCCGAACTGGCCTTTGCCATCGCCGAAGCGGTCAAACACGCCGAGCAGCTCCTGATCTGGATCGAAAACGTCGAGGACGCAGGCGCCGCTGCAACGGTGCAGCTGGATGCAATGATGAACCGCTACGGGCTTGAAACGAAACAGAATATCATTGCCGACATCAGGGTGGGCATCAAGGCGGTCAAAGTCGCGGGCGAAGCCACCAAACTGTCCCCCGCCGCCCCGATCGGGCTGGCGATCTCCTCTGGTGCGGACGCCGGCGAGGCGCTGCTCGACCTCGGCGTCGAGATTGAGAAGAACGTCGCCATCGCGCAGGCCTGGGCCGCATACAAGACAGCGCTGGAACAGCCGCAGAACCGCAAGGCCGCGCGCATGGCCCTGCGCAAGAACCCGACCCTGTCGAAATACGCCATGGCCTATGGGGCCAAGGTCGAGGGCAACGCCATCGCCAAGGAGGCCATGCGCCGCTGCGGCATCAACGAACGCACGCTTGCCCAGCCCGAGACCAATGTCGACAAGGTGGTGACCTATCTGGAGCAGCTCTATGACGAGGACCCGGTGGTGGTCCGCGCCGTCGGGGTCGCCAATGACTGGCACCCGGGCGAGATCGAACTGACCTATGAGAGCTTCTGCCGCTTCCACATGAAGGCCACCAGCGTCGCCAAGCCGACCGTCACCGGCCCCGATGCCGGACGCATCAAAAGCACGCTGGCCACCTATGAGACCGCCGTGCCCGCGTTTGAACAGGCGGTCGAAACCGCGGCGCGCACCGGCACGCCGCCGGACGAGACGGTCGAACGGGCCGCGGTGGAGGCGGTTGTCGCCCTGGGCAAGGCGCTCAAGGCCTATAGCCCCGAGGCGGAGACCGGCGGCCTGCATCAGGAAATGGCCGATTATGTTTACACCCTGGGCGCCAAGACCTCGCTGAAGCATCGCGCGCTGCAAAAGCTCATCGCCGAAGTGGTCGCGCCTCAACGAAAGCTGCTGGAAACCACCTGAGCCATCGCGATCGGATCCTGCGGGAATCTGACCCCGGCGTCGGGTCTCAGGCTGGCAGGCCTGCCGCGCGCATGGCGTCATCTATGGTCATCAGGTGGCCGCGCATGGCCTCTGCCGCCTCGGTGGCAGCGTGTCTTGTGATGGCGTCCACGATGGCCTGATGTTGCTGGCTGTGGCGCTCGGTAAAGGCGGTCACGCCCAATCTGCGGTAGGTCCGTTCCCATTCCCGCTGCCAGGCGGCGTGCCGCCGCACGCCCGCCAGATAATCCAGCAGGCCAAGCAGGATGGGGTTGCCGGTCACCTCGGCGATGCCGCGATGAAATGCGGCATCAATCTCCTCGCATTCGGTCCGGGTTGTCGCCCCGGTGCCCCGGCGCACCAGATCGGTCAGATAGGCCACATCAGCGCGCGACGCCAACAGGGCCGCCTCGGCCGCCACAGAGGGTTCGATGGTCAACCGCGCCTGCATCAACTGGAGCGGCGACGCCCCTTGCACCAGAATCCGCTCCCGGATCGGATGCCCGCGCGGGCGCGGACCGTAGAATGTCCCCTGCCCGACATGGCGCCAGATTTCGCCCGCCTGCTCCAGCTCAGCGAGGGCCTTGCGCAGGGTTTCGCGACTGCACCCGAGGCGGCGCGCCAGATCCCGTTCACAGGGCAGGCGATCCCCCGGCAGGATGCGCTGCGCCGCCAGCACCGCCTGAAGATCGGCCAAGACCTGTTGTACCCGCCTGGTTGTCATGCGCCCTCCCCCCATTTCAGACCAATTTGCAGACCATTTCACATCCATGCAACAGCCGCGTCAGCCACAGGAGAAACACCATGCTGACCACCATTGCCCTGATCCTGACGGGGCTTGCCGCAGGCGCTCTGAATGCCATCGCCGGGGGCGGCACCTTTCTGTCCTTTCCGGCACTGGTCTGGGCGGGCGTGCCACCGATCATGGCCAATGCCACCGCGACCCTGTCTGCGCTGCCCGGATATGCCGGCAGCGCCTGGGCCTATCGCCACGACATCGGCACCGGGAATGGGACATCCGCCCTTGCGCGCATGGTCCTGATTGCCAGTCTCGGCGGGCTGATCGGCGCCGGGTTGCTGCTGGTGACACCTGGCGAGCTGTTTTCCGGCATCGTGCCCTGGTTCCTGCTGCTCGCCACCCTCGCCTTTGCCTTTGGTCCGGCCTATCTGCGACACCAGATGAGATCCGGACGTCATCTCTCCGAAACCGCCGGTCATGCGGTGGTCTTTGCCGTTTCGATCTATGGCGGCTACTTCAACGGCGGGCTCGGAATCATGCTGCTTGCCGCCTTTGGCGTGATCGGCATGACCGACCTGCACCAGATGAACGGGCTGAAGAACCTGATGTCGGTGATTCTGTCGCTTGTCTCGGTCGCGACCTATACCCTCGCCGGGCTGATCGACTGGAGCACAGCCGTGATCCTAGCGCCGTCCTGCGCCGCCGGCGGCGTTCTGGGCGCTGCGCTGGCCCGGCGGGTCCGGAATACCGCCCTGCTCCGCCTGTTTATCATCGCCGTGGGCATCATCATGACCCTGGTGTTTTTTGTGCAATCGCGGAGTTGACCATTCCTGCAAGGTGATGAATTTTCGGGCACACAGCGATAAAGGCCCAATGCGTGCAACTCCTCAGATCCCTTGGACCCGCAGTGTCCCGCGTCCCCCTGCACGAAGCCATCCGGGCCGGCACCGGCGCGTTGCTTGGCTTGGGGCTGACCGGGATGTTCCTGCTGTCGCCCGGCGTGGACCTCGAGCTGGGGCTCTATCTGGTTGCCCCCTTCGGTGCTTCCTCGGTGTTGCTGTTCGCGATCCCGAACAGCCCGCTGGCGCAGCCCTGGTCCGCCATCGTCGGCAACACCGTCGCGGCGCTGGTCAGTGTTGCAGTCTGTCTGCTGATCGCGGAGCCCACGATGCGGATCGCGGTCGCCGTGGGTCTGGCGATCTTTGCCACGCTGCTGTGTCGTGCGGTGCACCCACCTGCGGGCGCGGTTGCCATGACCGCAGCCATGAACCCGGAGGCCATTTCAGAGCTTGGCTTCTGGTTCGCGGTCACCCCGATCGCGCTGGGAACACTAGCGCTGGTGATCTGCGCAGCGGTCTATGCGCGCCTCACGGGGCGGCGGTATCCGTTCCGACAATTCGATAGCCCGGGCCCGCATCAGACCGATGATCGCACCCCGACCGAACGGCTCGGCCTGACGCAGGCAGAGCTGACGGCGCTTCTCGAACGCTACAGCCAGTCCTTCAACCTCGGGGTGGAGGATCTCGCCCGGCTGATCGGGGCGGCGGAATTGCAGGCGGCCAGCCATGCCTCCGGTCCGCTGACGGCCAATGAGATCATGTCGCAGGACCTGATCACGATCACCCCGGAAACGCCGCTCGCGGATGTCGCCGACCTGTTCCGGCAGCACCGGTTCACCTCGCTGCCGGTCGTCGACTCGGACACAAAGTTCCTAGGTGTGATCTTCCAGATGCACCTCATCACCCAGGCACGGGCGGATGCGCTGCGGCTGGATCGCGGTTACTGGTCCGCCCTCCGTCGGATGCTGGACCGCACCCTGAGAAA